>JAJYVX010000246.1 GCA_021791795.1 Actinomycetes bacterium | reverse complement strand
AAGCCGGCCCGCTTCGCCTCGATGAGCAGCACGCTCATCCCCCTGTGGCGAGGAGAGGCAGTCGGGTCGGTCTTCACGAGCACGGGCAGGGGGTCGGCATGGCGCGCGTTCGTGATCCACATCTTCGTACCGTTGACCACGTAGTGATCGCCAGACCGCTCGGCGCGCGTCGTGATCCCCTGCAGGTCCGAGCCCGCACCCGGCTCTGTGAGGCCGATCCCGGTACGGCGGGCACCGGAGGCGAGCTCGGGAAGGAAGCGATCCTTCTGCTCGTCGGTGCCGTGGAGGGCGATCATACGGCACGCGAGGGAGTGGCTCCCGAGAATTCCCGCCACGCCCATCCAGGCGCGTGAGAGCTCTTCGAAGACGAGCGCGAGTGACACCGTGTCCAACTCGAGCCCGCCGTAGCTTGCCGGCACCGTCATGCCGAACAAGCCCATCTCCTTCATTCTGTCGACGATGCGCTCGGGGTAGCGACCCGATCGCTCCATCTCTCGGGCGACCGGACGGATCTCTTTGTCGGCGAAATCTCTGATGACTCTCCGAAATTCCGCTTGCAGGTCGCTGAGCTCGAAGTCCACCTTAGGGTCCTCTCAGTTCTCTTCGGTCACCGGACGACCAACCTCGTCTGGTGACGGCGAACGTCATCTGCCCGCCTGTGGCACTCCCGCCCCGAACGCTCCCGACTGCCTCAGCTGGGCGAGCTCGGCCTCGCTGTAACCGAGCAGCTCCTCGAGCACGTATCCAGAGTCCTCGTCACGTTGAGGCGCCCTGCGAGGCACCGGGCGATCGGCACCCGGAGGTCCGACTCTTACCGCGGTCGACACTCCTCGGACCGAGCCGAAGCGTGGATGCTCGGTCTCGACGATCATGCCGCGCTCCATCGCAAGTGGATCAGCGAGCGCCTCCGCCACGGTGTTCACCGGCGCGCAGGGTACTCCGGCTTCCCTCAGGCTCTTCAGCCACTCCTCGGCCGGACGCTCACGGAAGCGAGCCTCCATCTGCTCGAGCAGTTGCTCACGCTGTCGCCTCCGACCAGCAAAGGTGGAGAGCCCGTCCTCTTTCGCCAGCTCCGGCATCTCCAAGACCTCTACGAGCCTCGTCCAGAACTTCTCTTTGGCGCACCCGACGACGATCCAGCGGTCGGCGGTCTCGAAATTCTGGAACGGCACCAGCGACGGATGAGCGGATTGCCGCGTCCGTTCCGGCTGATGACCTGCAGTCAGGTACCAGGCCGCGGGATAGGTGAGCAGGGAGACGGCCGTATCGTAGAGACTGATGTCGCAGTCGGTACCTCTGCCGTCACGGCGTGCTGCATGTAGGGCCGCAAGGAGCGACACGGCCGCGATCAGCCCACCGGAGTAGTCGACGAGCGAAAGCCCGCTCTTTGTCGGCGGGCCGTCCGGCTCGCCCGTGAGGTGCATCCATCCAGCTGTGCCTTGGAGCATGTAGTCATAGCTCGGTTCGTTGCGACGGGAACTAGCCATCCCGAAGCCTGAAAGTGAGCAGCACACGATTGCCGGATTGACCGAGCGAAGGTCCTCGTATCGGATCTTCAACTTCTCCGGTACGTCACCTCTGAGGTTCGAGAAGACGACGTCGGACTTCGCAACGAGGCGCTCGAAGACCTCACGACCGGTCTCACTTCGGATGTCGAGACCAAGGCTCCGCTTGTTCCGGTTGAACGACTCGAAGAAGAGACTGTCCTCGCCCTCGGTGAAGGGCGGGACATACCGGCCGACGTCGCCCCCGACGGTAGGGTCTTCGATCTTGATGACCTCGGCGCCGAGATCGGCCAGGTGCATCGACGCGAAGGGACCGGCGCCATATTGCTCGATCGAGACGATCCGGACGTCGCTAAGAGGTCTCACTCTCGGCTCTCGTGACCTGATTTCGACTTGGAGCCGCTCTGCCGGTGGCGCGGACGCGCGTCGCCGTCTGTCTCGGCTCCACCAAGAGTCGGAGCCGGGATGACGCCGGCCGTATCGATCAATACGTAGGTCGACCGCAGCTTGACGAGGTGCTTCTCCATCTCTGCTACGGCTTCGTCGGGATCATGGCGCTGGATCGCCGACAGGATCCGACGGTGGTCGGTCGCCACGTCATCCCAGAAACCAGCAGGAGCGGCGTCACGGAGGAGGCGATGCCGAAGCACCACGAAGATCGGTGCAGCGGTCGCGGCAAGGAGTGGATTGCCCGACGCCTCGAGGATCGTGGCATGGAAGTCCCGGTTGGAGTCGTATCCGAGGCCGACCTCGAGGACACGCTCGGGGGCTGGAATGGCTGCGGCCAGCTTGGCCAGCTGTGCGCTATCGCAACGCAACGCTGCAGCCCTCGTCGCAGGCAGCTCGAGCGCCTCACGAGTCGCCACCAGCTGTTCGACGGTGACCCGTTCGGTCGCCGCCAGCAGCATGAGGGTTGCCTCGAGCCGCTCGCGGATGATGCCCGGCTCCGGATGGACGACAAAGGTGCCCCCTGCCACCCCCCTCAGAGTCTCGACGAGTCCCTCGGAGAGAAGGATCCTCAGGGCCTCCCGCACGGTCGAGCGCCCGACGCCGAAACGGGCCGCCAGCTCGCCCTCCACAGGAAGACGTTCGCCGGGTGCGTATTCTCCTGCGAGGATTGCCTCGCGCAACTCGTCAGCCAGACGCTTGTAGCCCGTGGCGTTTCGCTGCATCGCGACCCCTAGGTTCGTCTCATGCCCCCAAAGGTCAGATGCTAGTCGGCAAACCCCGCGAAGCCGACGATCGCCAGCTCTGCCGCGTCTCGACCGACACTGGATCGGCGCCGCCAGAGGCGGCTGGTTCGGCACAACTCCCCGGCCAGGGCCGTCCCCCGACACAGGATCGATGCCTCGGTGACGCCCTCGTCTCGGCGCGGCCACGCCGAGCCTCCCGCGCATACTCGGAAGGCTCTGGCTCCTCGGAGGTAACGGTGAATTCGGCCAAACGCCGCTCTCACATAACATCTGATCTTTACTCTAGCGTCCGCGACGCGAGAGCTGTCAAGCGGTGAGCAGCGGTGGGGCGGGGCTAGCAGCAGCCGATGTGTCGTGGGGTGTTGCTCTGGTCGGTCAGCGACCCACGTACTCTCCTAGCCAGTCGGAACTGACCTTGTCGTCTGCGAATACCGGGTGGCCCCGAAGGATCGTGGTCTCGGGCCAGCCCTTCAGTCGGACACCCTCGAAGGGAGTGTGGTCCTGCGCCGAGCGGCAGAGGGCTGGAGTCACGACCTCCTCCCGGCCGAGGTCGATGATCGCGAGGTCCGCGTCGGAGCCGACGGCGACCGTTCCCTTCTTCGGATAGACGTTGTAGGCAATCGCCGGCGCTGCTGCGGCCACTTCGGCTACCCGAGTGAGGGGTAGCTTGCGCCGGTGGTGACCCTCGGAGAGAAGGACGGGATAGAGCAACGCCGTCCCCCCGAAACCTGGAAGCGCCGGCCACAGCTCCTGTTTCTCTGCCTCCATGCAGCAGGCGTGGTCGCTTGCCACCCAGGAGATCCGACCGTCGGCCACCCCACGCCAGAGCGCCTCGTTGTCCTCGCGTCCTCGGATCGGTGGGTTGACCTTTCCTCCGAGACCTTTGCCCTCGAGATCCTCGACGGCGAGCACGAGGTGGTGCAGCGTCGTCTCGACCCGCACGTCGAGATAGGGATAACGGCGCGCGACCGCGGTCGCGGTGTCGAGCGCCGTCTCGCTCGAGACATGGAGGAGATTGGCTGCGACGCGAGTCGACTCGACGAGTACACCGGCCTCCTCGATCGCCAGCCGCTC
>JAJYVX010000245.1 GCA_021791795.1 Actinomycetes bacterium | reverse complement strand
AGTTCGCCGCTCTCAACTCGGCCGTCTGGTCAGGCGGCTCGTTCATCTACGTGCCGCCGGGCGTGAAGGTGGACATGCCGCTCCAGGCGTACTTCCGCATCAACGCCGAGAACATGGGCCAGTTCGAGCGCACGCTAATCATCGCCGACGAGGGCGCCCAGGTGCACTACGTCGAGGGCTGTTCCGCGCCGGTGTACTCCTCGGATTCCCTCCACTCGGCGGTTGTGGAGCTCGTCGCCCTGCCGGGCAGCCGGATCACGTACACGACGATCCAGAACTGGTCCTCGAACGTGTACAACCTCGTGACGAAGCGAGCACGCGCCGAAGCCGAAGCGCATGTCGAGTGGATCGACGGCAACATCGGGTCCCGCCTCACCATGAAGTACCCGTCCGTCTACCTCATGGGGCCGAAGGCTTCGGGTGAGGTGCTCTCGGTCGCCTACGCCGGGCCGGGCCAGCAGCAGGACACGGGGGCGAAGATGGTCCACTCGGCACCGGAGACGACCTCGACGATCGTGTCCAAGTCGATCTCGAAGGACGGCGGCATCGCCACCTACCGAGGCAAGGTCCATGTGGACGAAGGTGCACGGCACTCGAAGTCGTTCGTGCGGTGCGACGCGCTCATCCTCGACGAGGACTCGACGTCTGAGACGAAGCCGTACATCGAGGTCGAAGAGAGGGACGCACAGATCGGGCACGAGGCGACGGTGTCCAAGGTCGGAGACGACCAGCTCTTCTACCTGATGTCCCGCGGCCTCTCCGAGAGCCAGGCGATGAGCATGATCGTGAACGGGTTCATCGAGCCGATCACCCGGACGCTGCCGATGGAGTACGCAGTCGAGTGGAGCCGCCTGATCGAGCTGCAGATGGACGGCTCGGTCGGCTGAGCCGGCTGGCGCGGCCCGCTCCAGTCGTTCGCCGCATAGAGTTTCTGGACCGCTGAGACGCTGGGAGCTGCTCTTTCATGCCCATGCGCGAGGAGTGCAAGCACTTCCAATCGAGAACCTATGCCTCGGGCGAGGTGGCGCGTTTCTGCGTCCTCGACCTCGCTCCCGAGGCACCTTGGCGTTGCCCGGCCGACTGCCCGAAGTTCGCCCGTCGTCTCGCCGACGCCGGATGGCAGCACGGCCGGCTGATCGAGCCCTCCGTAGAGAGCGAGCCCGACGAGCCGTCGGGCGACATAGCTGCCCTCTTCGACGAGGCCGAGGGCGTGATCGACGCCGTGGCGGCCGACGCCTTCAGGGATGTGCAGAAGTCGCAGCGCCGGGGGACCCCTGTGCAGCGAGGCTGGTTCAAGCGCCGGCGCTGAGCGCTGGGGTACCTCGGACATTCGGGTCGGCGTCCCCGGTCCGGTCCTTCACCGAGGACCGCCCACAGCTGCTGGGACGCAGCGGGGTCGACGGCATCGCCTCGGCCAGTTCGTCCAAGTGGTGTGCCTCGCTGAGAGGGCGGCAGCGTGCCGCCAGGCCCCTCAGATGCACGGCACGAGAACAGGCGCGGCCTCAGTCGGCTTCCGGGCTGCGGTCCTCTAGCTGCACGGCAGCCCCTACGAGGAGGCTCGCAACCTGGCTGATGATCTGCAGCGCCTTTTCGCGGTCGAGGCCCGAGTTGATGCCTATGACCTGCCGGCCGAGTCCGTCTTCGAGCGCCACGAGCACCCGGCCGACGTCCCGGGGATGGGCTGCCAGCTCGAAGTCTCCCCGCGCCTCTCCCACTGCGCAGATCCGCTCGTACACCGAGGCTTGTTCCTCGAAGGATTGGGTTCCGAGGACGTCGTAGAGGGGGCCGCTCCCGACGAAGGCGTCCATCTGCCACAGCAACACGGCCTCGTTGTCGTCGGGTCCCTTCGGGACGCCTTCGCGAATGGCCGCGGCAAGTTGGTCCACCGGTTCATCGACGGCGTCGACGATGGCCCGTCTCTTCTCACAGAACCTGCCCGTCATCTCCCGGTACAGCTCGGAGAGCACGGCGTCGATGCCGTTCTCGAAGTGGTAGAGGATCGAAGCCGGGGTGACGCCTGCAGCGTCGGCAACGTCCTTCAGTCGGAGTCGTGCGGCACCGTGGCGAGAGGCTGCCTTGCCGGCCGCCTCGAGCAGGCTCTGTCGCCGCGCCGCTTGGCGCTCGGACCTCTGCATGTCACGCAGAGTAGGGCTTCGGCGCATCGCATCCGGTTCTTCAGCATTGCCGATCCGGCGGACCACTTTGCGAGGAGCCGGTTGAACCCATGTCCTGAAGCACATTCAAGACTATGCACCTGTCGTGCCACACACTAGGCATCCACGCTGGATATTCCTGCTTGACCTGCCAAAGTCCAGCATGTCAAACTCCCTTCAGCATCGCGGCTTCTGGGTCGCGCCTCGGGCGACCCCGACAAACAGGAAGGTCGTCCATTGCGCGAGGTCGTCAGCTCAGCATCCGTGCCCACCCGCAGGCGCCGAGCCACCAGCACGTTCGCGGCGCTGGTGACCGTGTCTGTTCTCGTCTCTGCATGCGCGAACAGCCCGAGCTCGTCCCAAGTCAGCAACAAGGTCGTCTCCGGAGGGGTGGCCGTCTACTCGCACAAGCCCGGCGACGACTTCAACTGGATCCTTCCGATCATGACCGGGACCTCCTACGAGCTCTACAACCAGAACACCGAGCTCGACATGTGGCGTCCGCTCTACTCCTACGGGACCGGCAGCCAACCGACCCTGAACGAGGCCCTGAGCATCGCCTATCCACCTGTCTGGTCGAACAACGACAGGACTGTGACCATCAAGCTGAAGCGGTTCATGTGGTCCGATGGTCGGCCGGTGACCACGCGGGATGTCGAGCTCTGGTGGGATCTCTACCGGGCGGACAAGTCCAGCATCGGCACCTACGTATCGGGTGACATCCCCGACAACGTCGCGAGCATCGACTGGGTGAGCTCTTCGGAGTTCGTCATGCACCTGACCCAGGCTTTCAGCCCGCTCTGGTACGACTCGAACGAGCTGAGCGTCATCGTGCCGCTACCGCAGCACAGCTGGGACCGGGAGTCACTGACAGGCCCGGTGGGCAATTACGACCTCACGACCGCGGGGGCGAAGAAGGTGTTCACCTTCCTCACCGGTCAGTCGAGCAAGCTCAGCACCTACGCAACGAATCCGCTCTGGAAGGTTGTCGACGGGCCCTGGGTGCTCACCGGATACAGCCCGACTACCTACGAGACGACGTTGTCGCGCAACACCCGCTATTCCGGGCCTGACAAACCGCACCTGAAGCAGGTGGTCTACGTGACAGAGACGAGCGACACCGCTGAGATCGATGCGCTCCGATCCGGGCAAGTTGACTACGGCTGGCTCCCCTCGAGCGACTACGGCCTTGCCAGCTACTTCTCACAGCACGGCTATACGGTCAAGCCTTGGATAACCGAGGTCGCCAACTTCGCCGAGTTCGGCTACACCGGGCCATACAAGAACCTGGTGGGCCAGCTGTACGTCCGGCAGGCGCTCCAGTCGCTCATCGACCAGCCGGCGTACATCCGCGACATCTTCCGCGGCCATGCGGTGCCCACGTACGGGCCGGTGCCGATCAAGCCCGCCAACGCCTTCGCCTCGCCCCAGGAGAAGGACAACCCCTATCCGTACAGCGTGGCGCGGGCCCGCGGCCTGCTGGCGAGCCACGGGTGGACCGTCAAGCCGGGCGGCACCTCGACCTGCGGCTCCCCCGGGGTCGGCGCCGGGCACTGCGGGAAGGGCATCGCCAGCGGGCAGGGCCTCACCTTCTCGCTCCAGTACGCCAGCGGCAGCCTGCAGA
>JAJYVX010000244.1 GCA_021791795.1 Actinomycetes bacterium | reverse complement strand
CCGTAACTGCCTCCCGCTCCGAGCGGTCCTGGGGAAGGAAGACTATCCCGGTGGCGTAACGACCCGGCTCCGGCAGGTCGAAGCCGACTGACTCTCGGTAGAACCTGTCGGGAACCTGTAGGAGTATCCCGGCACCGTCCCCCGTGTTGGCCTCCGCTCCCGAAGCACCACGGTGTTCGAGATTGCACAGCGCCTGCAGGCCCATTTCCACGATGTCGTGGCTGCGCCGACCGTGCATGTCAACCACGAAGGCGACTCCACATGCGTCGTGCTCGAAGTCGGGTCGGTACAAGCCTGCAGGCTGCTTCGGTAAATCCACTGGTCGTCCTTCCGGGGATCGATGTTTCTGGTCCTCGCTCGAAGGGGCGACACTGGCCCTCGCAGCATGTCGATAATAGCGGAAACACAGCTGAACGTATGTTCTTCGACTTTTTCCGCAGTCGAATAGCAGCCAGGCTCTCTGGGGCGCTACCATCAAGTTTCTCGTCACGGGCGCTTAGCTCAGTCGGTTAGAGCGCAGCCTTCACACGGCTGAGGTCGGAGGTTCGAGTCCTCTAGCGCCCACCATTCTTGTCACGGCGCGAGACGCCGACGTGGGGGCGGTTTGGTCGGGGGTTTCGGCCGGATGGGTGGGAATGCCGCCGCGTATGAGGTACGTGGGTTGGATGACGCGGGGTTGGACGACGCGGTCGATAACGGTGGCCCGTTCGAACTCCGCTAACACGCCGAGGAGCCGGACGGGAATCACGCCGTTGGGTTCAGCGTAAGTCTTTCCGATCGCGGAGGAAGAGCGCGAGCACAGCAGCGAGGAACAGTACAGCCGCGTTGACCAAGATGGCGACGCCGTACCCGTGGATGGTCGCAGCCCCCGGGGTTGGCAACGTCGAGCCATCGGCGACAGACCGGGCGACGCTGAAGAGGGTGGGGCCGAGCACGTGGCTGAGATAGGCCGGGTACACCGGCAGGCGCGAGAGCCGTGACGAGGGCGCCGGTGACGAGCAGCCGCCGTGGTCCGAACACGACGATCAGCCGTCGCGCGCCCAGCCCGACGGCGACGAGGAGCACGGTCATCGGAAGGAGCGACAGGCCCGCTTCGAGGGCGCTCTCGCCGAGCAGTTGCTCGAGGTAGAGCGAGACGACGTAGAGCGCGGCCGTCATGGTAACCCCGAGGATCGCCATGACGAGGTTGCCGATCCGTAGGTTCGCCATCTTGAACAGACGGAGCGGGATGAGCGGGTCGGGACGGGTGGCCTCGACAACGACGAAGAGGGCAAGGCTGACCGCTGCGCCGGCGAGCGCTCCGAGGACCTGGGCTGAGCCCCATCCGGTCGCGGTCACCTGCGACAGGCCGTAGGTGAGCAGTCCGATACCGAGCGTGGCAGACACCGCGGCTGGAAGGTCCAGGTGGCGGCGGCTTCCCCCTACGGCACTTGGCAGGAGGCTCCATGCCGCTACGGCGAAGAGTGCCACGCCGATCGGGACGTTCACGAACAGGACCCAGCGCCAGCTGAGCGCCGAGGTCAGCACCCCGCCGAGGACCAGGCCCGACGAGCTCGCTACGCCCCCCATCACGCTCCACAACGCAAGCTCCCTGTGCCGGGCGCTGGGATCGACGTGGTTGGCAGTGATGAGGCTCAAGCTCGATGGGGCAAGGAGCGCCGCGCCGATGCCCTCTGCGATCCGGGCGCCGAGCAGCATCGCTCCGCTCACCGCCAAGCCGCCCGCCATGCTCGCCGCGGTGAAGACCCCGAGGCCGAGGAGGAACACCCGGCGCCTACCGAACAGATCGCTCGCACGTGCCCCGGCGAGCATGAGGCCCCCGAGCGCGACGAGGTAGCCCGAGAGCACCCACTGCTGTTGGTTGGGTGAGAGGTGGAGCCCAGCTCGCATGGCGGGCAGGGCGACGGTGACGATGGTGGAGTCGAGGACCACCATGAACTGGGTCACGCATGCGATTGCCACGACCACGGCGAGTGGGACATCGGGTCGCTACACCCCGGACGTCTGGAGGTCTGGAGAGATCGCTCGGCGACTCGGCTCGAGGGCGGACGATGATGACGAGATGTGTTCGGTGTTCACGGTGAACATTGCACACTTCCGACGAGAAGCTGTGAACCTCGTTCACAGTCCAGCTACGGTGTCACAGTCTCCCGAGTGTGCCAGCGCTGATGTTGCGGCGAGCAGATGTCATCGAGGGCGCGTTGTACCTCCTCGACGAGGAGGGCCTCGACGCGCTCACCCTCCGCAGGCTCGGTGAGCGCCTCGGGGTCCGAGCGAGCGCCCTCTACCGCCACGTCCCGAGCAAGGAAGCCCTCCTCGACGCCATGGCCGAGGCCGTGCTCGAAGGCGTAGGGGAGGATCTCGACGGCGGTGACTGGGCGGAGCGGTTCCACTGCCTGGCACACCGGCTGCGCCGAGCGCTGCTCGCCCACCGTGACGGGGCGCGCCTGGTGGCTGGAACCTATGTAGCCGCCAGGAACACCCTCGGTGCCGGCGAGGCCGCCTTCTCCCTCCTCTCGGTAGCAGGCCTGCCCGAAAAGGAGGCTGGATGGCTGACCTTCGCCGCCTTCTACTACGTGCTGGGCCACACCATTGAGGAGCAGGCCCAGGCCCGGCTCCCCACCGATGACAACTGGTATGCCCGTCTGGAGCGCAGCGACACGCCCTTGTCGGCAGGGTTCGCCTCGGCGCTCACCGCCGTCCTCGAATCCGACCCCGTCGAGCGGTTCGACTACGGCATCGAGATCCTGATCGACGGCGTCAGGAGCCGGCTCACGTCTTCTCCCCGAGGCGGGTCATCGCCGACACCCCGAGGCGCTGCTCGTCCGTCAGCCGGGACGGCTGCGCGCGGGGGTCACTGAGCCAAAGGGACTGGCCCTCCGGGTCCGTCCTCCCACCCGGCTCATTTCACTCGTCCTCGCAACCATGGTGCTGGCGTCCATCGACGGACCGGCGCAGTTCCGGCACGTCGAATCACCGACCCCCTCGAAGGCTGTCAACGGCGTCAACTCCCAGGACGCGCGGTTCGCGGTCAGCCGTCGGGCAACAAGGCTGGAATATCAGGGCTAGCCGTGGGCTAGCCGCGGGATAATGCTGCCAGCCCGGACCCCCGGTACACTTCGGATATGGCCCAAGTTGTACCTACGATCGAAGCGCTGCGGGGTCGCCGGGAGACGATCTTGGCGGTTGCTCTTCGTCGTCATGCGTCGCGGGTGCGGGTCTTCGGGTCGGTCGCCCGAGGCGATGCGGGACCGTCGAGCGACGTCGATCTCCTCGTTGACTTCGAGGCTGAGGCGTCGCTCCTCGATCAGGTGGGGCTCACCCAGGATCTGGAGGCCTTGCTGGGGATGCCCGTCGACGTGGTCTCGACCGGGGGTCTCCGACCGCGCCATCACCGCATTCGCGAGGAGGCGATCGATCTGTGACGGCCGCTCGCCGCAACTTCGATGACCTCCTGGAGGACTTGGCCGAAGCCGTCGATGCGGCTGCCGAACTGGTTGGCCTCGGCAAGGATCGCTGGGAGGCCGAACGGCCGCTTCGCCTCGCGGGCGAGGCAGTGGTCGGACGCCTCGGCGACATAGCGACGAAGCTCCCGAGCGACCTTGTCGCGGGAACGGGTGAGCTGCCTTGGGCTGAGATCAGAGGCATGCGGATCATTGTTGATCATGCATACCATGGCATCGATTACGAGCGAGTCTGGCGGACGCTTCGCGACGATGTACCCGAGCTGAGTCGCGTCGTGCAGCGCTGGATTGTCGTACGGGCCGCTAGCGAGATCGAGAGTTCCGAAAGAGAACGGGAAAGATCACGAGATATCGGGGAC
>JAJYVX010000243.1 GCA_021791795.1 Actinomycetes bacterium | reverse complement strand
TCTCCGAAGGCGTCCTCGGCGCCGAGGATGTCGGTGAGCGTCGTGTACTTGCCCTCGGCGTAGACGAGACCCATGGCGATGCCGGCCACCGGCGCCTTGATCGGCACTCCGGCGTCCATGAGCGAGAGAGTCGAGCCGCAGACCGACGCCATCGACGTCGAACCGTTCGAGCTCAGCACCTCCGAGACGAGCCGCAGCACGTAGGGGAACTCGTCCTCCGGCGGGACGACTGCGAGGAGCGCTCGCTCCGCAAGCAGGCCGTGGCCGATCTCCCGGCGCTTCGGGCCTCGCATGAACCCGGTCTCTCCGGTCGAGAACGGCGGGAAGTTGTAGTGGTGCATGTAGCGCTTGGACTCGTCGATGCCGATCGTGTCGAGCATCTGGTTCATCCGCGGCATGCCGAGAGTGGCGATGTTGAGGACCTGGGTGTCGCCCCGCTGGAAGAGCCCCGAGCCGTGGGCGGTCGGGATCAGACCGACCTCGGCCGAAAGAGGGCGGATGTCGGTCGGGCCACGGCCGTCGATCCGGACACCCTCCTCGACTATCCGGCGCCTCACGATCGTCTTCGTGAGCGAGCGGACCGCTGCCTTGATCTCGCGCTCCCGCCCTTCGAGCTCCCCGGCGAGCTCGGAGAGGACCGCGTCGGCAGCCTCGTCGAGCGCCTCGTTGCGTTCGGTCTTCGTCGTGATGGCGTTCGCCTCGGCGATGCGGTCGCCGCCGACCGCCTTCACCCGCTCGAAGACGTCCTCGCCGTAGTCGACGAAGAGCTCGAACGGGATGGTCTCCTTCCCGCCCGCCTTGGCGACGAGCTCACGCTGGAGGGCGATCGACTCGCGGATCCACTGCTTCGCAGCCTCGAGACCGTCGGCTATCACCTCTTCGGTCACCTTCGGGGCGCCGCTCTCGTAGTACTGCCATGCCCGTTCGGTGCCGCCTGCTTCGACCATCATGATGGCCACGTCGGCATCCGGCTCCTCACCGAGGGCCCGGCCGGCGACGACGAGCTCGAAGGTCGAGTCGTCACCCTCCTTATAGGTGGGATGCGGGAACCACTCGCCCTCGCGGCTGAAGGCGATGCGGACGGCGCCAATCGGCCCGTCGAAGGGGATGCCCGAGATCATGAGGGCTGCAGAGGCGCCGTTGATGGCGAGGACGTCGTGGGGGTTCACCTGGTCGGCGCCGAAGACGGTGCCGACGATGTGGACCTCGTTGCGAAAGCCCTCGGGGAACGACGGCCTGAGCGGGCGGTCGATGAGGCGGTCGATCAGGATCGCCTGATCGGTGGCACGACCCTCCCGGCGGAAGAACGAGCCGGGGATCTTGCCGGCGGCGTACATCCGCTCCTCGACGTCGACGGTGAGGGGGAAGAAGTCGGTCCCCTCGCGGACCTTGCGGGCCGCCGTCGCCGTCACGAGGACGATCGTGTCGCCGAGCCGGGCGAGCACGGCCCCGTCGGCCTGGCCGGCGAGCTTGCCGGTCTCGAAAGAAAGGGTCTTGTCGGTCCCGCTCACGGGACCCGACACGGTGATGGCGTCCGCCATGACACTCCTAAAAGGGGTTAGAGGCGCCTGCACCGGCCAGTTCCCAGTCGTCGAGCACCACCTTCGTGGGACCCGGCGACTGGCAGCTGGCAACCGCCGGCGCCGTAGTCGTACGGGTCGGAGCCGGACGCCCGGCCTCGCCCCTATGTACGGGCGGCGAGGCCGCCCAGGGTGCTGAGTCCCTCGGCTAGCGCCTGATGCCGAGCCGGGCGATGAGCGCCCGGTACCGGTCGACGTCGTTCGCTCTCACGTAGTCGAGAAGACGGCGACGACGACCGATGAGCTTCATGAGGCCGCGACGGGTGTGGTGGTCACCGCGGTGCACCTTCAGGTGCTCGGTGAGGTGGTTGATGCGCTCTGTGAGCAGCGCCACCTGCACCTCCGGGGAGCCGGTGTCCGTCTCGTGCAGCCGGTGCTCTGCGATCGTCGCCGTCTTGTCGGGCATGCGTGGAAAGCTGACCTTCTCCTGGTACCGGTCGGGCGCGCCGACCTGGCGGGGAAACAACGGAAGTGCCGTAGCGATCTCCGCGACAGCACACCAGCGCGAACTGGCAGAGACATCGTAGCAGGTCGCCTCGGGAATCTCTGCGGGCCTCCGGCTACGACCGCGGGCCGGGGCCTCGAGCGTTCGGCTCCCAAAGCCCAAGGCCTGCGGCCACAGCCAAGGCCTGCGGCTACAGCGAGAGCGGTTCCACCTCCACGCGCGCCCCGAGGGTCGCGAAGCCCGACGGGCTCGCGCTCGCCAGCCCGGCAAGGCCGTCGGCGAGCGCCTCGGGCGAGCCGGCGCGCACGACGAAGCGCTCGGGTCCGAGCCTTGAGACGCCCGCTGCGAGCTCGGCGGGGAGGCGGGAGCAAGCGGCTTCGGCCCCCTCGCCTTCGACGAGGGCGAGCGAGCCGAACGGCGGCAGGCCGAGCAGCTCACGGCGGGCGCGTTCGGCCGCGGCGAGCACCCCGGGGTCGCCGAGGCGGGCGGCTCGCAGGACGTCGTGGTCGGGGACCGAGGTCCTCACCACCACGCCCGGCCCGTGGCGGCGAGCCCGGCCGGTGACGAGGCGGGCGGCACGGGCGAGAAGGACGAGCGCCTCCTCGGCGGCGCGAAAACGGGGGGCGAAGAGCTGCTGGTCGAAGGCGAGGAACGCGACGAGGGCGGCCGACCGCACCCGGTGCAAGACGGCCTCGGTCCCGATGAGGACGGGCTCGGACGGCACGGGGCTGCGGGGACCGGAGACCTCGCCGACCCGGAGGCCGGTGACGGCCTCGAGCTCCTCTCGAGCCCGCGAGACCCCGGCCCGAAGGATCTTGAGGCTCGCAGAACCGCACTCCGAGCAGAGGGCGGGCCGCTCACCGCCACAGCGCACGCAGCTGAGCACCCCTACCTGGCCCGGGGCAGGCCGGGCGGCCTCGATCTCGGCGGCGCCGCAGCGCGGGCAGCGCTGCAGGCTGTGACAGAGCCGGCAGGCGAGCAGGCGGGCGCGGCCGGTGCGGTTCAGCACGCAGACGACCGGCCGGTTCGACCCGGCTTCTGCCTCGGCCGAGTGGGCATCTCGCACCAGGCGGACGAGGCTCGAGGGATAGGCGCCCTCGGCCGGGTCCTCCTCACGGCGGTCGAGCACGACAAGGCTCCCCCACCCCTCCCGCTCGAGCGGGGCCGGGAGCGTGACGACCCTTCGGGAGTCCTGCAGCTCGAGGGTCGGGCACGGCGTCACGTAGACGAGGGGCGTGCCGGCCCGCCGCGACCGCTCGGCGACCACCACCCGGGCGTCGACGGCCGGCACCCGCTCGGCGCGGTAGGCCTCGCCGTGGGCGTCGAGGACGATGGTGAGAGAGGGCGTTCGTGGGGAGAAAGCGGCGTTTCTTGTGCCGACGACCACCACCTGGCCGGGTGCCGCCGCACGGGCCCAGCCCTCCGGGTAGGCGGCGACCGGCCAACCCGATCGCTCGAGGTTCCGCCCGAGCCGCTCGGCGTCGGCCCGCGACTCGACGAGGACGAGGGCGCTCTTGCCGGCGTCCTCCCCGAGCGCTTCGGCGAGGAGCGCCTCGACGAGGGGCTGGCGCTCGAAGGTGGGCGGGAGGCGGACGATCGTGCCGGCCGGACCGGTCCGCTCCGCCTCGGCGGTGAGGGCCGCCTCGGCAAGCCGCCCGACCGGACCGCCGGCCGTGAGGTCCCGCGGCGCGTGAGGGCGTGAGCCGGCGCGCTCGCCGGGGCCGACCTCGCCGAAGCGAACGATCCGTTCCGGCGAGGCGGCAAGAAGGACGGGACGGAGCCGGCCGGCAAAGCGCCAGGCGGAGAAACGGCAGAGCTCGACC
>JAJYVX010000038.1 GCA_021791795.1 Actinomycetes bacterium | reverse complement strand
CCCTACGTGTCAAGCTGACGTGAGACGCCTGCTGCTGCGGACCTTCCCTCGTAGGGCGAGAACGGAACCCCTGTTTGATGTCACTTCCCACTGCAGTCCTGGATCGACGCGCCCATGATGGAGACGTGTCCGAAGAAGACCCCGCCGCCCGGCCGCAGCGTCGGCGGTTCAGCGCCGAGTACAAGCTGGCCATCCTGGCCGAGTACGAAGCGGCTCCCGAGGGCGAGAAGGGCTCGGTGCTTCGCCGTGAGGGCCTGTTCAGCTCCCAGATCACCGAGTGGCGTCACGCTCGAGAGGCCGGCGCCCTCGGCGCACTCGAGGCCCGGGTCCGCCAGTCCAAGCGCCACCCGGCCGAGGTCGAGCTCGACAAGCTGCGCCGGCGCCACCAGCGCACCGAAGCGGAGCTGAAGCGGACCAAGACCGCCCTGGAGATCATGGGAAAAGCTTCCGCGCTCTTGGAGATGTTGGCCGAGAGCGCGGACACCGACAAGAAGTCGACGCCGTGACCGTGGCCACCTGCGATGAGCTCGTCCCGGTGGTGGGGGTGACCCGGGCGTGCACGCTGACCGGTCGGTCCAGGGCCACCCACTACCGGGCCCGGCGCGGAGCGCTGCACGGGCCAAGAGCCCCTCGGGGAACGCCGAACAACGCCCTTTGTCCCAAGGAGCGGGCGGAGGTGCTCGCAGTGCTGCGCAGCCCGGCCTACGCCGACCTGGCGGTCGCCCAGGTGTGGGCCATGCTGCTCGACGACGGAACGTACCTGTGCAGCCAGTCGACCATGCACCGGATCCTGCGCGAGGTGGGCGAGAGCCGTGACCGTCGGCGCCAGCGAACCCATCCGGCGAAGAAGAAGCCCCACCTCGTCGCCCACAACCCGCTCGAGGTGTGGTCGTGGGACATCACCAAGCTCCCCGGATGGGCCCGCGGCGTCTTCTTCGACTGCTACGTGATCATCGACATCTTCTCCCGCTACGTCGTCGGCTGGACGGTGGCCGCGTCGGAGGACTCGCTGGTCGCCAAGGCCCTCATCGACGAGGCTTGCAAACGTCAGGGGATCGCACGGGGCCAGCTCACCCTCCATGCCGACCGTGGCACGTCGATGACGTCGAAGACGGTCGCCCAGCTCCTCGAAGACCTGGGCGTCACCCGAACCCACTCGAGGCCCCACGTGAGCGACGACAACCCCTACATCGAGAGCCACTTCAAGACCCTCAAGTACTGCCCGGCGTGGCCGGGGCACTTCGACACCCTCGACGACGCGCGTGCCTGGTGCGAGCAGTTCTTCGACTACTACAACCACGTCCATCGTCACCGGGCCCTGGGCCTGCACACGCCGGCCAGTGTCCACTACGGGACCGCCCAGGAGATCCGGATCCAACGCGCCGCGACGCTCGACGCGGCCTACGCCGCCAACCCGTCCCGGTTCTCTCGGCCGCCGTCACCCCCCAAGCTCCCGGTGATGGCCTGGATCAACGAACCCGAGGAGGCGCTCATAGAGAACGTTTGAACGCCCCCCGTCTCAAACAGCTTGACAGCTTCCGCCCACGTTCTCACCGGGGGAGGCCCCTCTTCATGGCATTCCAAGGTATGGAGCCTCCGGGGATCCCAGGATGCTTCACCGGTGCTCCTCGCAACTCCGAGGGACGAGGTGCTCGTAGGTAGGTGAACCGGCGCACCGGCGCGCTGGGGGCCCTCCGAAGAGGCTGGGCGATCTGCCGTTTGCGGCCGCGCCGCGAGCGTGTCCCCTATGTGCGGGCTGCTCGACACCTGACCGTGTCCCGAAACGCCGGCGGGGAGTCATCAGCGCTTGGTTCGTTCGCCCTGCCCCGCCGTCCAACCCGCCATCACTTCAGCAACGTCTGTCGTGGGGGTGCCGTACCATCGACCGAGCACTTGTCGGTCGATGGTGACGTCGTGTAGCCACAGGGTCGCATCGGGAATCCACCCGGCAAGCATCGTGAAGCCCCCTTCGACTGGAAGGGCCAGTCCACACGAGCTGACGAAGCCGCCAACCGTGACGTGCATCCCGTCGAAGTGCTCCATCACCTCGCTCCAGTTTGGGAGGACCCACGGTCCTGTGACGCCTCCCCAGGAGCGCCACTCGCCGTCGTGGGTGCCGGTCACGTCCATTGGGAACCGCTCGACCAATCGGCGCCAGTCGTCTGGAACTGCAACTTCGTAGACACGGGCTTCGTCTTCGACCGTCACTGACAGGACACTGGCACCGGTCGGCTCGAAGGGCTGGTGGGTGTCGATGAAGCCGAGCAGTGCGGTCGTCGGCAAGGGGGGTACGGCTCCAGTGGTCCAGGTCATTGGTGCGAAGTCGGGCGCCGACCACCAGCGGGCGCCCCTGCGATGGCCGGGTCGCAAACAAGGACGGGCTCTGGCGAGCCCCTCCTCGTTCTCCCTGCGTGCACGCTCCACCCCGGAACGGACAGCATCGTCGACCGCCTCCCCATGAAGCTCGTCGTGGTCGTCCCAGATGAGTAGCCGCTGGTCGGAACGCTGCACCGGCGCCCACCAGCCATACCGGGAGACCGCAGTGACGACGGCTTCGGCCACCGGGCGCAGCTCCTCCCGGGCGGCAGTGAGAAGAGGCCAGAGCGATTCCTCGCTCCCCGAGAAGCCGAACCTGAACGTCGCACGGGCGAGCGCGGCGAGGTAGCTGACCGGTCCGTCGGGGAGCGGGCTCTGTGCCGCGACGGCTGTTCGGATCCTCTCCCTGGCTTCACGCAGCTCTAGCCCGTCAAGATCCATGTCACTGATCGAGGGGATCAGCGAAAATATGAGCTCTTGCCCTTGGGGCGAGTTGAGCAGCCGGTCGACTCGATGATCGGTGCGCATCGGCGCCACGGTAGTCCTGCCCCCTATCGCGGGACCGACGGATCGAAGGCGCGCCCCCGATCGCCGGATAGTCGCTCCCAGGCTACCGGGGTGTTCACTTCCTTCGCAGATCGTCTCGGGGATAGTGGGTCCGTGCTGAGCGGCCAGAGCCATGGCAATCGGCCGGCTTCGTCGACGACGGCACGGGCCTTCATGCCTCAACCGTCGAGAACGATGACCTCCGACGCCAAGAAGGAGGGGTACCTCGGGTCATCTGGCGCAGCCGCCCCTCCGATTAGCTCGATGGCCTGGCCTTCACGCAACAATGGGGTGCCGTCGGCGCCCGCCAGGAGCGCCCCGCCCGAATCGAGCATGTGAGGGGCCAAGATGACGACGGGCGTGCGCGTGCCACTTGGCGATTCGATGGCCAAGCCGGAGCCGTCGGCACCCCGCCGCAATACTCCTGCGGCCAGTGCCAGTCGCGAGGACCCAGCGGCCTTGAGCACGGAGCGACGCTGCACTCCTCACGACAATACCGGTCGACGGCGGCACGGCGGCTCATTCGATCGTGACGGTGCGCCAACGAACGCGCTCGTGGTCGAGGACGCCAGGAAGAATGCCCTCGGCGGACTCGCGTGACAGCCACACCGTGGCACTGAGAAGGTGTCCGAGTGCCACGGCCTCCAGGTTCATGAGGTTGAGGCGTGGGTGGCGCCCGGCGAGCCGGGCCATTTCTGGGACCGTCGAGCGGGGATCGGGAAGTGAGATGTCGTCGCGAAGCTCCAGCAGGCTGATGATGGCGGTTGCCTGTTGATCCGCGTCCACGCGTGCGAACGGGCCTGACAGGTGGCCGCCTGCACCGAGCACCGCGGCGCGACAGGCGCGGTAGTACCAGTATGTCGTGGTGTGGAGCTCCTCACGCCCGTGGGGCAGGCCGACGAGAAGCTCCTCGATCAACAGCCGGTCGT
Organism: Actinomycetes bacterium; assembly: GCA_021791795.1. Lineage (GTDB taxonomy): Bacteria > Actinomycetota > Acidimicrobiia > Acidimicrobiales > Bog-793 > JAKATT01. The sequence continues at coordinate 17,160 of JAJYVX010000038.1, read as the reverse complement.
CGAGAACGGCGACAGCGGCCATCTGGCGATCTCGCCGCGACTATTGGTCGGCGAGGTTGGGGTCCCCGATCGCTGTCGCCCCTGCGGTGTACCGCTCTCGCAAGACGCGGTGCAACTCCCTCCGAGCAACCTGGACCCCGCCTGGGATGACGAGGGCGGCATCTCCGAGATCGATGAACGAGATCTCGCCGCCCTCCTCGATGCCCCAGCGGTGGCGAAGATCTGCGGGAAGGCTGGTCTGTCCCCGATAGGACACTCTTGCGCTCGTCGTCTGCACTGCTGCATTGTAACTTCCCTGGCTCTACAAGGTGTCCCCGCATCCCGATTCCCAAGCGATCGCCTGCGTGCACCCGACCGCCGGGTCGCGCGTAGCCTCCGCTACACATTCAGGGAGAGCTATGACCCAGGGTACGCAGCCACGAAGATCGTCGCTTCGGCAATGGCTCGGGACAGCTCGCCTGGGCGACTACCAGCGACTTCACGGCGGACCGTGGCGTGTCGGGCAGCGGGGCTGATCGCCGGCCCTACGGGCGTGCGAGATCGGCCCGCAGCACCGCCCGCCGCACGCTCGGGTGGCTCACCTCGGCAAAACCCGCCGCCTCGAACACCGACCGGCTCCCCACGTGCATCTCGCCCCAGGTGAATTGCGGTCCGCTCGAGACGCAGCCCACAGGCGCTGCAGAACTGAGCTTCGGGGCCGTGCGGCTCTCCGCACTGCGGGCAGAACCTGCTGGCGGGCGCAGGGGCGGTGGCAGCGGCAGCCTCCAGAGGAGACGAGGGCTGGGCCGACTCCGGCTGGACCGACTCCGGCTGGACCGGCTCCAGCTGGGCCGGCTCCCGCTGTGCCACGACTCGCCCTGCATGTCGACGACTGGCCCGCCGGACATCCCGGCGCTCGTCGCTGCCGTCATCTCCGTGAAGGGCACGCCACCGACAGTCTGCTGAGCACTCATATCGCCGGTCGTAGATGACGGCTCGCTTATGTCAAAGTCGACGCTCTGGGAGACAGAGCCCTTGTAGCCGCTTGCGACGAGAAGCTCACCGTTGTGGGGAGAGCCGGCCGCGACGAGCACCGCGGGCAGCGGGTTCTGCGGGCTCACCTCGAGGAGAGCCGCGTCACCTTGCAGGAACGCCACGACGTCCACGACCCCCGCGGTGAGGGGTGCAGTCACCTTCATGCCGGCGGCCGACTGGGTCGGGAAGGCGCCGACGCTCCTGTCCGGCGGCGAGCCGGCCCCGTCTTCATAGCCCCTCCTCTCCGCGGGCACCCAGCTGCATCTCTTCGGTGACGGCCGGTTGCCGGGAGCGGAGACGACGAGAGTCCCGCGGGAGATGGTGAGGAGGCTCGTCCCCGGTGAGACGACTAGTCCCGGTCGTTTCGGTCATGACGCCCTCTTTTCGAGCATCTGACCGGTCGGGTGACTGGGCATCCGTACCTACCAGGCAATCCTACGACTCGCGGCCCGCTTTTACAGCCTGGTCTCGGTGCTGAGAGCCAACTGAGAGCCGGCAATTTCCACTCACCTCGCGAGAGGACGCCTGTAGCATTCGGCCGTGCTCGGCTTGCTCGATCCGACGAGTCTCGTCCACTCCTACGGCTACGTCGCGATATTCGTCCTCTGCATCGCCCAGTCGTGCTGTGTTCCGACATCCTCAGAGCTCACGATGGGCGTCGCCGGCGTTCTCGCGGCGACGGGGAAGCTGAACCTCGTCGCCGCCATCCTGGTCGGGGCGTCCGGCGAGGTCGTCGGCGCCTACATCGCCTGGGTCATCGGGCGCACGGCAGGACGCGGATTCGTCGACCGGTTCGGGAAGTACATCCTCCTCACCCACGCCGACCTCGACCGGGCCGAGCGTTGGTACGACCGGCACGAACGCTTCGGAGTGCTCGCCACGCGATGTGTGCCGTTCGTACGCAATTTTGCCGCGCTGCCCGCCGGGGTGGCCGAGGTGCCCCTCGTCCGCTTCGGTGTGCTCACGGCCATCGGCAGCCTGATCTGGGACGGCGCCATGGCCGGTATCGGCTACGGGGTGGGCAGCCAGTACAGCTCCATCATGCACGGCTTCAGCGATGCCGGGTACGTGCTCGGCGCGGCCGTTGTCGCGGCCATCGTCGTCGTGATCGTGCACCGGTTGCGCGTCTACAGGGCTGAGACCGCTCGGCTCGCGAGCGGGGTGTCAGACCCCGTCGACGGTGCGGCGCGGGACGCGGCAGAGCGAGGAGTCAACTGAGCCAGCCGCCCGGGCGACCGCAGCCGCCCAGTCCTGCCGGCGACGGGCCGAGGCCGCCCTACGCTTTCCGCCCGTGAGGCGGGCGCAAGGGTTCGGGTCGGTCCCGCACCTCGCGATCCGCTTCTTCGGCTCACTCGTGCCTGTCGGACCGAAGGCTGAGTCCGAGCGGTGGGCGAGAGCCGAGCTGAGCGAGGAGGAGCTTCGCCTCTTCGGGCGGATGTCAGCCGCGGACAGGCGGCATGCGATCGGGGTCGCCAGGCGGGCGATCGCCCTTGCAGCCGAGCGGCGCCTCGGTGGCGGATCCCTCCCCGAGGGCTTCACGGCGGCCGCTCTTCTGCACGACGTGGGCAAGATCGAGAGCCGGCTCGGGTCTTTCAGTCGCGTCTACGCGACGCTTGCAGCCATCGTGCTCGGCCGGCGGCGGGTGGTCGCGTGGTACGAGCCTGAGGGTGGTCCCACCCCACGGTCCTTTGCCGCCCGGACGTCGGCGTACGTCCAGCACGACCGGATCGGAGCTGCCCTCCTCGAACAGGCAGGGAGCTCGCGGCTCGTGTCCGCATGGGCGGGTGATCACCACCTGCCGGAGGAGCGCTGGTCAGTCGACCGTGAGGTGGGACGGCTGCTCAAGCTTGCGGACGGCGACTGAGCGCGCAGGCCGATCGCCGCCGGGGCTCATCCGTCCGTCATCTCCGCCAGCTCGGGCTGCTCGCGCTCGGAGCGCGCTCGTTCTGCAGCGCTGTTCCAGCGCTCCTCTATGTGGCCGAAGCGCCAGAGCGAGAGGGCGACGATCCAGGTCACGACGAAGAGCCCGACGATGACGAAACCCGCCGTGTTGATGTTGAAGTTCGCGAACAACCGGGCCGTTCCGCCCTTCAGGTGCAACTCCTGTGCGAGGAGACCGACGACCTCTATCGTCCCGATGAGGAACGCCACCACCACCGAGAGACCGGTGATGGTGATGTTGTAATAGACCTTCCGGATCGGCCGGGAGAACGCCCAGCCGTAGGCGAAGTTCATGAAGCAGCCGTCCGCCGTGTCGAGCAGGCTCATTCCCGCCGCGAACAGGATCGGCAGCGCGAGGATGGCGTAGAAGGGGAGCCCGCTCGCCACCGCGGTGCCCGAGAGCACGAGCAGCGCCACCTCGGACGCCGTGTCGAACCCGAGGCCGAACAGCACTCCTACCGGGTACATCTTCCATGGGGAGTCGATGCGCCGCGACAGCCCACCGAAGAACCGGTTCATGAGTCCGCGCTTGTTGAGCTGCTCCTCGAGCTCCTCGTCGTCGTAGATGCCTCGGCGCATGTCGCGGAAGACGCGGAGGATGGAGATGAGCACGACGACGTTGAGGACCGCGATGAGGTAGAGGAAGAAGCCCGAGACCGATGTACCCACGACGTTCGTGACCTCGTGCAATGTCGAGGATCCGTTCTTCACCTGGGCGTCGAGTGTCCTGATGCCGAAGTTCAGGAGCAAGGCCAAGGCGAAGACGACCGACGAGTGGCCGAGGGAGAAGAAGAAGCCGACGCTGAGCGGTCGCTTCTTCTCCGACATCAGCTTCCGCGTGGTGTTGTCGATGGCCGCGATGTGGTCGGCGTCGAAGGCGTGCCGCATCCCGAGCGTGTAGGCGAGGATGCCGGTGCCGACGCCGAAGAGTTGTGTCTTCGTGAGGTGCAGGTGCTTGGCGGTGGCGGCGAAGAGCAGCACGAACCCGATGACGTGGAGAGCGATGACCGTTCCGGTCATACCGGCGACGCGGGTCCACTCGCCGGCGGAGAGCGAGGACTGGACACGGCGGAGCCTCGAGGCGCCGCTCACCTGTCGTGAGGTGGCCATGTGACTTTCCCTGCCCCGGTCCACCACTCGGCCACCCTAGCGGGTAGTGGGACGCAATTGCGACCAGGTTGCGGGTAGTTTCAGGTCGCTGTCTCATCTCGACGGGTGGGGCAGGGCCTTAAGCTTCGCATGTGACGCCGCCGAGGACCGGACCAAGCGCGGAGCGGGGAACGATCCCCCGCGAACAAGTCGAGCAGGTCCTTGCGCTCGTGCGGGCGCGTGGCGGCCGGGTCACGACCGCGCGGCGGTCATTGCTCGAGGCGCTCTTCGCGTCGTCCGGGCACTGCACGGCCGAGGACCTGGCCGCCATCGTGCAGGCGAAGATGCCGGACGTGCACATCTCGACCATCTACCGCAACCTCGACGAGCTCGAGCGGCTCGGCGTGCTCGTTCACACGCATCTCGGCCACGGCCCGGCGAGCTACCACCTCGCCTCTTCCCCGCACGGCCACCTCGTCTGCGAGCGCTGCGGAGAGACCGTGGAGGCTCCCGCGGAGATGTTCGCCGGACTGGCCCGATCCGCCCGAAAGCGCTTCGGCTTCCGCATTGACCCTCGCCACTTCGCCGTGCTCGGCGCCTGCGCCGCTTGCGTGGCCGCCGAGCCGGCCCCGGTCTCCTTCGCCGGGCGGCGAAAGTTCACGCAACGTGGTCCCGGCGGATCTCTCGGAGACCGTTAAGTACCATTGTCCTGCGCACCGGCCGTCGCGCAAGGGGGCGCGGCGAACCTGTTCCCGCGGGTGGGAGCGCGCGACCTGGCCACAATGAGGAGCAAGGGCAGATGGTGGTGGATCCCACAGAGAGCGCTCTCGGCATAGCTCTCCGCCCCGTCCTCTACATCGGTGACCACCGGGCGGTGGCCTACGAAGTGCTCAGCCGACCGGTCGACGTGGAGCTGGACCCGGAAGACCTGTTCGAGCGTGTGCTGTCGCTCGCTCCGGCGATGAGGCCCGCTGTGAGCGTCGTGCCCGTCGGCCACAACTTCAGCCCGGAGCACGCCGGGCGGCTCGGCGTGCTTGCCCGGGAGGCAGGCGTCGACCCGGCGGAGGTCGTCTGGCTGATCCCTGCACCGGGGCTCTCCCTGCTCGAAGGGAACAGGATGACGGTGGCGGAGAGACTGGTCGAGGAGGGGTTCCGTTTGGCCTTCGAGAGCGTGAGCCTCGCCTCGGTCGGCCGCCCCGAGGTCGCCCAGCTGAAGCCCTTCCTCGTGTTCGTCGACCGGCACATCGTCCGTCGTGTCGAAGGCGACGGAGCCGCGAGGGCTGCCATCTCCGGCCTGCTCGCGTTCTTCTCCCGTCTCGGTGGCAGGGTCGCCGCTCAGGGAGTGGACGAGGAGGGCGTGGCGAGGACGCTGACCGAGCTCGGCCTGCAGCTCGGCAGCGGTTGGTTCCTCAGCCCGCCGGTCGTGCTCGATGCCGCCGTCGCCGTGCCGGGAGACGAGGTCGTCTCACGAGCGTGGTTCCGTCAGCAGGTGGTGCAGCCGCTCGAGCAGCCGAGGACAGAGGTGCCGGCGCTCGCCTTCGCCGAGCTTCCCGCGGGGATGGGTGGTGTGGTGGACGACCGGGGTTTTGCCAGCGTCCTCGCCGAGACGTCCCGCAGGTTTCAGGCGGAGCGCGAGACGACGCGCATCCTCGAGATCGTGGGGGAGATGCTCCCCCAGGTCGTGCCGTTCGACCGGCTGGCGGTATTCGAGGCCGACTGGGAGTCCTACCGGATGATCCCGCGCACTGTCGTCGGCGACGGCCTCGAGGGTCTGATGGACCTCGACGACTCCCTCGACAGCGGCATCACCGGTTGGGCATTCCTGCGGGGCGAGCCGTACAACTGCCCCGACACCTATGCGCACTCCGAGGCGGCGCACGTCCCGGGAAGCGACCCGGGCCGGATCGACGAGTCGCTCGTCGTTGTCCCGCTCATCGCGGGCGACCACCGCCTCGGGGTTCTCGACGTCTGGCGCGACGGGACGCATGCCTTCTCCGCGACGGACGTGGAGAGATGCCAGCTCTTCGGCTATCTGGCCGCGGCCGCCTGGCGCAACGCGCAGCTCTACTCCGAGCTCGAGCACAGGGCGATCACCGACAACCTGACCGGCCTTCTCAACATGCGCTGGTGGGACGAGCTAGCGCGTCGGGAGGCGGCGCAAGCTGTGCGGGCGGGCACGCCGATAGCCCTGCTCCTCGTAGACCTCGACCACTTCAAGCGCGTCAACGACACGCTCGGCCATGCCGTCGGCGACGTCGTCCTGCGCAACACGGCTCGGGCGTTGTCGCACTCCGTGCGCACGGGCGACGCCGCCGTCCGCTACGGGGGTGACGAGTTCCTGCTCGTCCTCCGGGACGGCGACGAGCGGGCTGCGATCCGCGTGGCGGAGAGCATCCGCGAGGCGCTGGGCGACCTGCCGTCGCCCTCCGACGAGCTCGGCCCGGTCACGGCTTCGATCGGCGTGGCGCTCTTCCCCGGGCACGGGGAGACGCTCGAGGAGGTCGTCCAGGCGGCCGACCGGGCCATGTACGAAGCCAAATCACTCGGACGCGATCGTCTGAGGGTGTACGCGGGGCACTGATCGCGGCAACATGTGGCGATGGACGTCCTAGTTCTCGCCGGGGTCATCGAGCCGCCCGAGTTCCTCCTCGCCCGCAACTCGAGGGTCGTGCAGGTCGACGGGCCGGACGTCGCCCCGGACGTCCTCATAGACCTGCGGTCGCACCTGCCGCGCCGGGTGACTGTCGCAGGTCCCTACGCAGGCGATGTCGCCGCTCGGCTCCACCGTGCCGGCCTCCTCGTTCGACTCCACACCGACGACGAGGTGGGTGAGCGAAAGGACCTGTCCGGGGTGGAGGTGCTACCGCTGAGCGATCCGGGTCCACGGATGGATGTCGTCGGCTCCGTCCTCGAGGTCGTGGGCAACACGCCTCTCGTGCGCCTCGACCGCCTCGGCCGCGACCTGCCCTGCCCCCTCCTCGCGAAGCTCGAGCTCCTGAACCCGGGGGGCAGCGTGAAGGACCGCCCGGCGGTCGCCATGGTCGACGCCGCCGAGCGCGACGGGCTCTTGAGGCCGGGAGGGACGATCGTCGAGGGAACGTCCGGCAACACCGGTGTCGGCCTCGCCATAGTCGCGGCTCGGCGGCACTACCGGTGCATCTTCGTCATGCCCGACAAGATGGCACCGGAGAAGGTCGCTCTCCTGCGTGCCTACGGTGCCCAGGTGGTGATCTGCCCGACCGCCGTGCCACCCGAGCACCCCGACTCCTACTACTCGGTCACCGCCCGCCTCGCGCGCGAGATCCCGGGCGCCTTCCACCCGGATCAGTACAGCAACCAGGAGAACCCCGAGTCTCATGTGCGGACCACAGGTCCCGAGATCTGGCATCAGACCGCCGGACGGATCACCTACTTCGTCGCCGGAATCGGGACGGGCGGGACTGTGAGCGGAATAGGCAGGTACCTCAAATCAAAGGACCCGGGTGTCCGCATAGTGGGAGCGGATCCCGAGGGCTCGGTCTACTCCGGCGGGAGCGGCCGTCCGTACCTCGTCGAGGGGATCGGCGAGGACTTCTGGCCCACGACATACGACCCCGGGGCGGTGGACGAGGTCATCATGGTGAGCGACGCCGACTCCTTCCACACGGCGAGGCGGGTCGGCGTCGAGGAAGGGATCCTTGTCGGCGGGTCCGCCGGAACGGCGATCTGGGCAGCGCTCCAGCTGGCGCCGCGCCTCGGTCCTCGCGACGTCGTCGTGACGCTCATCCCCGACTCCGGCCGGGGGTACCTGTCGAAGCTGTACAGCGACGAGTGGATGTCCGACCACGGTTTCCTGCGAGGGCGCGGACAGACGGTGGCAGACGTCCTGGAGAAGAAGGGGCGGCGCCTCCCCGAACTGATACACGTGCATCCGGACGACAAGGCCTCCGAGGCCGTCGCGATAATGCAGGAGTACTCGGTGTCACAGTTGCCCGTGGTTCAACTGGACGAGGTGCCGCTCGCCGAGGCCGAGGTCGTAGGGGCGGTCCACGAGCACGACCTGATGCGCAAGGCGCTCAGTGACCCGTCGCTCCTCGACCGCTCGGTTCGCGAGGTCATGGGCCCGCCGTTACCGAGCGTGGGTGCCGGAGAGAGCGTCGAGCTGGCAGTGAACCGGCTCGAGGCGTCACCGGCCATCCTCGTGATCGACCACGGTCATCCGGTCGGCGTGATCTCCCGGACGGACGCCCTCGGCTTCCTCGCCGTGGCGGCAAGTGAGAGCGAGGCGATCAAGTGAGCGAGGAGATGCCCGGCTTCGAGACCCTGGCCGTCCACGCCGGCCAGGAGGCCGACAAGGCGACCGGGGCAGTGGTGACGCCCATCCACCTCGCGACCACGTACGCGCAGGACGCCGTGGGGGAGCACCGCGGCTTCGAGTACAGCCGCACCGGCAACCCGACACGGGCTGCACTCGAGACGGCCGTTGCGGCTCTCGAGCGGGCCCGTTTCGCCGTCGCCTTCTCGAGCGGGATGGCCGCCGCCGACGGCGTCCTCCGCTCGCTCGTGCCGGGCGACCACGTCGTCATGGGAAACGACGCCTACGGGGGGACGTGGCGCCTCATCGCACGGGTGTTCGGTGCCTCGGGCATCAGCCACACCTCCGTCAACCTCGCGGATCTCGGGGGGCTGCCGCGGGCCATGACCGACGAGACGAAGTTGGTCTGGCTGGAGACGCCGAGCAACCCGCTCCTCGGCATCGTCGATGTGGAAGCGGTGTCGGCGATCGCTCACGACGCCGGTGCGCTGGTCGTCGTCGACAACACCTTCGCCACCCCCTACCTGCAGCGCCCACTGTCTCTCGGAGCCGACATCGTCGTTCATTCGTCGACCAAGTACCTCGGCGGGCACTCCGACGTCGTGGGGGGCGTGGCCGTGACCGACGACGAGGAGATCGCGAGCTCGCTTCACTTCATCCAGAACGCCGCGGGAGCGGTGCCGAGCCCGTTCGACTGCTACCTCGTGCTTCGGGGCATGAAGACGCTCGCCGTTCGCATGGACCGACAGTGCCGCAACGCCTCGGTCATCGCCGAGTTCCTCGCGGCGCACCGGTCGGTCTCGCACGTCAACTACCCGGGACTGGTCTCTCATCCCGGTCACGAGCTGGCGAGCCGCCAGATGCGGGACTTCGGGGCGATGGTGTCGTTCACGCTCCGAGGGGGTGAGAGCCAAGCTCTCGCCGTGGCCGGCAAGACCGAGCTGTTCACGCTCGCGGAATCTCTCGGGGCGGTCGAGTCCCTCGTGGAGCAGCCGGCGAGGATGACTCACCTGTCGGCGGCTGGATCCCCGCTCGAGGTAGATCCGGCACTGCTCCGCCTCTCGGTCGGGCTCGAGAACGTCGACGACCTCATCGACGACCTGTCGAGGGCCCTCGCCTGACGGCGTCTCGGGCCCACGGCGGTCGAGGCAGCCGGGTGCTTGGAAGAGCTGAGCTCAGTCCTCGGCGACGGTGACGTCCGAGTCCACCATCTCCAGGTAGTTCGTCCAGGCGGCCCGCACCGCCTCCCTGTGGGCGTCGAGCTCGCCGTCCACAGCGGCGCGGTATGCCGAGCGGGCGCTGTTCACGTTGCGCAGGTACTCGTCCCGGGCGATCGACATGCTCTCGTTGTAGGTCTTGCGCACCTGCGCCGCGGTCTCGTTGTAGGCCGCGCGAGCCTGTGCCACGATCTCCCGCCGCATCGTCGAGGGAGCGTTCGCCACCGCCTGCTTGTAGATCGCCCAAGCCTCGTCGATCGCCTTCCCGTGGGCTTCCTCGGCCGCGACCTGAGCTTCCTCGTAGGTGAGCCGCGCCGGCTCGAGGGACTTCTCATAGCTGTCCCAGGCACGCTCGATCGCCTCGCGGTAGACCTCCCAGGCGTCGTCGATGATTCCGAGGTACTGGTTGCGCGCCTCGATATCTGCCGCCCTTGTGCCAGCATCCGTCGACATGCACGCTCCTTCGATCGCTGAGTCCACCACCTGGTGGAGGAGGCGCCAGATGCACTGCCTGTCGCTCCTGCCGCTCGTCTGGTGGCCGCAACTCCCAAATGGTACTTCGCGCCAGGACCCATGCGCACCCATCGGTGCCGATGGGTCCTTGGAACCCTAACCAACCGTCAGCTCACCCCGAGGGATCTTCTCGAAATCTCAAGCGCCTCCTTTGCCGTCATGCCGCCTTCGGTGCCTCTGCCGGCGTCGAACGGCGACGAGGCGACGGCCGCCTCGATCGCCCGGAGCCAGGGTGACGGCGTGCGGACCGAGGGGCGCCCCGACGAGCCGAAGATGCGCTCCCGGGCGAAGGAGCAGTGCAGCTCCTCACCGGCCCGGGTGCAGGCGACATAGAGGAGCCTCCGCTCCTCGGCGAGGGCGTCCGGGTCCCTGGCATAGGAGATGGGCACGAAGCCGTCTTCGAGCCCGACGAGGAACACGACCGGCCACTCGAGGCCCTTCGACCTGTGGAATGTCGTGAGCGTGACGGCGTCGGAGTGGAAGACGGGCTCTCCGGAGCGGACCTGGGTCACCACCCAATTGCGAAACCCTGCCCCGTTTGCCCACGAGTCCTCCTCCAGGTACTCGCGGGCGAGCTTCGCCAGCTCTTCCTGGCCGGACTCGGCGACGTCGGCCGCCCACGCCGAGAGAGCTTCCCTCGTGGGAAGGCCGGCGGCGTCACCGAGCGCCATCTGGACATCCTCCCCGTCGAGGAAGCTGGCCAGAGAAGGGGAACGAGTGGGTATCTGCCGGCGGGACATGGCCTGTTCGACGGCCTCCAACTGGGCGTTCGTGCGCGCGAGGACGGCGATCTGCGACCAGCACCGCCCCGGACGTTTCGCGAGTCGCGCCCTTTTCGCCACGCCCTCGGCCTCTTCGGGTCCGGTGCCGAACTCGGTGACCGTCGGCGTCGGACCGCTGTTGCCCGGCACCCCGGCCGGCAGGGCTCTCACGTGGCCGAGTACCGCTCCCGCCGCGACGAGCACCTCGCCCGTGGATCGATAATTGGTGCGGAGCTCGACCACCGCAGCGTCCGGGAAGTCCGCGGTGAAGCGCGTGATCGCTTCGGGGTCACTGCCGTTCCAGGCGTAGATCGCCTGGAACGGGTCGCCCACCACGGACAGGTCATGCCTTTCGCCGAGGAAGAGGCGCAGGAACCGCAGCTGCGCCGCGTTCACGTCCTGGTACTCGTCGACGAAGAAGTGCCTCGCCCGCCATCTCGCCGATGCTGCGAACTCGGCGTCGTCTTCGAGGGCCTCGGAGCAGCGCGAGAGCAGATCCTCGAAGTCGAGCACCCTGCGGCGGCGCTTCTCGAGCTCGTAGGCGTGGAACGCGTCGGCTACGAGGCCCGGCGGCCAGCTCGTGCTCCTCCCGGCGATGGCGGCTGCTCTCTCGTAGCTCGAAGGGTCGAGGAGGCGCGCCTTCGCCCACTCGATCTCCTGCGCCAGCTCGGCCAAGGGGAAGACGGCCTCCTCGAGTCGCCGGGCGCCGCCCGCTGTCCTGCTGCGACGCCCCTCACCCGACCAGCTCGTCCTCGGAGACCAGCCCGAAGTGACCTTTCCCAGGAGACGAACCTTGGACGACAGCACTACTGGCGGCTGCCGCCTCTCTTCGGCTGCGAGCTGCCTCAGCTCGCTCAGGGCTACGGAGTGGAAGGTGCCGGCTCTCACGGTCTCCGGAAGACCGAGCCCGGCCAGCCGGGCACGGAGCTCGGCCGCTGCCTTGCGGGTGAAGGTGACAGCAAGAACGTGCTCGGGTAGTGCCGAGCCGGTGCTGACCCGCCACGCGATCCGGCGGGTGAGGACCCTCGTCTTCCCCGATCCGGCGCCGGCCAACACGAGGAGCGTGGTGGCCGGCGAGGTGATTGCTTCGACCTGCCTCGGGTCGCAACCGGTAAGGAGCGCCTGTGGATCCGGTCTGCTCGAGCCCGTCGCCCGGCTGGGCCGTAGGGGTCGCGTCACGACAACGAACGTAGCCTGCAGCTGCGCGCCACTATCTTGCTCGCGTGCTGCGAGCATTCCCCGGTACGGGGCTATTCGGCGAGTCGTACGGCTCCGATCCGGCGGTCGTGCTCGCGCTGCACGGCTGGAGACGGGACCACAGCGACTTCTCGCTCCTGCTGAGGGAGCCGACGCCGCTCTCGGCGGTAGCGGTGGACCTGCCCGGATTCGGCGGCACGCCGGCGCCGGCCGAGGCGTGGGGGTCGGCCGACTACGCCGAGGCGCTCGTGCCGCTCCTCGAGAAGATGTCGGCGCCTTGCGTGGTCCTCGGGCACTCCTTCGGGGGAAGGGTGGCCGTGCACCTTGGGGCCGCACATCCGGAGGCCGTTCGCGCGCTCGTCCTCACAGGCGTCCCCCTCTACCCACCCTCGGGTCGGCGTGCCAAGCCACCGCTCGTCTATAGGAGCGTCAGGCGATTGCGGAGAGCCGGGCTCCTGAGCGAGGACCGCATGGAGCTGTTCCGTCAGCGGTATGGCTCGGCCGACTACAGGGCCGCCTCGGGTGTCATGCGCGGCACGCTCGTGCGTCTCCTCGCCGAGGACTACGAGCCACCTCTTCGGGCCCTCCGCTGCCCCGTCGAGCTCGTGTGGGGAGACGCCGACTCCGAAGCGCCGCTCGAGGTGGCCGAGCGGGCCTGCACGACTCTCGGTGGCAGCTGCAGACTCACGGTCGTGCACGGGGCGGGCCACATGACGCCCCTCACCGCCCCCCGAGAGCTACGGGCGGCGCTCGAGCGCTGCGGTGATGCCTGAGTGACGGCGCTCGAGGCGGTCGCCCTCGCGACGATCCTCGGGGCCGTCCTCACGGCTGGTCTCCGATGGATGCGCGTGGCGCAGCGCGAGCACTACCTCTCCGGCTCGGTCACCCGCTTCGCGTTGCGCTGGTGGGCGTCGAGCTCGCTCAACCTCGCGCTCGGCGCGGTGGGCGTCATCGCCGCGGTGCTCACCTTCGTCTGGCCGGCGGTCGCCTTTGCCGTCGCGCTCGTCCTGCTGGTGTCCCCGGTCGGGCTCGGCCTGCGGGGCCGCACCTCGAAGCTCAGGTGGACCCGCAGGCTGCGTACGCTCGCCGCCGGCGCGGCGACCCTCGCCGCTCTCGTCGTCGCCTTGTCAGGAACCTTCGCCGGCCTGAGCGGCGCCGTCCGTGCTGGAGCGCTCCTGGCGCTCCTCGTCCCCGTCCTCGTCGACGTGGCGCTTCTCGCCCTCGCTCCGCTCGAGGATGGGCTGGCCGAACGCCACGTGATCGAGGCTCGCACCAAGCTCGCACGAGTTCGCCCGAGGGTCGTCGCCGTCACCGGTTCGTTTGGGAAGACGACGACGAAGGGGTACATCGCCCATTTCGTCGGAGACAGGCTCAACACCCTTGCGTCGCCGGCGAGCTTCAACAACCGGCCCGGACTTGCGAGAACCGTGAACGAGCATCTCGGACCCGGGACCGAGGTCTTCGTCGCCGAGATGGGCACCTACGGGCGTGGAGAGATCCGGGCGCTCTGCTCGTGGATCGTGCCCGAGATATCCGTCATCACCGCGATCGGGCCTGCTCACCTCGAGCGGTTTCGGAGCCTCGACCGCACGCTCGAGGCGAAGTCGGAGATAGCGGAGCGGGCCCGGGTGGTGGTCCTCAACGTCGACGACGAGCGTCTCTCGGGCCTGGCCGAACGGCTCGAGAGGGAGGGAAAGCAGGTGGTTCGCGCCTCGGGAGCCGACCCGCACGCCGACGTCGCCGTGATCGCCGGAGGCGGGGCGCTCGAGCTCCACGTGGCGGGCCGCCTCGTCGGCGCCGCGCCGGTCGCTACGGGCGAGCAGCCCCCAGCGCTGTCGAACGCCGCCTGCGCCGCAGCAGTGGCCATCGAGCTCGGCACGCCGCCCGGGGAGATACCGGCGAGGCTCGCCGGCCTCCCGTCCCCGCCGAACCGCCTCCAGCGACACCTCGCCGAGGGTGGATACGTCGTGCTCGACGACACCTTCAACTCGAACCCGGCGGGGGCGCGCATGGCCATCCGCCGCCTCGGCACGGAGGCACCCGAGGGCCGCCGCGTGCTCGTGACGCCGGGCATGGTCGAGCTCGGTCGTACCCAGGCCGAGGAGAACGCCCGCCTGGCGGCGGAGGCGTCGGCACTCGTGACCGATCTCGTGGCGGTGGCGCGTACGAATCGCCGAGCGTTGGTCGAGGGAGCGGAGAGAAGCTCGCCCGGCACCGGCGGAGGAGCCGGGCAGAGTGGCGCCGAAGTGCACGTCGTCGACGTCCTCCCGCAGGCGGTCGAGTGGGTGCGACGGCACCTCGGACCTGGTGACGCGGTGCTGTACGAGAACGACCTCCCCGACCACTTCCCGTGACCGTGCTCCGTGTTCCAGCAGCAGTGCCCAGGTAGAGTGGCCGTGTCATGAGCCCGCTCCGCGTAGGCGTCATCTTCGGAGGGCCGTCTCCCGAACATGACGTGTCGATCCTCACCGGACTGCAGGTCCTCCGCAAGCTGCCGCAGGTGCCCGGGGTCGCCTCGGTGTCGGCCCTCTATTGGACCAAGCACGGCCAGTGGTTCCTCGTGCCCCCGAACCTCGAAGCGCGCGACTTCCTCCAGGGGAACCCGCCCAAGGCGCAACCGCTCTCGCTACAGGTGGGGGCGGACGCAGGGTTCGCCCTCCGCAAGTCGGGGCGCTTCGGTGGCAAGGAGGGACCGCTCGGTGTCGAGATAGCGCTCAACTGCTGCCACGGCGGGCCGGGTGAGGACGGGACGCTGCAGGGGGTGCTCGACCTCGTCGGACTGCCCTATACGGGACCGACCGCGGCCGGCGCACTCCTCGGGATGGACAAGCTGGCCTTCAGGGCGTTGGCCGGGTCCGCCTGGCTCCAGATGCTTCCCCTCATGCCGCTCTTCAGGACGTCCTCGCCGCCAAACTTCGACGGCCCCTACATCCTCAAACCCCGCTTCGGGGGTTCTTCCATCGGAGTCGAGGTGGTGCCCGATTTCGACAGCGCCGTCGCACGGCTCTCGGCCAACCCCCACGTGAGGCGAGGAGCCGTGCTCGAGCCCTACCAGGACGGCTTCTTCGACCTTCAAGTCGCCGTGAGGACGTGGCCGGAGCTGCAGGTCTCAGCAGTGGAGCGTCCGATTCGCACGACGGCACAGGCCGAGATCCTCGACTACTCCGACAAGTACGTCGGTGGCGAGGGGATGACCACCGCTCCCCGCGAGCTCCCGGCGCGCATCCGGCCCGAGTTGGAGCAGAGCATCAAGGCGGTCGCAGGCGAGGTGGCCAGGCTGCTCGACGTGCGCGGCGTGGCCAGGATCGACTTCCTCTCCGACGGTGAGACGGCCTACGTGAACGAGATAAACACGATCCCCGGTTCCCTCGCGAGATATCTGTGGATCGACCCGCCGCTCTCCTTCGAGACGCTGCTCTCCGACATGCTGACCGAGGCCACGCAGAGGCCCTCGGTGGTGTTCTCGGTGGCCGGATCGGACGGTTCCGTGCTGAAGGGCGCCGGCGCCATCGGGCGGAAGCTCGGCTGAACCCGCCGTGCCGTTCCCGAGCAGGCTGCTGGGACCGGGCGAGGAGGTGGTGCTCGAAGCGCACCCCCATTGGTCCCTCCTCGTACCCCGGGCCTTCGTGACGCTGCTCGTGCTCGCCGGCTGCGTGACCGTCGTCGTCATCTGGGGCTCGGCTCCGATCTGGGTTGCCTACGTCCTTGCGGCCGTAGGCGTCGTCGCGATCGGCGCCTTCCTCGCGAAGCTCGTCAGCTGGCGGTCGGCCCTCCTCGTCGTCACGACTTCGCGCATCATCTATCGCAGCGGGCTCGTCCGAAGGGTGGGCCGTGAGATACCACTGAGGCGGGTGCAGGACGTGACGTACCGCCAGACGCTCGTCGAGCGGCTCCTCGGGGCCGGCAGCCTCACCATCGAGTCGGCCGGCCGGAGCGGCGAGGAGCCGTTTCCCGACATCCGCCGTCCCGCCCACGTCCAGTCCGTCATAAGCCAGCTTCTCTCTGGTGCTGTTCCGGCCTCGGCGGTCCAGCCGCCACCCGCCGAGCCGAAGCGCTCCTCGCCGCAGGAGGAGCCTCCGGCTGCGGGAGGACGGCGCGATGGCGGCCGCGTCTCCTGGCGTAGATCGGAGCGAGGCAGCGGTCCCGGTGGAGACGCGGCCCCGGGAGGTGCGCAGCCCTCAGCCACCCGGTCGGTCGGCGCGCAGCTCGACGAACTCGCCCAGCTTCATCGTGCCGGCGTGATAACCGACGCCGAATTCGAAGCGAAGAAGCAAGAGCTGCTCGGCTTGCTGTGACGCCGACCGGTCCTCTCTCCGGAGTGCGGGTCCTCGAGCTCGCCGGGATCGGACCGGCGCCGTTCGCGGGCATGGTCCTCGGCGACCTCGGTGCCGACGTGCTGCGCGTGGACCGCCCGTCGGCCGTGCCGGCCAGCACGCCGGTGGGCCCCCGCTGGGACATCCTTCAGCGCAACAAGCGCTCGATCGGTCTCGATCTCAAGTCGGCCGACGGAGCGGCCCTGGCGCTCGACCTCGCGAGCCGGGCCGACGTCCTGCTCGAGGGCTTCAGGCCGGGGGTCACCGAGCGCCTCGGTCTCGGGCCGGGCGAGTGCCTCGCTCGCAAGCCTTCGCTCGTGTACGGACGGATGACGGGATGGGGGCAGGTCGGGCCGCTTTCCGCTAGTGCCGGCCATGACATCGACTACCTCGCGCTTTCCGGCACCCTCTCCCTCTTCGGCAGGCAAGGCGAGCGGCCTGTCCCTCCCGTGAACCTCGTCGGCGACTTCGGCGGCGGCGGGATGCTTCTCGTCGTCGGGGTGCTCGCTGCCCTTGCCGGTGCTCGCGCCGGTGGTGTTGGCCAGGTCGTCGACGCCGCCATGGTGGACGGGTCCGCGCTGCTCGCCGCGATGCTCTGGTCGTTCCGGGCGCTCGGGGTCTGGTCCGAGGAGCGTGGCACGAACCTGCTCGACACCGGGGCGCCGTTCTACGAGGTCTACGAGTGCGCCGACGGCAGGTACGTGGCCGTCGGGGCACTCGAGCCGCAATTCTTCGCAGAGCTCTGCGCCACCGCCGGGCTGCCGCTGCCCGAGGACGTCGCGCAGAACGACCGCTCTTGGTGGCGGGAGGGCAAGGCCTCC
>JAJYVX010000242.1 GCA_021791795.1 Actinomycetes bacterium | reverse complement strand
AGGGATCCGTCCGGGCGATCTCGTCGGCTTCGCGCCCGAGGTTGGCGGCGTAGTCGGCCAGTGCCTCGGCATCCAGCGACTCGTTGCGCAGGGCGACCACCGCCGACGCGCCACCGGCGAGCCGGCGCCAGGTGAAGCGATTGGTCTCGCGTGCAGCTTCCGTCTCCAGCGCCGCACGCACCACCGCCCGAGCGCGGCGCAGTCGTTCCGGGCCGGTGCTCGTCGAGCCGCGTTGGGCGAGCATGGCCAAGGCGATGTCCTCGGCCGGGAGCACACCGCCCGATCGCTGGAGGACGCCGGCAATGTCGTGACGTGCCTGCGTCATGCCTGGTTGCTTCGACCAACGGGCCCGGGCACGGTCGAGAAGGGCGTCGTAGCCCGCCCGGTCGAGCGCGCATGCCGCGGCCACGTCAGCTGGTCCGGGCCACTCGACCTCGCTCGGCGCTCCCGGGCTGCCGTCGAGCGGGAGGGGTGACATTGAGCCACCAGGCTGGCCGAGGAGAACCGCGAGGGCCGGGCCATCGGCCTGAGCCTGGGCGGTCGTCGGTTTGGGGACCAAGGCGGCGGCGAGGCGGTCGATACTGGCCGCCGGATCCGGGACATCGCCGTCGAACCCTGCCCGGGAGCGGAGGCGACCGATCGCGTCGAGGACCTCGCGTCGCACCTGCAGACCGACGCCAGCGGCCCGGTTCCAGTCGATCGTCGGGTAGTCGAGCAGCTGACGGACGGTGCCCACGCCCAACCGCTCCAGCGCGCTCGTCGCCGCTCCCGAGAGCCCGAGCTGCATGACCGGCGTGTCGTCGTCGGCGACGTCGGCGAGGCGCTCGAGGGTCGCCGCGTCAGCGGCCCGATCCTCGCCGCTGGCAGTGGTCGGGCGCCGCGCAGCGGCGAACACGCCCCGCCACGCTTGGCGCATCGAGTCGGTCGTGGCGAATCGCCGATCGGGGACGCGATGGAGTGCTCGGGCGAAGAAGCGGGACAGACCGTCGCGCACCGACGGGTCGAACAGCTCCGGGTCGAGGCGAGGCTCGTCGTCAGTTAGGTGGATCGGATCGGTTCGCCCGTCACCCCACACGGGCCGGACTCCGGTCGCCATCTCATGGAGGACGGTAGCCACGGCATAGCGCTCGGCCGCTCGGTCCCAGCGCCGCGCTGGGCGCTTGGGTAGGAACGGGTCAAGGTAGCCGGGGGTGCCGGCGGTGAGGCTGGTGTCCGGGGTGCGGGCGAGCGAGAAGTCGAAGAGGACCAGGTGGAGCGAACGATCGCCACGGCGCGGCCGGACGCCGAGGTTGTCGGGCTTGATGTCGCGGTGCGTCACACCCTCGCTCTCGAGGTAGGCCACGATCTCAAGAAGGTCGTCACCGAAGCGCTCGAGGAGATCGAGCCCCACCCGCCCTTGGGTGGCAAGACGGTCGGCGAGCGTCATACCCTGCTTGTCCTCGGGGTCGCCGGCCGGGGCGAGGCGGAGCGCCGTGCGGCCACCGATGCGCTCGACCGCGTGCAGCTCGACGATCCCTGCGGCGTGGAGCTCCCGCAGCACCAACGCCTCCTCGCGAAGCCTCTCGGCGTGGCTCTCGTCCTTGGCGATCTTGAGCACCTCGGGCTCAGCGCCGCCTGCTCGTCGGCAGAGCAGGGCCACTGCCGTGGAGCCCGTGCCGAGGCGCCGGAGCACCTCCCATCCTCCTTCCAGGACTCCACCCTGGTGGGCAACGAGCGGGTCGACCGCGGTCGACCCGGCGGCGTCCCCGTCGAGGTCAGGGTCGAGGGCGGCCGGCGCGGGGGCCGTAAGCTCGTCCAGCGCGTCATCGAGGAGCTCCAGAAGATCCCGGATCGTCGCCCGGCGGGCCGGCACCGGGTCGGTGGCAAAGGCGACGAATTCGGCGAGCCGTGCGGGCACCTGGTCCGCGGCCGCTCGAAGGGTGAGGGCGCCGTGCTCGGCCAGCATGGCTTCTCGTTCGGTCAGGTCAGCAGCAGGGGGTTGCCCGGTGAGGAGCAGGATGGCGAGGGCTCCGACGGAGAACACGTCGAGCGCCACGCCGTCGGGCTCGGTGACGCTGAAGGTTTCGGGGGCCAGGTAGACCTTCTCTGCGGTGCCGAGCCGCTCCGTGAGCGCCGTGGCCAGCGAGCCATCGTCGTTCTCGCTGGGAAGATGGGTGAGCGTGGTGGCGAGCTCACGGGCGCCGGCCTGCCAGTGCCCGATGAGGAGCCGTGCCGCTTGTCCGGTCGCCGACGGCCGCACCAGGATGCTCCTCGCCCCGAGGGAACGGTGGGTCAACTTGTGGGCGTGGGCGTGGGCGATCGCCTCACCCAACTGGCGGACGAGCTCTACCCGTTCTTCCGCGGGGAGGTCGGGAACGTGGTCGGGCGCCCACAGGTCGAGGCGTTGCTCGCCCTCGACCGTGTCGAAGAGGAGCGCCGGGCCGCGCTCGACCTGCACCAGGTCGAGCGGTTGGGCGATGCCGTCGTGACGAAGATCCTGGACCAGGCGGAATTCCCGCTCGGCCTCCTGACGGAGGCGCTCCTGGTCCTCGGCGGTGGTCGCGGTTCCGGCGAGGTAGGTCCGCACGCGGCGCTTGGCGTCCACCCGCGGCCGCGCAGCGAGATGGTCCTGCCAGCCAGGTCCGTCGTCGAGCAGCTCGCCGAGCTCCCAGTCGCCGATCCGCCGGCCCCGGTTGGACGGGTGGAGGCCGGCCTGCTCGAGCGCCTCGGCGAGCTTTGCCGAGAGTACCTTGCCGATGGGCGCTCCGCGCTGGTGGACGAGGGTGGGGTCCTTCAGTGCGGCCACGATGCCCGGCAGCGCAGATGCCGAGCGCGCGTCAGTGGCTGGTGATGAGCCCGATCCGGGCGGGGCGTCTGGGTCGCGCCCGCAGACCGCCGTGCGGGCGATCACGTCGAGCTGGACCTCCAGTGCGTCCGACGACAAGAAGACGAGCGCGGTCACCCAGGGCGGCTGATCCCGGCGGAACGGGCGCTGGCGCGCCAGAAGCGAGCGCAGTCGGCGGGCCTTGGCATTGGCGAGGATCAGCGGGTGGTCGTAATAGCTCTCCCGCCCGCTCGGGAACCGCACGCGCCACCGTTGCCCGTCGCCCCAAAGCGTGCCGGGGTACGACTTGATCTCGACCAGGAAGAAGCCACGGGGCGTGGCGACGAGAAGGTCGACCTCGTTGACCGAGCCGTCCTCGGCGATGAACTCCACGTTGGACCAGGCCCGGTAGGGTTCGTAGTTGGGCAGGCGCGTCCGCACGAACGCGAGGGCCTCTCGCTCGTGGAGGTACGGGGAAGCGCCTTCTGTCCAAAGGGGCGGGTCCATCGCGGTGGTGCCGCCCTATACCAGTCCGCTCGCACCGCGTTGGTGAAGGAACGTCCGGCCGCCGCCGGGGGGCGCGGGGGAGCCGAGACATCCATCACCATCAACCGGGACCAGCTGGTCCGTCTCCGTCAACGTACGTGCACCCCTCGCGCCAACTCCTCGGGCGATGCTAACGCTGATCGAGCGATCCCAACTCTGAACTCGCGTTGACTCATCAGAAACCTCCGCGTAGACGACATCGTTGCCTCACGAAGAACCCTCCGCCTGGGGCGGGGTCGGCTACGCCTTCACGATGGAGCTTTCGGTGGGCGAGCGACGGGCGGTCACGACCAAGATGGCGGCGGCCTATCGCCGGGGGACGAGGGCGCAGAAGGCGGCGATCCTCGACCAGCTGGTGGAGCTGACGGGCTGGCACCGTGACCACGCCCGGGCCCGGCTGCCCTCGGCAGGCCAGGTCCGGGTGGTGCGACCCCGGCCCCCTCGAGCGCCCACCTACGGACCCCAGGTGCTCTCGGCCCTCGAGCGTTGCTGGCTCGTGGCCCGCCAGCCCGCCGGCAAGCGCCTGGC
>JAJYVX010000241.1 GCA_021791795.1 Actinomycetes bacterium | reverse complement strand
GGGCAGTGGAAGGTCTGCCCATGAGGGGGACCGCGTCGCCAGCGACGTCCTTGACCGCAACAGCGTACGTCTGGTTGTCGAACAACCAGGTGCTACAGCCGATCCGATCGATGATTCGGTTGGCGATGGCAATGCCGGGCCAGTCGAAGTCGCCCCGGTAGGCGATCCGAGCACCGCTCTCAACAAGTTGGCGCAGCAGGTCGATGGTGACCGTGGCCGGGTTCCCGGCGGTGCAGACGATGGCAGCAGACAGATCTCGATCGAGCGCCGCTTCGAGGATCCTCGGGTTCTCGCACACGTGCACGACACCGCCTGGGATGCGGATCTTCGATGCGCCGAGGTCCCGGGCGGTGAGGTGCGTGGGAAGCCGAGCGTCGGCGCGCTCACATAGCTGTCGCGCCACGAGGTTGGTCGGCTCGGGACGCAGGTTCGCGACGAGAACCGTCGCCGAGATGCTGTCGCAGACCACCCCTACCGATGCCCACAGCGCCCGACGCTCGGCGGCGGTGCGCGGATAAGGGGAACCGGTGGCAGCGGCCGCACCCCGCAGCACGAGCGCGCTGAGCCGGTGTCCGTCGTCGAGCGCGTGGGCCCCTCGGGCGCCGCCGTAGCGGGCCGCCAGCTCTCCGCGACCGATAGGTTCGCCGCCAGAGAGCGGAAGTGCCGCCAGGCATGACGCGGCGGCCGTCAGGAGCGCCTCCCCCTTCGTGGAGCTGCGCGCCAGAAGGCCGCTCTTGGTGACGTCTTCCAGCCACGCATCGACCCACGGCGGCAGACCGTCGTCGCGCTGGAGCACTTCGCGTGCCGCCTCGCTGGCGTCCGCTGCACGCTTTCGCCGCGTCTCGGCGTGGGTTCGAGTGGCCTCGGTCCAGCGCCACCGAGTGGGGGGTCCAAGCCGGGTTGCGGTGACCGTGCAGGTGAGGGTGACGAAGCCTTCTCGGCACAAGGTGACCGCCGCGGACCACGCCGCGTCGGTTGCGCCGTAGTGCTCCACGATGGTTCTCCAGCGGCGGGTTTGCCGGTCGAGCAAGAACGGTCGGTCGGCGCCGGCCGGGAGTGCCGTTGGATGGCTGTCGATGACTGCGGTGAGCTCCACCGTGGTGAGCTTGACTCGCCCAGATCGGTCACGGGGTAGGCGCTCGCCGCCGTTCTGATCCTCGACGAGGACGGGGCGAGCGACACAGCCCTCGGGGACACCTGCAAGCGGGAGGGGATCGCCAAGCATCAGCCCAGGCGTTCGATGAACGGGGCAGTCTGCTCGACGATACTGCCGTCGTGGGTGGTGCCAAAGACCCGAGTGGGGGCGTTCAAGACGTCGCTCGCATCCCGGAACTGGAAGTACAGCAGCTGGCCGCAGTGCCGGGCGGCGTCTTCGAGCACGCCGTCCTGGCAGGTACCGAGGACGGTGATCCCGGCCTCAGACGCGGTGCGAGCGAGAGCGGACAGGACCGCTTCGCGGTGGTAGTCACCGAGGCTGTCGCCGAGCTCATCGAGGATAAGCACCCGGCCGTACTCGGCGCCCCGGGCGGCGGTCGCGGCAAAGAGGGCGGCCAAGACCAGATGAATCGCCAGGAGCTTCTCGGTGGCCGTGTTCGCCCGTTCGGTGTAAGGGACGAGACCTCCGTTGGGACCACGTCGGTAGCGAGGGGTGACCCGCCACAGCCAGCTCTCCCTGGCCGTCGTCGGCCGTTGCGGCTCGATCAGCAGGTCGGCCCCTGAGCCTTGGGCTGCGAGATCCAGTGCGTTGAGCTTGTCGCCGACGGTGCCAAGGCTGGTTCGAAGCAGGCGCTCGATCTGGTCCTGGCGCACGGGAAGGTTTCGCCGACGCTCCTCGCATAGCCGCTCTGCGGCCTGCCGCGCTTCGGCGCGACGGGCCCGATCGGCGTCGATGTGTGCTGCGCTGGCACGGTCTTCGCTGCGCAGCCGCCCGAGCCACGACCCGAGCGCGTCGGCGACCGCGTGGAAAGCGGTCGCCTGGCGCTCGTAGCTCTGGCCGCGTTCGTCGTCAAAGGCCGGGGTTCCTGCCGCCGTACGCTCGGCGACCGCCAGGCCGACACCGCTGCCGGCGGGAGCGCCGGCGCCATTGTCGCTGTCGATCCCGCAGGACAACAGGGCCCGGTCGATGGCGTGGTTGGCAGCGCGGCGATATGCCGAAGAAGCCGACCGGTCGTCGCCGGTTGGATGCTCGGCGGCGTCGCCAGCGAGCGCTGTCCGGGCGCTGTCGAGGTCGCCGCCCCAACGCTGGGACCAATACGGCAGGTTGTCACGCTGGCGGGACCAGGCGTCGATCGCCGCGCGCATCTCTAGCGTCGCCTTCAACAGCGCCTGCTCGTCTCGTTCCCTTGCCTCTTCGAGGCGCTTGCATTGCTCGGCGTAGCCACCCCAGGCCTCGCTCGCCTGGCGATGTTCGTCGCCGGCCCGCCTGTATGCCCGAGCGGCGACATTCTCCTGGCTGTCGAACGAGGCAAGGGCAGCTCGCAGCGACTCCAGGGAGGCCTGTGCTTCGACGAGCACCTCGGCGGCTCGTGCCGCGTCGAGTTGTCGGCGCAAATTATCGAGGTCGGCCTGCTGGCGTTCTGCCTCTGCAGCAAGACGATGCTCTTGGACTCGTGCCTGTTCGGCTGCTTTCCGCGCCGCCGCGATCCGAGCTTCTCTGCCACATATCGGTGCCTCGAAGCCGCCGACGACGACGACGTGATCGCCGATCCTCGCTGAACGTCCATCGCAGTCGGCATCGGCGAGCACGTGCAGAAACGGGAGGGAGGCAGGCGGCGCAGCCAGCACCCCGTCTGGTAGCTGGGGGCTGGTGGGATCGCCGGCGATGAGGGTGTCCCCGGGGCCGGCAGCGTCGACGGCAACAGCAAGGTCGGCCCCAGCGATGGCGACCGCGTCGCGGTAGAGAGCGAGGCGCGGCTCCCACACATCGCGGGCAGCGGGATCGACCTCAAGCTCGTCGAGCAGGGCGACGGCTTTCACGCCGGCCGTTGCCAGCCGGGCCACGGTGGCAGCCGCCTCCCCGGCGGCTCCTGCTTCGGCGGCGAGCAACTCGCCGTCTCGGCGTTCCCGCTCTGCGGCAGCAACGGCGCGAGCATCCTCGGCACCCTTCACGGAACGGGCCAGCTGCGCCTCGTTCGCGAGCAGGATGTCGGGGGGGGTGCCGTCTGCCGCCTCGGCATCGACACGCAGCACGTCCAGCCGCTTGAGCGCCGCGTCGAGCTGGTTCTGGGCGACGCTCTTTGCGTTACTAGCTTGTCGCCACGTCTCGTTCGCAGACTCCATGGCGGTCTGGGCGGCGTCGGCCGCAGCCTTGAGTGTTGCGCCGTCACCGAGGGTGTCGAGCGCGGTCATGGTTGCCGCCAGTTGACCTTTGGCCACCCGGCGAGTCTCTCCTGCGAGGCGGATGGCACGTCGAGCGTCGTCGGCTCGGGTCGTAGCGTCGATGAGACCCTTGGCGTAGTGCAAGTGCCACAAGCCCTCGGCGCGGGTGAGCTGTGCGCGGGCCTGTTCACGGCCGGCGATCGCCCGCAGCTCGTCGTCCTCCTGAGTTCGCCGGGTGGCATCGTCGTTGAGCAGGTCCTCGACCTCTCGGGTCGTGGCGTCGAGGGCCGCTCGGGCGGCCCGGTCCTCGTCGATCAGGTCGTCGCGTCCGAGGAGCTCGAGCAGCGCGACACCGATCTGCTCTGGAGTGAGCATCTCTTGGGACAGTTTGAGGAGCGACTTTCCGGGGGTCTCATTGCCGCGGGCCTGCAGCCACGCCATGCAGCGTGGCGTCGCCCCGTAGAGCTCGTGGGCGTAGGTCTTCGATCCCCACTCTGGTCTCGGCAGCGCCGCCCAGATGGCGTCGGCGGTGGCCGCTCGGGCGCTGGAGGTGACCGCGTG
>JAJYVX010000037.1 GCA_021791795.1 Actinomycetes bacterium | reverse complement strand
TTCGTCGGGGAGATCGAGCTCGGACCCGGGGAGAGCCGTGATCTCGTCCTCGAGATCTCCGACCGACCCCTCCCCGAGCCGGTCGATCCCGACGTCGCCTGGGACGAGACGGAGAGCCGCTGGGCAAGAGTCGCGCCGCGCTGCGAGGACACTGCTGCCCGCAGGGATGCAAGGCACGCCTATGCCGTGCTCAGAGGGCTCACACGGCCGGGCGGCGGTCTCGTCGCCGCCGCGACGACGTCCCTGCCGGGAAGGGCGCCGTCGGGGCGGAGCTTCGACCACCGCTACGCCTGGATCCGTGACCAGTGCTTCGCCGGCATCGCGATCGCGGGCCACGGTGAGCACGAGCTCGTGTCGGAGGCGGCGGGTTTCGTCACCTCAAGGCTGCTCGACGACGGGCCGGGCCTGCGGCCGGCCTACTGCGCGGACGGAAGAGCTGTCCCCGAAGAGCGTCAGCTGCAGCACCTCCGCGGCTATCCGGGCGGCCGCGGCACGGTCGGCAACCTGGTCAACCGACAGGTGCAGCTCGACGCGTTCGGCGAGAGCCTCCTTCTCCTCTCGGCCGCTCACCGCGCAGGCGTGCTCTCCGGCGACGGGCGACGGGCGATGGACGTCGCCGCCGGGGCGATCGGCCAGCTCTTCGACACGCCCGATGCCGGCATCTGGGAGCTCGACCCGGACTGGTGGACGCACTCGCGCCTCGAGTGCGTCGCCGGGCTGCGTGCCCTCGCCGAGTGCGGTGTGGCCGACGCCTCTCTGTCGGCCCGCTGGCAGTCGCTCGCCGACGCCCTGCTCGCCGAGACCGCCAAGCGCTGCCTCCACCCGAGCGGGCGGTGGCAACGCTCGCCGACAGACACCCGCGTCGACGCCGCGTTGCTGATCCCCACCGTCCGGGGCGCCGTGGCTCCGCACGACCCGAGGAGCGTGACGACGCTCGAGGCAGTCCTGGCCGAGCTCGGCGAGGAGGGCTTCTGCTACCGCTTCCGCCACGACGACAGACCGCTCGAGGAGGCCGAGGGCGTCCTCGTCCCGTGCGGCTTCATCGTCTCGCTCGCCCTGCTCGACCGGGGTGACAGGGAGCCTGCGGCACGCTTCTTCGAGCAGAACCGCTCCGCCTGTGGACCGCCGGGGCTCCTCAGCGAGGAGTACGACGTGGTCCAACGGCAGCTGCGGGGCAACCTGCCGCGGGCCTTCGTCCACGCACTGATGCTGGAGTGTGCCGTGAGGCTGGGGCCGGAGGCTTGCATTCCCGAGAGCCGGACCTGAGCCGGGGCGCAACGATGCCGTCCCTACGAGCGTCTATCGTCACGTGCCCGTCGCTCAAAGAAAGGGGTCCGGCCGCGCCATGCCGGGCAGGAGACTGAAATCGCTGGGGCTGTTCGGCGCCGGCCTCGTCCTGTCAGCTGCGCTCGCGTCGTGCGGCGCCACCGGGAACGCTGCCACGACAGGTGACTCGACGCAGCCTCAGAAGCAGTCGTCCACCTCGAGCTCGTCCTCGACGACAACGACGACGACGCCGAAGCTGTCCCTGCCGGTACGAGTGCTCGAGGTCGGAGACTCCCTCGGCGAGGACCTCGGGTTCGGCCTCGGCTACGAGTTCGCCAACGACCCGAAAGTGCACTTCTTCCCGGACGCCGTCGGCGACACAGGGCTCGCCAACGAGCCCTATTACGACTGGCTCACACATCTGAGGACCGATCTCGCCACCTCCCACCCGCAGGTGGTCGTCGTCTTCCTCGGCGCGAACGACACCCAGGGCTTCGCCACCGCATCGGGCGTGGTGAGCTTTCCGAGCACCGCCTGGGACAGGGCGTACTCGGAGCGCGTCGCTCAGTTCATGTCCGAGGCGACCTCAGCGGGGGCGAAGGTCATCTGGGTCGGCATGCCCGTGATGAAGGGCGCTTCCGATGCCCTGCTCGCGTCGAACCTCTCGTCGATGAACGCCATCTACGAGACCCAGGCCGCCAAACACCCCGGCGTGACCTACATGTCCTCCATGAGCCTCTTCGCCACGCCGAGTGGTCAGTTCACGCCGACGAGCCCCGGACCGAACGGCACCACCTACGACCTCCGGGCGCCCGACGGCATCCACCTCGCGAACGACGGCGAGGACCTGCTCGCGGCGGCCGTGGTGCGAGAGATGGACAACCTGTACGGCCTCCACCTGCGGCCGGTGCCGCCGCCGCTGCCCTGAGCCCTACTTGCGTGCAGCTGTAGTTTCGGGCAAGGCTTGATCACCGAGGCAGGGGTGGTACCTGCGAATCAGGAGGTCGACATTTTGTTCAAGAGGTCAAGACTTCTCCTAGCTGCCGGAAGCGTCGTACTCGCGAGCTCGCTCGCCCTCGGCTTCTCGACGGCTTCGTTCGCGTCGACGGCGAGCAAGACGCCGTCCGTCAAGTTCAAGGGTGCGATCAGCTGCTCGCTCACCGGGAGCGTGAAGATCAGCCCGCCGCTCACGGCCACGGCGACGAAAGTGAAGATCACGATCGCCGGCAAGCTCACGCACTGCAAGGGCAAGACGATGCAGAAGAAGGTGAAGATCAAGTTCGGCCACTTCATGGGTGTGAGCAGGGCCGACGCCAGCTGCTCGGATCTGCTGACGGGCCTGCCCAAGCTCGCCGGCAAGGTCACGTGGACGACCAAGGGCGGACACGCCAAGCCGACCAACTTCGTCTACACGAACGGCAGTCTCACGAGCCAGTCGCCCGTCACGTTCGGCTACCCGGGCACAGGCGGGTCGGGCAAGGCGACGGGCTCGTTCGCCGGCACGTCGACCCTGCAGGTCGTCATCAAGCAGACCGGGACGAGCATCCTCGGCGCCTGCGCCGGCAACGGAGTGAAGGCCCTCACCGTGAAGGCGGGCTCCTTCAAGGCCTGATCCAACCTGTAGCTGCGGTCGGGACCCCCGGGCCGTCGGTCCGGGGGTCTTCCGCGTCCGCCCTTTCTGGAACGGCGAGACCTGTTTCCACGACGTTACGGCTCGGCCCGCCCTCGGACAGGGACCCTTTCCAGCGGGAAAGCCACGTCCTGTTCAGCCGGTCTCGGGACCGTCGCGGTCGTCGCGCCCGGCGCGCATCGGGGCACTCGCCCTCACGGTGCCCGCGCTTGCCCCCGTGCTCCTCAGCGCGGCGCCCGCCGGTCCGCCGGCCGGCGCCGCTTCGGCGAGCTGCGGCAGCTGCCAAGGCCCCGGCGACTTCGGCGCGGTGTACCTCGGGAGCACCTGGCCCGGTGGCTTTGAAGCCGTGCCCGTCTGCTCGAACGGCGTACCGGGGAGCGTCACCGACTGCATGCACTCGACGAGGACGCCGAGCGGCAAGCTCGTCCCGGACTGCTCCGAGTGGCAGTGCGTCGATCTCGTCGACCGGCTCTACCTCGCGAAGGGCTGGATCGCCTCGACATGGCTCGGCAACGGCAACCAGATGTACGCGACGGCGCCGTCCTACCTGAAGAAGCAGCCACAGGGCTCGATCACGGGCGTCGGCCCTGCCCGAGGGGAGCGACTTCCTGCAGATCTCCACGCGCCGGGGAACGGGATCGGTTTTCCAGGACGTCGTCTCATCGATCCCCGCCGGCCAAGTCTTCCGCTTCTCCGCATTTCTGAGGCGTGCGATCTCCGATCTGACGCGCCAGCCCGTCGAGGTCTGTCTCGTCGTCTCCGGACTCCGCCGGGCACAGCCGGTGTCACGCTGCCTCGCCGCGGGCACCAGCTGGACCCAGCTCAGCCTCGCCTATCCGGTGAGGCGCCGAGGCGAGCCACTCTTGCGAGTGCAGATCTGAGTGCGCACGCTCGGCGGATCCGTCGACGTGGACGCCGCCCAGCTCATAAATGCCGGCTGAGCGCAGGCTGAGAGCATGCCAGCCACGGCGTACACGCCGAGGAATTCGCAAACAGGAAAGCGAAATTAGCTAAAGTTTGGCCGGCCAATTTGCCGATATCAACACTCGGTGTCGTGCGAGAGATGCGGGGGAAGTCTGACTTGAGCGCTCCGACGACACCTGAGCCGACCATGCTCTTCTCGCCGGGGAGCGAGCCGGTCACCCTGCCCTACGAGACCCTCGAGCGGAGCGACCCGTTCACACCACAGCGCGTGGACCGCGGGTCGCGGGCCGAGACCGTCACCTACGGCGGTGGCCTGCGGGCCTCGTCCCGGCGGATCGCCGGGGTGGGCATCCTTGCCGTGGTCCTCGCAGCCGCGCTCGGAGTGATCATCTACCTCGTCAACGCCGCGTCGGCCAACAGGTACTCGGCGGCGATAGTGCCGGCCAACGTCCTCCAACTCAACTTCGCCGACACCGGTCCTTTGGCGTCGGTCCTCGTCACCCCCGGCGAGCGGGTCCGCGTCGGCCAGGTGCTCGCCACGGAGGACAGCTCGGCTCTCTCCCTCGCCGTGACGCAGGCTCACCTCGCGGTCGCGTCCGACGAGGCCCGGCTCGCCTATCTGGAGAGCGAATTCAACGCCCTTCCTGCCGCGGCCAGGGCCACCTCGCCGCTCAGCGAGGCGCTGGTGCAGGAGCGAGCGGTCATAGCCGAAGCCCGGGTCGAGGTGTCCATCGCCCTCGCACGGCTCAGCCAGACCCGCATCACCTCCCCCATAGACGGCACGGTCCTGCGCACTGCCGGCGTGCCGGGCGAGCTCGTCGGGCAGGACGGCGTCCACACCTCCTCGCTCCAGACCCCGTACCTGCCGCAGGCGAGTGTGTTCAAGCTCTTTCCTTCGGCGGGCGGCGCCAGCACGAACCTCTCGAACGCCAGCCAGCCGGTGATCTCACTCGTGGCCGGGAGGCGGTGGCAGGTCGTCGGTGAGGTGCCGGAGTCGGTCATCGCGTCGGTCCGCCCGGGTCAGCAGGGGACGTTCCAGTTCGACGACCTTGGTGGCCTCTCCGTGCCTGTGGTCGTGAACCAGGTCGTCGACGTGCCGTTCGAGGTCGACGGCCAGGTGAGCTACGAGGTGGTGCTGCGCCTGTCCGACAGGTTGCCGGCCGGGGTGCTCCCCGGCATGAGCGGCACCCTGAGCTTCAAGTAGGTCCGGGCGAGGCCCATGGGACAGACCGTGCTCGGCGTCTTCGCGCTGGCCATCGCCTTTTTCGCCCTGCTGCTCTTGTGCGCCCGGCCTCTCCGCCACTGGCGGGAGGACGACACCGGCGACGGCGTGACGACGGTCACGCTGCCGAAGCCGAGGTCGGTCGGCCTGTCGAGGGTCGTCACATTCTACGTGACCTCGTGCGCGCTCACCCTCGTCAGCGTCGCCGTACGTCCGGGCCCTGTCGTCTTCTACCAGGAGCTGGTCGGCCGGCTCGCCCTCCTCGCCCACAACGACCCGACATCGGTCTTCGCCTACGCCTCGCACGTGAGCGCGCCGCTGCGGATCGTCGTCGTGGCGAACCTCGTCGCCTTCAGCCTCGTCGTGCGCGCTCCGCTCGCCCGCAGGCTGGCGATCGTGTGGAACGCCCTGCTCTTCCTCGCACTCGTCGTGCTCCTCGACGCGCTCGGAGTCGCCACCGCCGCGATGGCGCAACTGCCGAGCGAGACGGCCTCGTTGTTCGGGTCCCTCGTCGTCTTCCTCGTGGCCATAGTCATCGTTCTCCGACTCATCTCCACCACCTTCATGGTCCCCCGACCGACGACCATCCCGGACCTCCGGGTGCACCACCGCTCCGAGACCGTCCTCCTCGCAGTCGCCGCCGTGATGAGCGTGGTGATCGTCTTCGGCATGGTCGATCTTGCCGATGCCGTGCTCGGGCTCTACCACCCGGCGGCCTTCCTCGTCGTCTTCGTCGGATTCCCCCTCATCTTCGACGTCCTGCTCCTCCTGCTCCTCCTCTCGACACGGACGATCAGGCCAGGCCACGATCCCTCGAACCTGCCGCCGATCACCACCATCACCCCGGCTTTCAACGAGGAAGGCATGATCGCCCGGACCCTCGAGTCGCTCGATCGCGCCGCCGGCGCCTACGGGGGCCGCGTCACCGTCGTCCTCGCAGACGACGGCTCGGCCGACCGGACGATCGAGGTGGCGTCCCGGGCGATGGCCCGCTTCCGTCACGCCGAGGGCAAGCTCATCGCGGCCGACCACGGCGGCAAGGCGGCGGCTCTCAACAAGGCCCTCGCGATCGCGCTCACCGAGATCGTCGTCAGGGTCGACGCCGACGTGGTCATCGCCGAGGACACCTTCTCGCACCTGCCCGACTGGTTCGCCAACCCGAGCGTGGGCATGGTCGGGGCCCTGGCGCTGCCCGACCCGCACTCACAGTCCTGGTACGCGAAGGGGCGGCTGTTCGAGTGCCTGATCGGTTTTGCCTTCGCCCGCGTGGCTCTCCAAAGAGTCGACGCCGTCAACTGCATACCGGGGACGTTCACGGCCTTCCGGGGCCACCCGGCTCGCTTCGTCGGCGGCTTCGTCTCTGGCATGAACGGGGAGGACACCGACCTCACCATGCAGCTGGGGCGGCTCGGCTACCAGGCAGTCGTGGACACGCGCATACGCACCTACGAGGACGTGCCCGGCAACCTGCGAGAGTTCCGCGAGCAGCGTGTCCGCTGGAACCGGTCCGGTGTCCACATCCTCACCCGCCACTCGCCCCTCGTCGCCGGGAGCGGCTCACCCCGGTCGTGGTTCTTCTACGTCCGGGCGGGGATCGTGAGGGTGACGGCGCTGCTCCGCCCGCTGGTGTTCGTCACGGGCCTCGAGCTCGCCTTTGCCAACCCTGCCACGCGAGCTGTGGCGCCCCGGGTCCTCGTCTTCTATCTCATCGCAGCCGTGCCGTCTCTCGTCGTCATCATCGCTCTCGCGGTGAGGTTCGGTTTCGGAAGGAAGCTCGGCTGGCTCCCGATCTGGTTCGCGTTCACCCTCGTCCGCCGGATCATCGGGCTGGAGGCCCTCTTGACCCTGCCCGCCCGTCCGGTCGAAGCGCTCGTGCCGGCGGCTGCCCGATCGCAGCCACGGCCTGTCCGGCTCGCGCCGAGCCTCCGTTGAGCCGCCTCGTAATCCCTCTCCACCTCTCATTCACAAGAAAGGAACCGCAATGAACACCCGCAGGATCAAGACAGCAGTCGGGGGCATCGCCGTAGCGGGTGCTCTCGCAGGAGCCATGATCGGCACGACCACGCCCAGCCTCGCCACGACCAAGGGGCCCGTCTCCGGCTACATCATGGCCTGGAGGCAGGTCCCCCACACCCGTAGGGTGCTCGTCGCCTATCGGGCCAAGAACAACACGTCAGGGCGCGTGGCAACGGCGAAGTGCTGGGTCCATGCGAGGCCGACCGTGAAGATCCCGAAGCCGTACTTCTACACGTTCGCTCCGCAGAAGTTCGCGCTCGCTAGCTCGAGGGCCAAGTTCACCTACATCGGGACGTTCACCCTGCCGACGAGCAAGGTGGTGCAGAAGATGTGGGTCAGCTGCTCGTAGGCCTCCTGCGGCTATGGCCGTTCCCACCGGTCACGCCGTCCGGGCCGTTCGGAGAGCCCGGCCGGGAGACCGGTCCGTGTGATCCGAGCGGTCCAGCGGGTGGGTGCCCGTCGACGGCTCCGGCCGCCGCCGGGTTCGGCACGGCCGGCGTGTCGACGGTGGGGACGGCGTAGGCGGCCGCGGCCGCGACAGCGCCGACGAGCATCACGCCCGCCCCGAGGAGACGGAGCGAGTGGTCGAGTGAGAGCAGGCCGCCGGCTCCTCCGAGGAGGACGCCTGACGCCCCGATCACCGCGCTCAGCCGCGCCAGGCGGGACAGTCCGGGCCACGCCGTGAAGACGAGGAGGGCGCCGCCCGCGAGCGCGAAGCCGACGCCAGCGTGGAGCAGGAACAACATCTGACCTCTCGGCGGGACGAAACCGGTCTTCCGCCCGAAGGGCAGCACCAAGAGCGAGACCGCTCCGAGGAGAAACTCGACCGACACGAGCACGATCATCGTCACCCAGGGCCACCTCTCCTCCGACAGCAGTTGGCCTAGAGACCGCTGCCCGGCCGGTGCCACCGTGCGCGGCACCGGCTCGCCCCCTACGGGGGCGAGGTGCACGAGGGAGTTGTAGGTGACAAGAGCGACGGAGAGGTGCATCGCCATGAGGACCCCGACCGCTCTCGGCTGCTCCCCTCGAAGCAGCAGCCAGAGGTCCGGCAGCCACAACCCGACGGTGACGAGCACGGCCATGCGGAAGAAGAGCCATCTCGGTACCGAGGACGCCCTCGTGACGACAGGCCACGCCACACAGGCGACGAGCACGCCGACGATTGTGAGCGTGGCGTAGTCGTAGGCCTGGAAGTGCACGAAGTGCCTCGTCGCCGGCCAGAGTGACGTCCCGAGCGCAACGAGGCCCGCGTCGATGCCGAGCGAGCAGGCGAGAGCGACGATCGCCGCGCCGACAAGGGCCCTGCTCGACGGCTGGCGGGAGAGCGGGGTCATGTCCACCCGTACCAGCTGGAAGAACCTGTGCAGTCGCGACTGGGGCAAGGCTCCGGATGTGGACAGGCGGCCGGCAGGTTCTGTTGGGCGCGTCATCGTCGTTTCGTCCGGAGCCTAAGGGCCTCACGGTGGCGCGAGGTCGCGGCACCGCCGCTGCCGCAGGCGCCCGGCCGGCCCGGCCAGGCGACTCGTCCCATGTCGCCGTGGTTCGACCGCACCATACTTGGCCGGTGGGAAGCACTTGGGGCGTCACCCCTAAGGAGAGCATCGAGGCCGAGTGCTCGCGCCGCGGCCGCCGGGAGGTCGTAGCCGGCTGCGTCTCCATCCTCCGAGGCACGGTGGAGGACGACGCCCTCGTCCGGGCGCTCGGCGGCCCTGGCGCCGACCAGGTGCTCGGCGGCCGCGGTGGCGGCCGCGACGGTTACTGGCCACGCGTTTGGGCCGCCCGTGGGCTTCTCCATGCCTGGGAGGACTCGGCTGCGGCTGCGATCATCGCGGCCACGACGGACGACTCCTGGCGCGTGCGCGAGATGGCTGCGAGAGTGGTCGCACGCCACCTTGTCGGGGACGCCCTTGCGGCGGTCGCCCGCCTACAGGGCGACGAGATCCCGCGCGTTAGGAGCGCGGCCGACCGCGCGGTCTACCGGCTCGTGCAGGCAGGGGCCTAAGGCTCGGGGCTCGCCGTGAGTCGCCACGCGGCTGCCGCGTCGGCGCTCAGCCCGGGTACCGACCCGCCTCCGCAGACCGTGGCCGGCGACCACGTGAACCGCCCCGTCGTGAACGCCTCAGCCTGGCTGACCCGGGCTGCGAAGCCACGGAAGCGGGCCGCGGCCTCTATGGCCTCGAGGTCCACCAGCCCGTTCGCTGTCACCTGCGAGGCATGACAGCGGATCAGGTCGAGCTTCGCTTCGACGAAGCCTCCGATGTCGACGAAGACGTCGGGTCGGAAGGACACCGTCGTCGGGGACTCGTAGCAGAGGAGCCGCCGCACGCGACGTCCGGCGGCGAGGCTCGCCACGGCCGTCGCCCTGTGGTCCTGGTGCGTGTCCTCCGCGCTGTGCGTGTAGACGATGTCGGGCCGCAGGGTTCCGATGGCTTCGTCGAGGAACCGGGTGGCATCTCTTCCCTGCGGCACGGCTCCGTCGTCGAAACCCGCCCAGAGCAGGTCGGCACGGAGCATGGCCGCCGCTTCCTCCTGTTCCCGGACTCGGGAGAGCGCCGATCGGGTGCCGCGCTCACCGGTCGTCATCACGAGCAGAGTGACCTCGTGCCCGGCATCGCGGTGAGCGACCAGAGCGCCGCCGCAGCCGAGCTCGATGTCGTCGGGATGCGCCCCGACGGCGAGAACCCTCACTCGTTCGTCTTCCTCATGCTCACCTGCGGCGGCTCCGTCGTGTTCCCCGATGGCATCTCGCGCAACGTCGGTTCGATCAGCTCTATCACGGTGACGTCGCTCGCTGGTGCAGAACTTCTGAGCGCAGCGGGGGGCGCACGCAGAGCGTCGGCCTGGACTGGCCTTCCAGGCTCGGCAGCTGGGCTGGCTGGGCTGGCTGGGCTGGCGGGGGAGGGCTCGAACCTCCAACCTCCTGATCCAAAGTCAGGCGTTCTGCCGGTTGAACTACCCGCCAAGGGCGCAGGCACCGAAGCTAACGGCCGCTCGGCAGGACCAGCTTCGCGCACAGCGGCCCCGGTGCATGCCTCCGCCTGCCGTCTGGCCGTCCTCAGCCGAGGTCCCGGCGGGCGTCTCGCAGCCGCAAGCCTGCCCGGCGCACAGCGGGAACCGGCCCTTCGCGCCGGGTCGGCTAACCTCTCGCACGCCATGGGATCGCTGATCAAGAAGCGCCGCAAGCGCATGCGCAAGAAGAAGCACAAGAAGATGCTGAAGCGCACCCGCTGGCAACGTCGGGCAGCCGGCAAGTAGACGCGAGCAACGGCGGGAAGGCTCGAGGTGTCCCGAGCCGAGCTCGCAATCGCGATCACAGCCGCGTGCGGCATGCCCAGCCAGGCGATCGTCAGCCTGCCGTGACGACCTCCACAAGGGCGCCCTCCCGTCCCGCGACCACCTCGCTCCTCACCTGCTCCGCCAACCGTTCGAGGCGCGCACGCTGCCCCTCGACAAACCACGTCCCACCGCTGCCTGCGAGGCGCGGGCGCTCGCCGGCTGCAGCCGCGAGCACGTCCCGCCACCAGCGGAGCCCGGGTAGCAACGCCAGCGCCGCCGGTTCGAGATCGTTCCCGAAGTCGCCCTTCGGGCCGCCGAGGCCGTCCCACGCCCCGTACACGGCCGGCGTCGACACGTGCAGCCGTGGCGTGACGAGGAGGAAGGACCTCAGTTCGCGAAGCGGCAGCGGCTCCACCACTTCGCCGATGCCTGACACCCGAGCACGCCCTGCAACCAGGCAGAACGGGACGTCGGCCCCGATCTGAGCGGCGGCGACGACGTCGCTCCAGCCGGCCCAGCGCAGTACCGCCGCCGCGTCGGAGGAGCCGCCGCCGAGACCGGCTCCTGCAGGGATGCGCTTCGTGAGCCGCACGAAAGCCTTGCGACCGCAGGTCTCGAGGGCCCTTTTCACCAGGTTCTCGCCGAGGGGAACTGCCTGAGCGCTGGGTCCGTACCCCCACCATCGCACGGCGTCGAT
The DNA here is from genome assembly GCA_021791795.1 of Actinomycetes bacterium. GTDB lineage: Bacteria > Actinomycetota > Acidimicrobiia > Acidimicrobiales > Bog-793 > JAKATT01. Next base: position 10,090 of record JAJYVX010000037.1, on the reverse strand, counting down.
CACCTCGAGCCCATCGCCCGGCGAGACCTCGAGCGTGTCACAGAGATCGAGGCTCACCATCTCCGCCTCTATCTCGTGATATCCGTCGGAGCGCACGCCTGTCACCGAGAGCCGGAGCGTGAGCTTCGCCGGAGCGCTGAGCGCCACAGCCTCCTCCATCAGGTACCTCGGGCGGCGGCGAGCCGGCACCAGTCGTCGAGCGACAGCTCCTCCGCACGAGCGGTCGGCGGCACGCCGGCTGCCTCGAGCTCGTCGGGCGTCACGAGACCCGCAAGTCCACGCCTCAGCATCTTCCTCCGACCGGCGAAACCCGCCCGCACGAGCTCGTCGACTGCCTCGAACGGGACGGCCGGCGCCTTTCTCTTGCGCTCCAACTCGACGAGGACGGACTCCACCTTCGGCCTCGGAACGAAGACCGAGGCAGGCACCCGGCCGACGACGGTCGCCGTTGCGTGGTAGGCGACCCTCACGCTCACGGCCCCGCAGGCGTCGTCACCGGGCTGTGCCGCGAGACGCTCGCCCACCTCACGCTGCACCATCACCACCATGCGGCTCACCACCGGTACGTGGCGCAGGAGGTCGAGCACGAGAGGCGTGGCGATGTTGTAGGGGAGGTTCGCGACGAGCACCCACGATTCCGCCGCGCGAAGTACGTCCTCCCAGTCACACGTCATGGCGTCGGCGAGAACCGTCGTCACCCCGAGGGGACCGACGACCTGCTCGAGGGCCGGCATCAGGTGGCGGTCGATCTCCACGGCTGTGACTGACGCCCCGGTCGCAGCGAGCCCGATCGTGAGAGACCCGAGGCCCGGCCCGATCTCGAGCACGTGGTCACCGGGCTTGACACGGGCCAGGCGCACGATCCGCTCGATCAGGTTCGGGTCGGCGACGAAATTCTGCCCGAGCGCCCGTGACGGGCGGAGCCCGTGCTCGCCGAGCAGCGACAGCAGCTCGGCGCGCCCGAGCGGTCTACGCCCCGCGGCCACTGCCGCCGGCGAGGACGGCTCAGGTGAGGTCGAAGGCCGCCGCGGCATTCGCACTGGTCACTGCACAAAGCTCGCCTATCGGCAGGCCCTTCAAAGAAGCCAGGGCCTCGCCGACGAGCGGGACGTAGGAGGGTTCGTTCGGCTTGCCACGATGGGGCACCGGGGTGAGGAGCGGCGAGTCGGTCTCGACGAGCAGCCGCTCGAGGGGCGTAAGGGCGGCCGCGGCACGTACGTCATCTGCCTTCGGGAAGGTGACGATGCCACTGAAGGAGAGGTAGGCCCCGAGAGCGAGGCAGCTTTCGGCCTCGGCCGGGCCGCCTGTGAAGCAGTGGAAGACGGTGCTCGGGGGCACCCCCTCCGACTCGAGGACGGCGAAGGTGTCTCGCCAGGCCTCTCGCGTGTGGATCACGAGGGCGAGGCCGAGCTCGTGCGCGAGACGAACTTGATCTGCAAAGGCGACCCGCTGCTCGGGGCGGGGCGAGTAGTCGTAGTGGAAGTCGAGCCCGCACTCGCCCACCCCGACGACCTTCGAACCGACGAGGCCGCCCACGGACATCGCCTCGACGACGGCCCGGAGCTCCATCGTCCCCTTGCTCGCGGCGTGCGGGTGGAGCCCGACAGTGGCCCAGATCTCCACCCCCTCGACAGGTGGCTCAGCTGCAGCCAGCTCGGCCGCCCGACAGGAGTAGTCGGCGTCGGTGCCGACCACGATCATGCGGGACGTGCCGCTCTCAAGGGCGCGCTCGAGAACACGGACGAGATCCTCTCTTGACAGGTCCTGGAGGTGGCAGTGGCTGTCAGTCCAATGCGGCCCGGGCGCCGCAGAGCTGAAGGTCACTCGACGCCGGCGTCGACGACACGCCGTGGGAAGATGGGCGAACCCTTCGTCACGGGCAGGCCGCCGGGGTAACCGCCCCAGGCGAGCACTCCGTCCTCGACTGCAGCATTCCCGGGCGCCTCCGGCGACCCTTCGAGCCCGATGCGCCGCCATATCTCGGGCGCCACCTTGAAGAGCACGGGCGAGACGAGAACGGCGACGATCCGCAGCACCTCGAGAGCGTCGCCGAGGACCGCGTCGACTTCGGGACCCGGCTCACGCCGCCAGGGCTCCACGGCCTCGAGCTCGGCGTTCGCCGCACGGATGAGCCGCCACGTGGCCTCCAGCGCCTCCTGCGGGGCAAACCCCGCCCAACCCCGCCGCACGTCCTCAACCACCTCCGCGGCGGCGGCGGCGAGCCGGGACGACGAGGCGGGCTGAGGCGGAGGCCCGACACCGGCGCACTTCGAGACGACCACCGCAGAGACGCGGGACAACAGGTTGCCGAGGTTGTTCGCGAGCTCGGAATTGTACCGACCGATGAGACCCTCGTAGGTGAACTCGCCGTCGTTCCCGAGCGGCACCTCCCGCAGGAGGTAGTAGCGCAGTGCGTCGATCCCGACGTCACCGGCGAGCTCGACCGGGTCGATCTGGTTGAAGGCGCTCTTCGCCATCTTCTTCCCACCCACGAGGAGGTACCCGTGGACGAAGAACGAGGCGGGCGGGTCGATGCCTGCGGCCATGCACATGGCCGGCCACCACACGCAGTGGAACCGGACGATGTCTTTGCCCAACAGGTGACAGACCGAAGGCCACCACTTCCGGAAGCGCTCGTCGTCGACGCCGAAGCCGATGGCCGAGACGTAGTTGACGAGCGCGTCGTACCAGACGTAGAAGACGTGCCCTTCGTCCCAGGGGACCGGGACGCCCCAGTCGATCGACGTCCGGGTGATCGAGATGTCGTGGAGGCCGCCCTTGATGATGCCGAGGGCTTCGTTGCGCCGGGTCTCGGGCTGCACGGCGCCGGGACTCTCTTCGTACCAGGCGAGCAGCCTGTCCTCGAAGCGCGACAGCTCGAAGAACCAGTTCTCCTCGCTGAACCACTCGACCGGCCGCTCGTGCACCGGGCAGAGCCGCCCCTCGACCAGCTCGGTCTCCTGGTAGTACGCCTCGCAGGAGACGCAGTACCAACCCTCGTAGGTGCCCTTCCGCAGGTAGCCATTGTCGTAGATCGCCTGCATGAAGAGCTGGACGCTCCGGTGGTGACGCTCTTCTGTCGTCCTTATGAAGTCGTCGTTCGACATCTCGAGGGCGCGCCAGGCGTCGACGAACCGGCGCGAGGTCCGGTCGGTCCAAGCCTTCGGCTGCATGCCCTGGTCCGTCGCGGTCCTGAGCACCTTGAGCCCGTGCTCGTCGGTCCCTGTGAGGTACCAGACCTCGTCGCCGAGGAGCCGGTGCCAGCGTGCCAGGGCGTCGCCGACCGTCGTCGTGTACGCGTTACCGAGGTGCGGCACGTCGTTCACGTAGTAGATCGGCGTCGTCACATAGAAACGGCCCACGCCCCGAGCCTAACGGGGTGCACCACCGCCCTTCGGGCCCCGGACGAGCGAAGCGTCGTACACGTGCCGGCGGCTCAGCCCGAGCCGCGACGCCACTGACGAGACCGCGTCACGCCTCGAGTGGCCGGCCGCGACGAGAGCCTCCACCTCGAGGCGGACGGCGGCGTCCTCGGGCGGAGCGTTCTCGCCGGCTCCGGCGCCCGGGTGGACGACGAGCGTTATCTCGCCGCGGGGCTCCGTCGCGCGAAAGTGCTCCCCGGCCTGGCCGAGCGTTGTCCGCAGCACCTCCTCGTGGATCTTCGTGAGCTCTCTGCAGACGGACACCCCCCGGTCACCGCCGCAGGCCGCCGCAAGATCGGAGAGCGTCGAAGTCAGCCGGCGCGGCGACTCGTAGAGCACGACGGGATGGCCGGCACGAGCGATCTCGGCCACTCGAGCCCGTCTCTCCGGACCCTTTCGCGGGAGAAACCCCTCGAAACGCCACCGCGACCACGCCACCCCCGCCACCGCGAGCGCCGCCAGGACGGCTGACGGGCCGGGCACGGTCGTCACCTTGAAGCCGGCTTCTACGGCGGCCATGACGAGCCTCGCACCGGGGTCGGAGACGCCGGGCGTGCCGGCGTCGCTCACGACGGCGATCTGCGCGCCAGCGCGGAGCTCGGCGAGGATCTGAGGAGAGCGCTCGCGCTCGTTGTGGGCGTGGAGGGACACGAGACGGTTCGCCTTGATGTTGAGCCGGCTCAACATGAGTCCCGTGTGCCTCGTGTCCTCACAGCAGACGATGTCCGCGCCGGCGAGCACCTCGGCCGCTCTCGGGGAGAGATCGCCGAGGTTCCCGATCGGAGTGGCAACGACGACGAGCTCTCCTGCCGTCACTCCTTTATCTCCAACCTGTCGCCCTTCTTGAGCGACCAGCGCTCGAACGCCCCCTCCCCCGCCTCGAGGACGTGCCTTGCTCGCCGGACCGGAAGTGCGAGGAGGAAGGGGCGCAGGCGGACCGTACGGAGCACGACCATCTCGGAGTCGAGGAACGCCACATCCATCGTGAACCGCATGCCGATCGAGTGCACCGCTCGGGTCCTCTCGAGGAGCAGAGCACCTTCGGGTTCCCGCCGCCCGAGGAAACCCCTCGACCGCGCGCCGAAGGACCTCGCTATCTCGAGACTCGCGAGCACTTGACCGTCCCGCAGCAGCCATGCCATACGCCAGGATTCTTCCATGACGGCCGGCCGCTACACTCGCCGAGCCATGTCGAAGAGGACCGTCAAACGGAAGCTACGCCGAAAGAAGAAGGCGAACCACGGCAAGAAGCCGAACTGCGGGCGCGGCTGAGAGCTGTCCGTCGAGCTCCTGTCAACCGGTTCTGCGGGGATTCCAGGCGAGACCGTTCTCGTCGAGGACCTGAACGAGAACGCTCGGTCGGTCCGTCATGATCCCGTCGACGCCCAGCTCAACTAGGCGCTGCATCTCGTCGGCATCGTCGATCGTCCAGACGTGGACAGCGAGGCCGGCTGCATGCGCCGTCTCGACCAGCTGCTCGTCGACGAGCGTCATCTCCTGGAAAGTCGGTGGCAGCTGCACCGCGGCGTGCCTCGTCACGTCCGCAGGCAGCTCTGCGCCTGAGCGGACGGCCCGAAGCAGCTCTGCGGTCGCTGCCACTCCGGCCGAGGTCGCGAACTCCGGCGCATGCTCCGAGAACGTCGCCGTCGCCGCGTCGTTGAAGGAAGCGACGATCACGTCGTCACCTCGGCCGTAGGCGCGGAGCAGATCCGCCAGCTTCTCTTCGTATGCGGGTACCTCAGGGGCGGTCTTCTTGATGTCGAGGTTGAGCACGACGCCGGGGAACGCCTCGAGCACCTCGGAGAGAGTGGCCACGCGGTAGTCGCCGTCCCGTGGTGCCCGCCCCCTCAGCGTGTAGCTCGCCTCCTCCATGCCCGCCTGCGCGTCCTCGCCCTCGACGAACCAGTAGGCGTTGTCGAGCCGGCGGATCTCGTCGATGGTCTGTGCCGCGATGGCTCCCGAGCCGTTGGTCGTGCGGTCGAGGGTCGGGTCGTGGCAGACGACGAGCTCGCCGTCGGCGGTCGCATGCACGTCGAGCTCGATGCCCGTCGCCCCGACGTCGATCGCCCTGCGCAGGGCGGCGAGCGTGCTCGAAGGCGCTTCCCGCGCGCCGCCCTGGTGCGCGTAGGCGATGACGCGGCGTTCGAGCCAGACGTTGTCCACGGGGTTGAGGTCTACCAGCTGCCCACCCGGAGCGGTCGCATGTCGGCCCACCCGGTAGCCTTCGCACGCCATGATCGACCACATCCTGCTCGACGTGATCGGAGCCGTCCGCGAGGCGTTCGAAGCCGCCCTCCTCGAGCAGCAAGCGGTGGAGGAGCGGTTCCAGGTCGACGTCTTCCTCGGAGACCTCTCGTTCGAAACCTCCTACAGCCTGCCGGGCGAGGCGAGCCCAGCGCGGGTCCGCGCCGCTCTCACGCTCGACTGGCCGACCTGGAGCCAGAGTGCCTACCGCTCGTGGTCGATCGGAGAGCCGCCGGCCGAGCCGCCGGAGCTGATCGTAGAGCTCGCGTTCAGGGTGCAGAACCTGAGCCGCGCTCCTGAGCTCGAGAAGGTGCTGGCGACACTCGACCCCGAGGGTCCGCAGCTCGGGTCGGAGCGGCTGGAGCGCACCAGCCCGACACTCGAGCAGATGTTCGAGGTGGACGGCGGGGAGGTGACGGCCGCGCTGGAGGTGGCGTACCAGGGCGGGCTCCGGCTGGATGACGCCATCTTGGAGGACCCGTCCCGCCTCGACGACCAGGTGCAGGCGCTCGCTCGCTGGGTGGCGAGCGTGCTCGTCAGGCTGGGTGACCTCGACTTGCCGTTCAGGCCCCCCGAAGACGAGACCGAGCGGAGCTGACGAGCTCGGCCGGCGCGGCATCGCGCAGGTTCACCTCCGGCCGGGCACCCATGTGGCTGATGATCTCCCCGGCGGCATACGCGCCGACCGAAAGGGCGTGCTCCGGGCCGTGACCTGCGGCAATCGCATAGAGGCACCCGGCGGCGAAGAGGTCGCCCGCGCCGGTCGTGTCGACGACCGGGTCGACGTCGTCGGCGGGCACCTCGACCGTGCCCCCGGGCAGGACCGCTAGAGAACCCTGCGGACCCCGTGTGATGACGGAGACCATCTCCTGCCGCCCGAGCGCGTCTGCCGCGGCCGTGAGGTCCGCCGCTCCGGTGAGCCCGAGCACCTCCTCCTCGTTGCCGAACAGGATGTCGAAGAGACCGCAGAAGACCATCTCCGATATGCGGCCGTGGTGGCGGGCGACGACGAAGGGATCCGAGAGCGAAAGGGCCGTCAGCGTGCCGGCGCCCCGGGCGATCGCGAGCGCCCGGTCGACCGCGGAAGCGGCCTCCGCGTCGAGCAGGTAACCCTCGATGTAGAGGATCGCCGCGTCGGGCAAGCCGGCTGCCTCGGCAGCCGAGGAGTGGACCCAGCTCGCCGCCCCGAGATGCGTCGCCATCGAACGGGTGCCGCCGCGCGTGACGAGCACGTGGCATACGCCCGTCGGCCTGCCCGAACGCTCGGGATGGACGATGCAGCGCACGCCTGCGGCCTCGAGGTCGGTCGAGTACCAATCGCCGAGCTCGTCTTTGCCGACGGCGCCGATGAAAGCGGCGCTCCCCCCGAGCGAGGCGACACCCGCCGCGGTGTTGGCGGCGGAGCCCCCGGCGACCTGCTGCCAGGCGGGCACGGCACGCTCGATCTCGAAGGCTCTGGAGCCGTCGACGAGCACCATGATCCCGGGCTCGAGCCCGATCCGCTCGACGCCGCCGTCCTCCACATAGGCGAGCCGGTCCACGAGCGCATGACCGAGACATACGACATCGGTGTCGCGCTCCCCGGGCATGACGGCGAAGGGCCACTCGCTAGCTGGCACGAGCCTCGAAACTACCCGCCCCGAGTAACCTCGCCAAACATGTCGAGCCTGCGGAGAGAAGACGAGCACGACTACCGCCTGCCCCGCAACGCCGTGCCCGAGCGGTACGACGTCGTTCTTGCTCCCGACCTGGAGGCGGCGAGATTCTCGGGACGAGTGGCGGTCGAGCTCGCCGTCCTGGAAGCGAGCCGTGAGGTGGTCTGCCACGCAGTGGAGCTGACGATCTCATCGGCTTCTCTACGGGACGGAACGGGTGCGTCGAAGAAACTCGACGTCTCGCTCGACGAGGAGAACGAGAGGGCGCGCTTCTCGCTCGCGGACTATGAGGAGCTCCTGCCGGGCCGCTATGTCTTCCAGTGCTCCTTCGAAGGAGACCTCAACGACAAGCTCCGCGGCTTCTATCGCAGCACCTTCGAGGACCCTGAAGGTCGCACCCAGACGATGGCCGCCACCCACTTCGAGTCGCACGACGCCCGCCGCGCGTTCCCCTGCTGGGACGAGCCCGACCTGAAGGCCGTCTTCGGTGTCACGGTCGAGGCCAACGAGACCCTCTTCGTCGTGTCGAACGCCCCCGTCCGGCGGACGACTCCCCTCGAGAGGGGCCGAAAGCGCGTCGAGTTCGACGACACCATGGTGATGTCGACGTACCTCGTCTGCGTGGTCGTCGGACCGCTGGCCGCGACCGAACCGGTCGACGCGGGTGGCGCCCCGTTGCGCGTGGTGGCGCCGATCGGCAAAGGTCACCTGGCGGGCTTCGCCTTGAAGGCCGGCAAGCACGCCGTCGAGTGGTTCGGCGACTACTTCGCCCTGCCCTACCCGGGCGGAAAGCTCGACTTGGTCGACGTGCCCGACTTCGCCATGGGGGCCATGGAGAACCTCGGGTGCGTCACGTTCCGGGAGGCGTATCTGCTCTGCGACGAGGAGACGTCGTCGATCCCCGAGCTCTCGACTATCGCATCGGTCGTCGAGCACGAGATAGCCCACATGTGGTTCGGCGACCTCGTCACGATGCGCTGGTGGAACGGGATCTGGCTGAACGAGGCGTTCGCCACGTACATGAGCGTCTGCTGTCTCGACGACTTCAGGCCGGAGTGGCGGCCCTGGATCGCGTTCGGGCGCGACAAGGACAACGCCCTCCAGACCGACGCGCTCCACACGACCCGCGCCATCGAATTCCCCGTGCGTGAACCGGACGAGGCGGAGGCGATGTTCGACGTCCTCACCTATGAGAAGGGAGGCAACGTCCTCCGCATGGTCGAGCAGTACCTCGGCACGGAGCGCTTTCGCGCGGGAGTGCGCCGCTACCTCGCCGCCCACGAGTACAGCAACACCGAGACGACCGACCTCTGGGACGCGATCGAGGCCGAGGCTGGCGGCGAGCCGGTGCGAGCGCTCATGGACAGCTGGATCTTCCAGGGCGGCTTCCCCCTCGTGCGGGTTGCGGCCGAGGGGGGCGAGCTCGTCCTCACGGAGCAGCCGTTCTCGTACCTGAGCGAGGAGGAGTGGGCGGAGAGCCATCCGGGAGAACCCACCGCCATCGGAAGGGACTGGCTGGTCCCGCTCAGGATCACCGAGCGGCCCGACGGCGCCGAGCCCCAGGTGGACGGTGGGCCGGGACCGGTGCGCACGGCTCTGCTCGGGCCGAGCCCCAACGGCACCGAGACGGTGCGCGTGGCCGTGGGCGACGCCCTTCCGGTCGTCAACGCAGGAGGGTCCGGCACTTACCGGCTCCGCTACGAAGGGCAGCTGTTCGACCGCATGGTGGCGAACCTCGACAAGCTCACGGTGCTCGAGAAGTACAACCTCGTGTCGGACACCTGGGCGGTCACCCTCGCCCGCCTCGCGGGCGTGGACGACTTCCTCGCCCTCGCGAAGCGCTTGAAGGGCGAGGACGACCCCAACGTCTGGTCCCTCGTCACGACGGCTCTCTGGACGCTCGACCTGGCGGTGGCCGACGCGGACCGCCCGGCACTGGAAGCCTTCGTCCGGTCGTTGCTGCGGCCAGAGCTCGAGCGGGTGGGCTTCGAGGCGAGAGAGGGCGAGGTTTCCGAGATACCCCGCTCGCGTGCCATCTTCGTCTCCACTCTCGGCCGTCTCGGCGGCGACGAGGAAGTGCAGCGGCGGTGCGAGGAGATGTTCCATGCCTCGCAGGGTGGCGGCACGGCGCTCCGGCCGGACATAGCCGAGGCGATCCTCGACGTCGTCGCCTGGACGGCGGGCCGGGCGGAGTTCGACCAGATGGTCGAGCACGTCCGCCATCCGGTCGACCCGATCGACGGAGAGAGGCACCTCACCGCGCTCACGCGCCTTCGCGAACCGGAGCTCGTGTCGGAGCTGCAGGAACTTTGCCGGACCGAGGTTCGTTCCCAGGACAGCCCTTACGTGCTGCGTGCCCTGCTCGCCACGAGGGCGGCCGGGCCTTCGACCTGGCGCTTCGTCGTGGAGCACTTCGAGGAGCTGCGCGAGAAGTATCCCTCGCATGCCATGCCGGCGATCCTCGGCGGCGTCTCGCGCCTCGCCGACGTGGACGCGGCCGGCCGTCCCGTGCTCGCCGACACGGTCCGGGAGGACCTCTCTAAGCGCGATCTCGGAGGCCAGAAGCGGCTCATCGACCAACATCTCGAGCGGCTCGAAGTGAACGTCCGGTTCGTGCAGGCGAACCGTCCCGTCCTCGCGGAGCTCCTGTCAAAGGCTTGAGCGGCCAGGTGCCGGGCGGTGTCACGCTCGCTCACGAGGGCCCTGCCCTCGAGGGTGACCCGGCGGCCCGGCTCCTCGAGGGTGACCCGGCGGCCCGGCTCCTCGCGG
>JAJYVX010000240.1:628-3910 GCA_021791795.1 Actinomycetes bacterium | reverse complement strand
GCGTCGCGGAGACCCAGGCGTACCGGCGCCGAGCAGTCGAGCAGTGGCAGCACGTGTAGCGAGAGGCACGCCCCGACGCATCCGGAGTTGGCAGTCCGCCCCAGGTAGACCGGAAGACGAAGGCGCAACTCGAGTGCTAGCGAGTCCAGGGCGCACCGAACTTCGGCCCGTCTCCGCAGCGCGGTAGTGGGACGGTTTAGCCGCCTGTTGTGGGACGCCTGAGCCGTGCGGAGTTGGCCATCGCCATCCTCACGGCGTCCTAAGCGGACGGCGGTGGAATACTCGCCGGTCTCGCCGTCGACGGCTCCGCGGAGGAGGTCGGCGTGACCGTTGTGTCGTGAGAACGGACAGCGCACAATCCACGTAGGCGGACACGGAATTCCCGCCTGACGGACACGAGATCTCCATGCCGGCGGACACCAGAGGTCCGCACCATCCACCATCGTGGCCCCCCGGAAGGGCTTGGTTCGAGACGTCCCAGTCCGAACTCGAGCCCCACCGGAGGACCAGTGACCAAACATGACAGGGAGATCATGGAGATTCTCGAAGCTTTCGACCTGACCGCCTGCGCCCACTCGGCGGCCCAGCTGGCCGGCGTCGATCCGAAGACCGTCGCCCACTATGTGGGCCTGCGTGACGCCGGCGGCGACCTACTCGCCCGTCTGGCACGACCAAAGCTCATCGACCCCTACCTCGAGAAGATCGAAGAACTGGTCGAGCGCTCGAAGGGCAACATCCGCGCCGACGTCGTCCACGGCCGACACCTCGTCCCGATGGGGTTCGCCGGCGACGAGCGCACGACGAGGCGGCCGAAGTCGCCGGACCACGCTTCGGCTCCTCCAAGGCGACCATGTACCAGATGGCCGCCGAGCTGCGCGCCGGGCGGATGAAGTTCTTCGTGTCCTCCAAGCCCGGACCAAAGGGCCGCGCCAGACCGCCACCCCGCGCGACCGGGTGCTCGACCTGCGAGCCCAGGACCGCTCGGTCAAAGAGATCGCCGACGCGCTCACCGCAGGAAGCGTGAAGGGATGATCGCGGCGAATCCGTCTTGAGGAGCGGTTGGCGCCACCCTTGGACAGATGTCGCGAGGAACGAGCCGAGACTTAGCGTGCTGTTGGTTTCCGGAACGTAAGGTCGCTCCTAGTGACATGTCAGCTTGATTATCTGAAGAATTAGTCAGAACCGGGAATTTCCGCGCGCGCCGCGCGTTCGACCTGGTAGAACCCCTAACGAGGAGCTGCCATGGCGCGTCGCGGACGACCGACTGTCGAGATCCACCTCACCGGCAACGAGCGCAAGACCTTGGAGCGCTGGGCGCGGCGGCATTCCTCGGCCCAGTCCCTCGCCCTTCGCTGCAAGATCGTGCTCGGCTGCGCGGCGGGACGCACCGACCGCGACGTCGCCGCCGAGCTCGGCGTGAACCCCGTCACGGTCGGCAAGTGGCGCCATCGCTTCGCCGAGGAGCGCCTCGACGGCCTCGTCGACGCGCCGCGCCCGGGGGCCGTCCGCACGGTCGCCGACGACGTCGTCGAGGCGGTCGTCGTCGACACGCTCGAGTCCGCTCCGCCCGACGCGACGCACTGGTCGACGAGGGGGCTCGCGAGAAAGCACGGCATCAGCCGTCAGACCGTCTCGGAGATCTGGCGGGCCTTCGGCCTGAAGCCCTGGCGCGAGGATGCCTTCAAGGTCTCCCTCGACCCGCTCCTCGTCGAGAAGATCCGCGACATCGTCGGGCTCTACTTGAACCCCCCGGTCGCCGCAGTGGTCTTCGCGGTCGACGAAAAGCCCCAGATCCAGGCGCTCAACCGCAGTGCGCCGACCTTCCCGATGCTGCCCGGGACCCCGGCGCGCGCCACGCACGACTACGAGCGCAACGGCACGCTGGACCTGTTCGCGGCGTTGAACATCGCGTCGGGCACCGTGATCACCGACATCAGGAAGACCCACACCTCGGCCGACTTCCTCGCCTTTTTGACAAAGATCGACAAGGAGGTGCCGAAGGGCCTCGGCGTCGAGGTCGTGCTCGACAATCTGGCGACGCACAAGACCCCGAAGGTCCACCAGTGGCTGCTGCGCCACAAGCGGTTCCACTTCCACTTCACCCCGACCTATGGATCGTGGATGAACCTCGTCGAGCGGTGGTTCTCTGCCCTCACCACGAAGAAGCTGAAGCGCTCGGCCCACACGAGCGTGAAAGCACTCGCCGCGGACATCGAGGCCTGGGTCGCGACCTGGAACGCGGAACCGAGGCCCTTCGTCTGGCACAAGTCCGCGGAGGACATCCTCGAGCGCCTCGCCGGTTACTGCTCCGCAGTCACCGAAAACATGAGTGCTTCAAGCTGACATGTCACTAGGAGCGTGGGTCAGAACCGTCATCCTGGTGCCTCGGCGGTCCCACGGTGAGTTGCCATCGCCTTCCTCCTGTGGCGAGGCGAACGAGCGGATTCGCGTTTTGCCTGCTCTTGGGCGAGAATCGGGCGATGGCGAGAGCTCGGGGCGGGGGTCAGCTGTTCGAGGTCGAGACAGGGGACGCACCTCCTTTATCGAGGGTCCCCGCCGGGGAGCAGAAGACCTTCCGCCGCTACGACCCCGCCCAGTGCTTCCTCCTGCCGCCGAGCCTCGATGACTGGCTCGATGAGGACGACGAGGCACGCTTTGTCTCCGAGGTGGTGGAGAAGCTCCTCGACCTCGGCCCGATCTATGCCTCCTACGAGTCGGCCTCGGGCGCCCCGCCCTACGACCCGCGCCTCATGCTGAAGCTCCTCGTCTACGCCTATGCGACCGGCGTCACCTCCTCCCGGGAGATCGAGCGGCGCTGCAGGCGGGACATCGCCTTCCGGTGGCTCTCGGCCAACGAGGCGCCCGACTACCGCTCGATCAGCCGCTTCCGCCGCCGCCACCTCGACGCCCTGCGCCCGCTCTTTCTCGAGGTGCTCGGCCTGTGCGCCAAGGCGGGGCTCGTCCGCCTCGGCCGGGTCGCCCTCGACGGCACGAAGCTCGTGGCCAACGCCTCCCGCCACAAGGCCATGAGCTACGAGCGGATCGTCCCGAAGATCGAGGAGCTCCAAGGTGAGGTCGACGCCCTTTTGGCCGAGGCCGAGGCCGTCGATGACGCCGAGGACGCCGCCTATGGCGAGCAACGCCGCGGCGACGAGATCCCCGAGGAGCTGAAGCGGCGGGAGAGCCGCCTTGCAAAGCTGCGAGCGGCGAAGGAGGCCCTCGAGGCCGAGGCAAGGGAGAAGGCCGCGGCGAAGGCTGCCGAGCAGGCGAGGGAGAAGGGCG
>JAJYVX010000240.1:0-618 GCA_021791795.1 Actinomycetes bacterium | reverse complement strand
GCGGTGGAGGCGAGAGCCGCCAAGGCCGCCGCGGAGGCGAAGCCGAAGCCGAAGGCCCAGCGCAGCTTCACCGACCCCGAGTCTCGGATGATGAAGACGACGAACGGCTTCGCCTACGCCTACAACGCCCAGGCCGTCGTTGACGAGGAGAACCAGGTCGTGCTCGCCGCCGAGGTCACCCAGGAGGCCGGCGACGTCGACCAGCTCGTCCCGATGGTGAAAAGGACCGAGGAGAACCTCGAGGCCGCCGGCATCGCCGGCACCCCGAAGACCCTGCTCGCCGACGCCGGCTACTGCTCGGAGGACAACCTCGAAGCGACCGACGACCTCGCCGAGGACGTCCTCGCTGCCACCGGCCGTCAGCGTCACGGGGAGAGGCTCCGAGCGACACCGCGAGGGCCCATCCCGAAGAACGCGACGCGTCGCGAGCGCATGGCGCGTCGCCTGCAGACGAAGAAGGGTCGTGCCGACTACGCCCGGCGCAAGGCGATCGTCGAGCCGGCCTTCGGGCAGATGAAGGTCCGCCAGCACGCCGGACAGCTCCGCCTGCGCGGCAAAGACGGTGCCGACGGGGAGTGGAAGCTCCACGCCCTCTGTCACAACATGCGCAAGCTGATG
>JAJYVX010000239.1 GCA_021791795.1 Actinomycetes bacterium | reverse complement strand
GAGCCGGTCTTCGCAGAGCGGAGCGGGTTCGCAGGAGGCGCACAAGAAGTGTCCACAAGGACCCGCATCCGTGACAGCCACATCAGCGCTGTTCGTCCGCTCGTCACGCCGGCACGCGTACGGTCCAAGCTGCCGCTCGGCGCCAAGCACCGGCACACGGTCCTAGCCGCCCGCACGGCGGCCGCGGGCGTGCTCGCGGGCGATGACGACCGTCTTCTCGTGGTGGTCGGGCCGTGCTCCGTGCACGACGCGGTCGCCGCCCTCGACTACGCGCGAAGGCTCGGCCCGGTGGCACGTAGGCTCGCCGGCGAGCTCCTCGTCGTCATGCGCGTGTACTTCGAGAAGCCGCGCAGCTCACACGGCTGGCGCGGTTTCGTGAACGACCCGCATCTCGACGGCAGCTATGCGGTGAACGACGGGGTGCTCGCAGCGCGGGAGCTGCTGCTCCAGATCCTCGACGAGGGCGTGGCCGTCGCGTGCGAGTTCCTCGACCCGATCATGCCGCAGTACATCGCAGACGCCGTGAGCTGGGGAGCGATCGGCGCCCGCACAGCGCACTCGCAGGTTCATCGTCAACTCGCGAGCGGCCTCTCGATGCCCGTCGGCTTCAAGAACTCGACCGAAGGAGACGTGCAGGGAGCCGTGGACGCGGTCGCGGTCGCCGCCCGTCCGCAGGTGTTCCCGGGCGTGACCTATGGAGGCCGAGCGGCCGTCTTCTCGACGAGCGGCAACCCGGACTGTCATGTCGTGCTGCGCGGGACGACGAGCGGACCCAACTACGACGAGTCGACCGTGACCGCGACGCTCGAGAGGCTGAGAAGGGCCGGTCTCCCCGCCCACCTGCTGGTCGACGCCAGCCACGGGAACAGCGGCAAGGACCACAGACGCCAGCCGGTCGTCGCTGCCGAGGTGGCACGCCGAGTTGCCGGCGGTGATCGGGGGATAGTCGGTCTGATGCTCGAGAGCTTCCTCGTGGAGGGTCGCCAGGAGCTGGAGCTCGGGCACGCGTCGAAGCTCGTGTACGGCCAGAGCATCACCGATGCATGCATGGGCTGGGACACGACCGTCGAGGTGCTGGGGGTGCTGGCAGGCGCCGTCGCTTCACGTCGCCACGGCGCCGCGCTGGTCGATCCCGCCGATGCTCCGGCTGACCGTGCCGTCGCGACGCGAGCGGCGCCGGCGGTGTCCGCAGCTCGAGGCGGCGCCGACCGGATTCCGAGTGTTGCAGAGCAAGACCCGGAGGCCAGCATCGTCGGGCTCCGGCGCGAGGTCGACCACATCGACGCGGGCATCGTCCGCCTTCTCGCCGAACGGGCCGCTGCCATAGCCGGCATCGCCGCAGCCAAGGGTCAGCGGGCAGCCAACATCCGCGACCTCGACCGCGAGCAGGTGGTTCTCGACCAGGTGGAGGTGGCGGCCGAGATCCTCGGCGTACCAGGTCACTTCGTCCGGCCGATCTTCGAGACGATCGTGGAACAGTCAGTCGCGCTGCAGAACGCGCTGCGAACGCCGACTGATCACCCTCCGCAGCTCACGTCCGGCTCTCATCAGGGATAGCAGCGCTCGGCCGTAGAGCGACGGGTCGTCGGCCCTCGACGATCGGCCGATCCTCTTCGAGGATGCTCGTCTCGGCGGCTTCCACTCCGCACAGCCGACCGAGGGGGTGTGAAGGGCGCCGTCGTCAGGGTGTCAGCCACTCCCCTCCCCTTCTCGCCCGCGCGTTCGCCAGGTCGGCCGGCGCCGATCTACTCAGGTCCTGTCAATGCGGCGAGACGACGTCGGTATTCGAGGGACGGAGCATCGGGACCCTTCAGGTGAAGCTCCTCCGTGATGTCGATCGGGAGGAGCCGAGGACGCTGACTCTCGACTACCACGCGATCCTGCTCCGTGATGGTCCGGTGGAGCTGGGCCAGCTGCGTTGCGCGCTCTTCGTCGATGTCTCGGCCCGCTACGAACATCCAGAACCGCGCCAGCTCGCCCGAGACGGGCTGGCAGATGACGAACACGGCGGTCGCCGTTGCGGCCGACTCGATGAGAAGTCTCCAGGCGAAGGGAAGGCTCACCTCGGTCGTCTGCCGAGTGAGCTCGTCGGTCCTGCCGAACCCGGAGGCAGCCGGGTTGCACCTCGACCACGAGAACGAGAAACCCGTCTCCGTCCTCACCAGGTCGGCAGCCTCCACCTCGGTGTGGTCAGGCGAGCCGAGAAGGCCGGGGTGCACGAAGGGAAGATGTGACAGGTCGATGAGCCACGAACACGAGCCCGGACCGTCGGGCGGTGGCGTAAGCGGCAACCCGGGCACGCGACGGGATGTGCTGGTTCTTCTCGGGAAGCGAAGGGATCCTCACGCAGCGTCCCGTCACGTCGTACTCCCAGCCGTGGTACGGGCAGACGAGACAGCCGTCGTCGCGGAGCGTCCCGAGAGACAGCCGGGTGCCCCTGTGGATGCACAGGTCCTGCACCGCGAGCACGTCGTCGCCGACGCGATAGACGACGATGTCCTCGTCGAGAAGAGTCGCCGGAAGCAGGCGGCCGTCCTCGAGATCGCTCTCGGCGCACACCGGATGCCAGTAGCCGCGAAGCCCGCGGACCACGTCGGTGTTCACGGGTGATCCCGCAGTGCTCCGTCGAAGCACTCGACGAAGGAGCGGACCGTGTCCATCCGCTTCGCTCCGAGCGGGAACACCTGGACCGAGTCGGCGCCCGCGTCGAGGACAGCCCGGATCTGTCTCCTGGCGTCGGAAGATGTGCCGCTCAGCGCGACCCGGTGTACGAAGCCTTCGGGAAGCAGCCGTGCAGCCTCGCCCGCCTCTTGGAACTCGCCGCCCTCGTAGGACTCCCGCACCCGGGTGACGAGGCTCGGGTCCAGTCCGGCGAGATCGCACACGACAGGAGCCGTCTGCGGAAACCACGAGGCGATCGTCTGGCCGGCCGCGAGTGCGGCCTTCGGGTTCTCGTCGTCGATCGCGCCGTAAGCGCAGACGGCGATGTGCGGGCGCTCCTCGCGTCCCGCGGCGGCGGCGCCCTTCTCGATGGAGGACACCGCCCATTTGATCGCTTCGTCGAAGAGGCCGGCGAGCACCAGCACACCGTCTGCGACCCGTCCGGCCAGCTCGAGGGTCTTCGGCCCGCTGGCGGAGATGTAGATCGGGATCCTTGGGCGTGATCCGACTCTCAGCCGTGCGTCACGCAGCAGGTAGCCCGGACCGCTGCTCTCGACGGTCTCGCCCTGCCAGAGCTGCCGAACATCTCCGACGACCCGCTGCAGGTTGTCGAGCGTCGTCGGCTTCATGCCGAAAGCGAGCAACGGCCGATCGCCCGCACCGATTCCGAGGATGGTGCGGCCACCGGAGATCTCGTCCACCGTGGCGATCGCCATGGCGGTGACCCCGGGATGGCGCGTCAGAGGGTTGGTGACGGCCGTGCCGAGACGAAGAGAGGAGGAGTTGAGTGCTGCGAGTGTGAGGTAGGCGTAGCAGTTGCGAGCATGCAGCGACGAATCGGTGCACCACAGGTTCGAGTAGCCGAGCGCCTCGATCTCCCTCACCATCTCGACGAAGACGTCCGGCGAGTCGACGGGCTGGAGGATGACGCCACGGCTGTGAGCCCGCTCGTCGTAGCTCATGTCTCTCCTCTCGTCGCGGAGGCCGCTCGCCTCGCCTTGATGGCGACGACGCCGCTCTCGGCGAGACTCTGCATCTCAGAAGGGTCGTAGCCGAGCTCCTCGAGTACGTCCGCCGTGTCCTCGCCGAGAAGGGGGGCGGGTGCCCGGAGCTCGAGCGGAGCCCGGTCGAAGCGGAGCGGTACGCCGAGCACGTCGTAGCCGGCCGTCGAGCGGTCGGCGGTCTCCAGGTGCTGGATCATCCCGAGCGCACTCACCTGTGGGCCGTCGAGGACGTCGTCGATCCGCTTCACCCGAGCCGCCGGTACG
>JAJYVX010000238.1 GCA_021791795.1 Actinomycetes bacterium | reverse complement strand
GCCGTAACGGGCTGCCCTATCCCGAGGTGGAAGAGGGCATTACTCACCGACGGGTTCGTGATGGCGCCCACCGCGATCAGCAGGCCGACGAAGGCGCCGAGCAGCGCTCCCCACAGCGAGATCCAGACCCCGGTCCATCCTGCAATCAGCGCGAGCCATACGGTGCCGGTGTGGCGCTTGGCGCCGTTCCTCAGCCACTCGACTCCGTCGTCGTAGGCGGCGGGGACACCATCAATACCCGACGGGCCGACGGCATGCAGCTCCTGCCACGGTGCGCCCGTCGCCTCGGGCGACGTCACCTCGGCCGCGGGCCGCCTGCGGGGCGCACGGACGCCGTCACCCGTTGGCTGTGGCACGTCCCCCCCGCCCCTACTTCGTCCTCTGAACCGAGACGAGTTCTCGGCGGTTGGTGCGCCGGGAGAGCACGGCCGCCATGCCGACCGGCATCGACTTCAACTCGTTGGGGTGCATGTTGTACTCCTCGACGAAGCGCACGCTCCCCTTCTCGCTCGTGCCGGTTTCGTAGTCGACCTGCGCGGTGAGGTTCGTCGTGCGGTGGGTGCCGAACTGCGCGGCGAGCATCTCGGAGTCCGTCGCCTCGACGCGGTGGACGATGAGGACACCGGCGGAGAGGACGGGCTGGCGGATCGGGATCGCCTCGGGAAGGAACTGCGTGGCGACGACGAGCGGCATGCTTGCCTGGCGGGCCTGGAGCAGGAGGTCGACGATCTGCGTCGCCTCCCGCAGCGCCGCGAACTCGTCGTAGATCACGAGCACCGGAAGCGGCGGCTCGCCCCGACCGGCCGCGCGCAGCCGCCGGTCGCAGACCTGCTTGAGATCCTGCGTCACCACGCGACCGAACAGCTCGACGTCCTCGCTTGCCGCGGTGGCGCTCAGCGAGACGTAGGTGACGTGGGGCTCCGTGAACTCCGCCTCCCAGTCGAGGGCGGGCCGGCGCCGGAACAGCTCGCCGAAGGTGCCTTCCATGAGGGCGCCCAGGCGACGCTGGAGTCCGACGTACCCCGCGGCTCCCACCCCACCCGCGTCTTCCAGTGCGAGCAAACGGTCGCGGTACGCCTCGGCGCCGGGGCGCCGGCCGAGCTGCGAGAGCCCCCCGCGCCCGAGGGCGTCGTAGATGCCATCGAGGGTGACCTCGATGCCGGCGGCCTGCATCGCCCGCACGATGACGGGGATCACCTCCATCGCCACCTGCTTGTAGACCTCCGCCTCTCCCCCGAACGTGAAGGCGCCGACGAGCTTGTTGGCGACCGCCGCCGCCGTCCCGGAGCAGGTGTCGTAGCCGACGCTGTCCTCGGCGTCCGGGTCGACGGCGGTGAACAGCACGCCATGACGAGTGGCGAGCCCGCGGGCGTCGTCGCCAAGAGCCGTGCCCTTGGAGTCGACGATGACGACGCCGTAGCCGTTGGCGAGCGCTCCGTCGGCGAGCCGGACGAGCGTCGTCGTCTTGCCGCTCCCCGAGGCACCGGGGATGAAGACGTGGTGGGCTATCTCCTCCAGGCTCAGCTCGAAGGGCCGACGGGTCGTGGCGATCGTCCCGAGTCGGATCTTCCCCTCAGGGTGCCCAGGCGCGGTGGCCGAGGGCTGCGTGGCGGTGGCCCGTGGCCCCGGCCAGCCCCGCTCCAGCGCCCGCTTGCGCCCGACCATCTCCTTATACCGCGCCCACTCTTGGCCGTGGATGGTGCGGCGCCAGAGGGTGGTCGCCGTCTCGAAGAGGAGCAGGGCGAGGGGTCCCAGGAGCAACTCGGCAGGCAGCGAGCGGACGATCGAGGCCGCCGCGACACCGCCGACGAGCTGCGGCGCGGCGACGTGCGCCAGCAGCCGCCAGGGCCAGCCGAGGACCAACCGGCCGCGGAGAGCGGCCGCGGTGACGAACCCCAGACCCGCGATGAGCCACCTCGTCACGATAGGCGGCCGGGTCACGCTCCACCCGGCATATGCTGCGGCTCCGCCGACGAGCGACGCGGGGCAGGCGGCGGCGATAGCCGCCGCGGCGAGGCCGAATGCGACGGCATTCGCGTGATCGATGTTGTGGGCCTGTGTCGGCCTCGGGACTTGCTGCGCCGCCATGATCGGGATTCGACAAAGGGGGTGCAGCGCTACCCTCTGCTCCAGCTTCGATCATGCGCCGGCTGGAGGGGCCGGCGGATACCCATCACCGCCCTGTGACGGAGTCGGCAAGGTCTTGGTGCACGTGAGGCGCCGGTAGCGTCTCCTCATGTACGTCGACGCCGGCCCGTGGACGAGCGGCCCGAGCTACTCGGACCTGCTCTCACGCGCCGACCCCGAGTTCGTTCGCCGTGCTGCCCTCCTTGCTGAGGTTGGACAGGGGCCGATCCCGTGCGTCCTCGACACGTCCTACGTGCGGACGGGGCTCGAAGCTCAGCTCCGCACCGGGCAGCCTCCCCGAAGCATCCGCGCCGCCCAGGAGGGGCGCACCAGGATCTTCATGGAGAAGGCGACGCTCGACGAAGCCTGGGAGCGCTTGACCCGGTTCGCCGCCCAGCTGGACGTGCCCGTCGGGCGGCTTCGCCAAATGTTCGGCGAGGGCTGGCTTCCCCACATCTCCGTCGTGAGTCTGCCGGAGAACGTTCGCCGCCTCGATGGCCGCGCCCTCGCCGTCAGGGACCACGATCCCGACGACTACCCCGCAGCTGCACTCGCTGCGCTGCTGTCGCCATGCATCCTGCTCACGGGCAACCATCGCGACTTCGCCCCGCTCGGCGTTTCGTATCCTCGCCAGGGTGTCGACGCGATCTTCGCGGCCATCGACGTCCGGGTCGGCGAGCACCAACTCCAAGCCGTCACGATGATCCCCGCCGCTCCCGTGTACGCCATCGGGGCCGGCACCAAGTGGGCGTCCGAGAAGATCGGACCGTGGGCCTGGGTCCTCCTGGCTGCCCTCGGGGTCGGGGCTGTCGTCCTCTACCGGCGCCAGTCCACCGAGCGTCGTGAGACGATCCGGAAGGTCGCCGCGGGTGTCGGCAACGTCCTTATGGAGCAGTATGCCGAGGCTCAGCGGGCGGTCAACGATGCCCAGAGCAAGCTGTCGGCCTGCCTCGTGCCCCCTCCGGACACGCGCAGCGTTCCATCGGCGGTTCTCCGCATGCTGGCTACCTCAGACAACTCGATGTCCGCTCAAGACCTTTACGAGCAGCTTCCCGTCGAGGTTCAGCCTGGCCTCGTTGCCTTGCGGCGCTGGATGCACGCCAACAAGCCTCTCTTCTTCTCCGAAGCCAGGCGGGGAAGCTTTCAGCTCGGCAATCGATATTCGGTCTCCGTGGCCGTGGCGAAGTCCTGATCGGCAACGCTGTCAAAACGGGTAGTCACTATCGCTTCTGATTGACAATCCCATTCCGCTCGAATCGCCGTATCTCGATGAGGTCGTCGACCCGGTTGAGAGTGACGATCTCCTTCAAGCGTGGGACGAGCCCGGGACGGGCGAACCACCACACGGCGTCGTAGCGCTCCTGCTTGTAGCCGGTGATGATCCGCTCGATGTCGCGCTGCCGCTTCGAGGTGAGGTCCAGTTCAATGGCGACGGTCCTGCCACCGTGAAGGTGCAGAATCCCGTCGGGGATCCGGCCCCGTCCCGGGTGCCGTGATCCCTTCGCCAGCTCGCGGAAGCGGAGAGCCCGAATCTCTCGCTCGGTCACCATCGTGGCGCCGGGGTGCTGCCTCAGCAGCTCCTCCATGAGGTCCACGAGCAGCAGGGTGTGGTGAACCTCGGCGAGCACGATGTGGGCCGGCGCCAGGTCGAGATCCGCGACCCGGGCGCCGGCTGTGGTGACCCGGAGCACGGCCGGCTCGCGCCAGAAGGTGGCGTCGCGCCGCAGCAGCCGCAGCTCCTCCAGCTTCCGCAGTCGGCGGTAGGCGGCCCACTGGCCGACGTCCCCGCCGTCCCTCGCGAAGAATCGCCGGCCCACCTGCTC
>JAJYVX010000036.1 GCA_021791795.1 Actinomycetes bacterium | reverse complement strand
AGGACGATCTCGAGCCGGTCGAGCCCGAGTTCGGAGAAGGATTCCCATGGCTGAGCGCCTGTTGTGCCAACTTCAGGTCCTGTCCCACTTGTGCCAGATCTTTGCCCCAGGCCGTGTAATCGCCCGCCGCGAGGGCCGCTTGCGCCGCCTGGTACTCGCTGTTGGCCGCGACGAGCAGGCTGCGTACCGCCTGGCTCACGGTTCCGCCCCCCGACGAGCCGAGAGAGCCGATCGTCTGGCCGAACACCTGCACGAGCGCGCCGCTCAGGTCCGAGGACATGTAGACGTTGTTGTTGTAGTAGACGATCACCTCCTTCACGAGAGGCGCCGGGTTCGCCGTCGAGTGCACGTACATGGTCTCGACGAAGAGCAGTGAGTCGTCGATCGGCAGGATGACCATCGGGCCGAGCGTCACCTGCGAACCGTGCTGGTCGAGCTTCGTTATGAGCTCGGAGACGCTGACGTTGCTCTCTATGTTGCCCGAGACGATGGACGGCGCCGGGGCGTCGCTCGCCCCGGGCGGGATCTCGTACGCGGTGACAGCCGTCGGAGCCGACGGCGAGGAAGACGCCACGAGGAACGCCGACAGGGTCTGCGGGCGTCCGCTCGGCGAGTAGGGCACCATCGGTTCCACGGCGTCGAAGCTGAGCGACGACTGCCGAGGCAGTCGCAAGAGCTCGTAGACGGGTTGCAGGGCGACAGGGTTGCTCGTGCTCTGCGGCGCTATCTGCCACACGTCCGACTTCGAGTAGAACGACGACGCCTCCGCCGGCGTGAGGTGGTACCTGCCGTACATCGTCGCCTGCAGCATCAACAGGTCCTGCGGGTAACGAAGGTGCTGCTGCAGCTCCGACGGCATGGTGGAGAGAGGTTTGAACATGCCCGGGAAAGCTGCCTCCCACGCCTGCAGGATCGGGTCGGAGGGGTCGGCGGCGTAGAGCGAGACGGCTCCGGTGTACGCGTTCACGACGGCCTTCACGGAGTCGCGCACGTAGTTGTAAGAGCCGTTGAGGCCGCTTCCGCTCCCGAGCTGGGACGTGTCGGCCGGCTGCCCGTACGGGAAGTACGAGGTCGTGGTGTAGCCGTCCACGATCCACCAGAGCTGGCCGTAGGCGACGACCGGATAGGGATGTGAGTCCACCCGCAGGAAGGGGGCGACCTTCGCGATGCGCTCTCCTATGTCCTGGGTGAAGATGATCCGCGATTTCGGCGTTATGAGGTGCGAGACGAGCAGGTTGAAGTCGTGGAAGCGGAGCGCGAAGGCAGCCCTCGTCCAGAACCCACCGAGGGCTACTCCCCCGCTGCCCGAGTAGTGCCCCGTGACGAGCTGGTTCGCCTTGTTGATGTAGTCGATCTCCCCGAGGCGCGTGTTGACGATCGAATACGTGTTCATGCCGGTGCCGAAGTACACCTGCTGGTAGTTCCCGGAGAGGCCCGGTGCCCCACTTGACGTGCTCGGCGGGAGGTTGTTCGAGACAAAATTCGGCTGACCCTCTCCGCCCCAGGAGTTGGCCGGGGCCATCACGTAGCCGTAACCGTGGGTGTACTGGAGATGGACGTTCACCCAGCTCGGCGTCGCCACGGCGCTCGGGACGATCTCTCGGGCACCGATGACGACAGGCGTGAGGGTCCGACTACCCCCGGAGCTCAGCAGGTAGCGGTCCGAAGAGAGCGAGGAGATGCTGTAATAGCCCCGCAGGCTCTGGAGCTTCTGGAACGTCTGGCTGGCTATGCCGGGGTCCCAGAGGCCGGCGGAGGAGACCGTCGGCTGGTTGTTCGGAGCCGCCAGGTCGGAGCCCGTGAGGTCAGCCTGCGCCGCGAAGGGGGCGGCCGTGACCGAGTCGAGCCCCATCGCCGCCCGGGTGGCTGCGATGTTGCGGGCTATGTACGGCAGCTCCACGCTGCTCTGAGCCGGATTCACCTGCAACAACTGCACCATCGCCGGGAAGATGACGCCGATCGAGAGGGCCACGAGAGCCCAGAGCCCGATTGCGACTATCGGAAGCGCAAGGCTGCGCTGGTAGATGTTGTAGACGAGCATCCCGAAGGCGACGAGGGAGACGAACGCCAGCAGCTCGAGGGCCGGTATGCGGACGTGCACGTCCGTGTAGCTCGCCCCGGCGACGTAGCCGTTCGTCGCGAGGTCGAGGGCGTAGCGATCGACCGAGAAGTAGGCGACGGCCCGCAGAAGAGAAAAGGCCGCGACGATCGAGGAGAGATGGGCGACGGTCCGGGGATCCACCCGAGGCGATGGGCCCGAGAAGCGCAACCCTCCGTTCAGGTAGTGCGCCACGGCCGAGAGCACGAAGAGCACGACGAGCGCGAGCTCGGCCCAGTCGACGAGGAAGGAGAGGAAAGGCAGCTTGAAGACGTAGTACCCGACGTCGCGATGGAACTGCGGGTCCGTCACGCCGAAACTTCCGCCGTGCACGAAGAGCAGCCAGTGCTGCCACTGGCCCGTCGCGCCCGAGCCGACGGCCAGCCCGGCTATCACGGCCACCACCGTCCTCACGGCGAGACGGTGCCGGCCGAGAGAAGCCTGGTACCTGCTCACGAGCTCGGTCTCGGGCGCCATGAAGAGAGCGCGGGGTGCTATGCGGTCGACCACCCAGAGGCTCGCCCAGGTGACGGCGAACATCGCACCGGAGAAGACGGCGCCGAGGCCGAGCTTCGTCGACTCCATGGAGCGCCAGACCATCGTGAAGCCGACGGACCGGTACCACAGGTAGTTCGTGTAGAGGTTAGCCGTCGACTGCAGGACGATGATGAGCACGATGATGAGCACGATGGCGAGGAGGATCGCCACCTGGTAGGTCCGCATCGTCCGCGTCGGCGGCGGGGCGGTGTGCTCCGAGGGAACTCGCATAGGTGCGACAGGTCTAGCTGCGGGACGGCTCCATCAGTCGGCAGGCACGAGGAGGCAGCGACAGCCGGGGTGAACGGGCGGGTGGGTCTGTCCAGTCGGGAACGGCTCTCCGACAGCCTGCGGCCCGGCAAGGGTGTTGTCCTCGCAGTCGGGACAGGGCCTGCCGTCGTCGTCCACGACCCAGCGCACGGCGACGCCGGTGCTCGTGGTGATGGCCGCCCCGTTGAAGGCTTGGGTGGTGAAGTCTCCTGCCAGGTCGTCTATCCGGGTCCCCCTCCACTCTCGGTAGGCGGCACCTGCCGCGTCGGAGAGCGAGGCATCTCCTACCTCGTTCGACGAGGCGAGCGCGTCCGCGAGCCGGCGCCGCAGCTGCCCGGCGAGCTCGGCGGCCAGCTCGGCCCCGAGTGTGCGGCCGGCCGTTTCCTGATCCGGAGGATCCGCCGCCCTGGCGCCTCCGAGGAAACCGGAGCCGGCTGCGAAGGCTTCGGCGAGCGGCTCCGAGACCGCACCCGCGAACCGCTCCAGCTGCTCCTTCTCCGCCAGGAGCTGCTCCAGGTCGGGCTTGCCGGACGCACTCCGCATCGAGTCGAGCAGCTGGTTCTGATCGTCCTGCAGAGCTCGCTTCACCACCCGCCTGAGCTTGGTGTTGACGGGGGCGAGAAGCTCGGTCCTCCGCGCGAGGAAGACGGCGTCCCCGCCCGCCGGCGCGTCGCCCCCGTCCTCGTCGAAGCCCTCGCCAGCCCCGATCTCTTCGGTCTCGTTGACGGCGGCCTCGTGCGCACTCGCCTCACCGAGGACCCCGAGCTCTGCTTCCGGCACCGCACTCTGCTCGCGGCTCGAGCGGATCTTCGCGAAGAGCTCGTCCACGCTCCGTCGGGTCGCCGCGCTCGTGCCTTCGTTCTCTTCGGCGTCCGCACCCGGTTCGACGGTCGCCTGCGCGACCGGCGATGACGCCTCCCACTGCGACGGCTCCGCCACATCCCCTAGGTCGCCAGCGGGAACCGGCCCGCCGTTGCGCGCCGGCACACGGGGGGCCGTCGTCGACGGAGCAACTGCCTCCCCGTCGCCTTCACGCCCTCCACCCTGCTCGACCGACTGCGCCAGCTCCGTAGCCAGTCCTTCGTCGACGGCGAGCTCCAGAGCGAGCTCCTCGTCTGAGAGCATCCCCGACAGCTCGGACGCGAGCTCCTCGTCGAGCTCGTCTCCCTCGACACCGGCGCGCTCGCCCGCTTCGGCAGCGGCGACCCTGGCGTCGTGCTCGGCACTGGCCAGTCGCTGCCGCAGGTCGTCGACGGCGTCGCCGACTGCGTCCACGACCTCGACGATGGTGTCCCGTCCCGTACGCAGCTGCTCGAGCTGGACGTGGAGCGCCTTGCGGCGGTCGGCCAGGTCACGCAGCACCGACGTGCGCAACTGCCGCGCCTCCTGCACCATCTCGCGACACTTGGCGCGCGTCCTCGCCTCGAGGTCCTCCGCCTCGTGCCTGCTCGCCTCGGTGAGTGACTCGGCTTCCTCGCGCGCCTCGGCGCGGAGGGTGCCTGCCTCCTCCAAGGCCGTCTGACGCATCGCGGTCGCCTCTTCCTCTGCGGCGACGAGTATGGCCTCGGCAGCCCCTTCGGCTTCGGCGGCGCGGGCCGAGAGCAGCCCCTCGGCCTCCGCCGTGAGCTCCCTCGCCCGCGCCTCCGCCTTGTCGAGCACGTCCCGAGCCGCCGCGTGTGCCGTCTCGAGGATGCGCGCCGTCTCTGCCCCGACCGCCCGGGTCAGTGTCGCCTCGTCGAGCTCCGGCTCGGCCGCCCTTCGCTCTGCCTCGGCCAGCTTGCGCCGGAGCGTCGCTTCACGGTCGACGAGCGCTCGCACCTCACCCGCCACGGTCTCGAGATACTGGCGTACGGCGTCGCCGTCAACCCCCCGCCTCGCGGCCGGGAAGGTCTTCCGCATCATGTCGTCCGGGTTGAGAGACGAACTCGACGAGATCGTTACTAAGTAGGATTCCTCCGTCGGCATGCGTTGAAGCCTATGGCCAATTGAGAGAGGGGCTCTGTTAGCCCCTCAGCGCCTCGCCACTCTCCCGCCGTAACGCGCGAGGATGTCGAGCGCCTGGGTGATGTTCGAGACGGCGTAGACCTTGAGCTTTGACCCGGCGTATTTCTTCGCCGTGGCGTAGTTGGCCGGCGGCACGAGGAAGATGCTCGCGCCGGACGCCTGCACGGCGAAGGTCTTCTGCTCTATGCCTCCGATGGCCCCCACCTGGCCGCTCACGGACATGGTGCCCGTAGCAGCGATCTTGTGACCGCCCGTCAGGTCGTAACGGTCAAGTTTCTGCATGAGCCCGAGGGTGAAGGCGAGGCCGGCGGACGGCCCGACGATCCCCTCGGAGCTGAGGTCGATGGGGAAAGGAAGCCGTCCGATGTCGAACCAGTCCTCGGTGTTCAACGAACCGATGCAGGAGACCGGGCCTCCCTTCTGCGAGCCGGACGGGAGCGAGATCCCCTGTGGCGTCACGACCAGGCGTGCGATCGGCAGGTTCGTCTTCTCGGTCACCGGGGTGCAGTCGAGCGTCGCGCTCGCCCCCTTCCCCTGGAGGCGCCAGACGCCGAGGCGCACACTTGTCGTCGAGACGGTACCGGAGCCGTACGAATGCCGCGAGATCGCCACGGTCGTGCCTGGCTTCTTCGTGTCGACGAGCGGACCGAGCTGTGCAGCCGAGGTCACGGCATGCGAGTCGACGGCCACTATGACGTCGCCCACGGCGAGGGACTGGTCGGCCGGGGATCCGGGCTGCAGCGCGTACAGGAGCGCGCCTGCCGGCTTCACGGTCACGTGGTAGCCGAGCTGTCGGAGCGCTACGACGGTCGCCGCCTGCTGCGCGGTCGCCATGTCGACCACGCCCTCGGTGTTGTACTGCTGCGGCGTCTCGGGTCCGAGGATGACGTCGGAGGGTTGGATGGTCGCCTGGGAGTTGAGCTTGAAGTAGATCCAGTCGATCGCTCGTATCTGGGCGATCTGCACGTCGACGAGCTCCACGACGCCCTGGTGCGAGTAGGAGATGCGGGAGGGGACGCCGATGAGAGGCGCCACGTCCTGCGCTTGGCCGGGGATTATGGCGTAGTACGGGAGCGTTATGAAAGAGGCGATCACCGCAAGGACGATCAGCACGACGACACAGGCCGTGAGGATCTTCCAGCGCCGTGACAGCTTGCGCGGCGGCGGAGATTCCTCCAGCTCCTCGGACGAGTCGCCGGTGTCTACCTCCTCGTCGGAGGTCGTCTCATGGTCCAATGCGCGAGCCGCTTTCTACGATCCAGGTGTGGACGATCGTGAAAGAGCCTTGCACGACCGCACGCGGGCGGCGGTGGCAGGCCACGCCGGCGAGCATGCGACGGCCCGCGAGCTCCTCGGGCACGAGGAGGCGAAGGTGCGTCGAGCAGCCTTCGCCTCCCTCGTCCGCCTCGGCAAAGTTCGAGCGTCCGACATAGAGGCCGCCCTCGCCGACCCGTCTCCGGCAGTGAGGCGCTCCGTCTGCGAGCTGGCCCCGAAATTGCCCCGCACCGACTTCGCCCAGTTGCTCCTCGACTCCGACGAATCCGTCGTGGAGGCAGCGTGCTTCGCCGTGGGCGAGCAGGCGGACACTGGTGCGGTGGAGGCGCTCATGCGAATAGTCGCCGAACATAGCGACCCTTTGTGCAGGGAGTCCGCTATTGCGGCTCTCGGGTCGATCGGGGATCGAAGAGCCGTCCCCGCGCTCGTCGCCGCGCTCGACGACAGACCGCAGATCCGCCGCCGCATCGTGGTCGCCCTGGCGGCCTTTGAGGGGCCCGAGGTCGAGGCCGCTCTCGAGCGAGCGCTGGAGGACCACGACTGGCAGGTGCGCCAGGCGGCCGAGGACGTCACGGGGAGGCATTCGCCGGGCTGAGCCTCGGCCTGAGGGCCACCTGGCGGAGACGCTCAGCGGCGGAACAGGGCCAGGCAGCGCGCTCCACCCCGCACGGCAGCTCGTCCGGGGTCGTCGACAATGTGCACGGGTATGCCCGCCGATGTGGCAAGTCGCCTGTCGTACCCGTCGAGCAGACCCCCACGACCGGCGAGGTGCAGCCCACGTGAGAGGAGGTCGTTCGCGAGGTCCGGCGGCGCATCGGTGATGCAGCGCACCGCAGCGCCGACGATGGCGTCGATGCTTTCGGCCATGGCCGTCGCCACCTCCCCGCGGGAGAGGACCACGACACGCGGCTCTCCCGTTGCGGAGTCCCGCCCGTGCACTTCCACCTTCTCCTCCTCGGTCGGCCACGCGGTCCCGATGGAGACCTTCACAGCCTCGGCCGTCGCCGCGTCGACGAGCAGATCGAAGCTTCGCTCGCACAGCTGGCGGATGTCGTCGTCGAGAGATTCGCCGCCGAGCGGGACGGAAGCCTCCGTGACGACTCCGCCGAGTGCGATGACGGCGATGTCGGTGGTCGAGGCTCCCATGTCGACGATCATCGAAGCCACTGGCTCCTCGAGCCGCAGCTGCGCCCCGATGCCGCAGGCCGTCGCGTGGTCGAGGAACTCGGTCCGGCGGGCGCCGGCCTGCTTGAAGGACCTCTCGAGTGCCCGCCGCTGCACGCTCGTGGCCGCCGCCGGCACGCAGCAGAGCACGTCGGGCCGGTGTATCCCGGCGCGCTTCGCGCGGGAGAGCAGCTCGGCGCAGACCTGGTCGGTGAGGTGCAGGTCGTGCAGCTTGCCGTCCCGCACCGGCCGCACAAGAGCGACCTCGCCGGCCGCGCGACCGCGCATCTCGGCGGCGCTCGCCCCGAAGGCGACGAGCCGCTCGCTCCCTATCTCCGCCGCGGCCACGGTCGGCTCGTCCACGAGAAGCTCCCCGGAAGACGACATGACACGCGTCCGGGCCCGCCCGAGGTCGACGGCTATCCCGTTGCTCATCCGACGGGCCGCAGCGGCTTGGCGGAAGGACTCCAGCCGGAGCCGCCCTCCCAGTGCTCGTTCTTCCAGATCGGCAGCGACTCCTTCAACGTGTCGATGAGGAGTCGGCAGGCTTCGAAGGCCTCGGCCCGATGTGGCGACGACACTGCCACGACGACGGACGACTCCCCGACCTCGAGAAGCCCTGTCCGGTGCCAGAGGGCGATACGGCCGAGCGAGGGCACTCTCGAGCGCGCCGCGGCCGCCAGCTCCGCCATCTTCGGCACGACCTGTTCGGCATACGCCTCGTAGTCGACGGCCTGCACGCCGCTCCGGCCTTCGGCATGGTCCCGGACGTTCCCGGCAAAACCCACCACCGCCCCGCAATCTCGCCTCTCAACCCACTCGAGCGCTTCGGCAACGCGAAGGGGCTCCTCAGTGAGCGCGAGCCAGTCGTCCCCAGGAGGCGGAGACAATGCTGCGGTCACCCTCCGATGGTAGGCACATGCCGTGGGCGTCCGCAGGAGGGGGGCGCGAGCGCGACGAGGGCTTTCGTTTGTATCCTCGTCAGCCGTGGTGGAGCCGGATCACGAGTTCGACGACGGCGCCGACGACGAGGTCACGGGGCCGTTGCTTCCTCCCGAGGACCGGCTCTGGAGACACCCATCCGAGATGTCGGCCGTGGGACAGGCCGCATCCGAGGAGGTGCTCGACGCGCGAAGACGGTGGCTCAGCGCGACCCCCTCACGCTCGGGCGCTTGGACGGCCGGCGTGCTCGGTGCGGTCCTCGCGACGGGCGTGGTGCTCATCGGAACCCATCTCACCAGCTGGATCGACCACCCGGCCAAGGCTTCCAAGGTCGCCGTCGCGACGGTGGACGTGCTCCCGACGACGACGACGCTCGCGAACGATCTCTCACCGAAGCTGGACCCCCGTACGAGCGTGACGGGGCTCGCCCGGCGGGTGGCGAACGGCATGGCGCTCGTCGAAGGTTGGAGCCCGAGCGGCGCCCGCCTCGTGGCCAACGGCGTGATCGTGAACAACAGCGGGATGATCGCTGTGCCGATCTCGGTCGCAGGTGCCTCCGGCCTGCAGGTCACGGTTTCGGCAGGCCAGTTCCCGGCACAGGTCGTCGGGGTGGATCCGATGAGCGAGATCGCCGTGCTCCACATCGGCACCACCGATCTCGCGCCGATCGCCCTTGCCCGGAAGACCGCTCTCCAGACGGGAGAGTGGATGGGCATCGAGTGGCTCGGGACGGGACAGATCGTCGTCTCGACTGGGGCGGTGCGCTGGACCTCGCCGAGCGCCGCTCCCGAGCGCGGCGTCCCCTCCCTCTTCACCGCCTTCACCGCGACCGCGGACGGTTTCGGCCAGCAGCTCCTTGGCGCGGCCGTGGTCGACTATGCCGGGCACCTGCTCGGGCTCGTCACCGGAGTGCAAGGCGGCAAGCTCTACGAGATCCCGGCTCCTCTCCTGCGCCAGATCGTGAAGGAGCTGATCGTGCACCACCAGGTCGTCCATGGCTGGCTCGGTATCGAGGGCCGACGGGTGCACATCTGGATGCTCAACTCGAACGACGTCTCGAAGCCCCTCTCCGCCCTCGCCGACCAAGCGCCGTCGGGCTACGCCCTCGGCGTCGAGGTGACCCAGGTCGACCGGGGAAGTGCCGCACAGGCAGCCGGTCTCAAGAAGGGCGACGTGATCGAAGCGGTCGACGGGCGCACGGTGAGCACCGTCGGCCAGTTGCAGGCAGACCTCTACGTCTGCCCGCCGGGGAAGCGACTCGAGCTCCGCATCGAGCGTCACGGCAGGATCATCCACAAGGAAGTGACGCTGAAAGCAGCCGCCTGAGCCGTCCCTAGGCCGCCGCGGGCGAGAGGTACCGGAAGCGGCTGGCCGCTGTCCTTGCCGAGGTTCCACCAATCGTCGTGACGTCGACGTCCACCGTTCCAGAGCCCGAGGGGCTGACCGCTATCACTTCTGTCGCCGACACAACGCTGAAGCTCCTCGCGGCCACGGTTCCGAAGCGGACTGCCGCTGTCCAGAGCAACCCTGAGCCAAATATCTTCACCCTCGTTCCACCCCGAGCGGGTCCGCTCGTCGGGGAGAGCGACCGCACCACGGGAACCGGCTCGTAGCCGAGGTAACGGGAGAGCCCGACTCCGATCGGAGTTCCGAGCCCGCTCGCCATGTCGTAGCCTGGCGTCGCCGGGAAGAGCCCGCCTGATGTCGTCGTGTAGTCGTTGCTTCCCGAGACAATGTCGTCCACGATCGGATCGTGAGCCGAGACGAGCTTGTAGAGAGCCGGGTTGAGAAAACCGAGCCTGTGGAGCACGCCCTGCTGTACGTCCAAGAGCGCGACGATCGCCGCCCACAGTGGTGCGGCCGCGCTCGTTCCTCCAACCTCCACCCAGGCTCCGCTCAACCGACAGGACATCGTTCCCCTGATCGGCAGATCTTCGCACCCGCAGGACATCGTTCCGCTTGGGGAGGCGGCCGGCCGCCACGACATCGTTCCGGTCTTCGGAGAATGCTGGAGAGCTTGGAGTCGCCCTCGTGGATGAGCTCGCCGTCCACGGTGACGACGACGATCGTCCGTGTCCTCACCTTGATGACGGCGGTGACGTCCTGATGGGCGTGCCCTCGCCGAGGGTGATGCGTTGTCCGAACAACTCGAGCGATCGGTTCGAGCGGACGAAGCGGATCATTTCGATGCTCTTCTTGGCCGGGAGCCGGTCGGGAGCTCGGTAGCTCGCCGAGAGCGGCCGGTGCACGCGACTTGCCCACATCTCGTCCGGGCTCGCCCCGCCGTGTGCGGAGTAGCGGTGGTGCTCGTTGTGGAACTCGACGAAGGCGGCGTTCTCGCGTCTCAGGTGGGC
The DNA here is from genome assembly GCA_021791795.1 of Actinomycetes bacterium. Lineage (GTDB taxonomy): Bacteria > Actinomycetota > Acidimicrobiia > Acidimicrobiales > Bog-793 > JAKATT01. The sequence continues at coordinate 10,726 of JAJYVX010000036.1, read as the reverse complement.
GAGATCGCTGAAGACCGCCGTGGGGAAGAACGACTTGTCCCACGCGTCGTTGAAGTGCTCAACGACTCCGTTGCGCCAGGGGCTCTCGAAGGGAGATGAACCGCGGCGTGATCCAGAGGTCGAGGCAGGCTGCCACGATCGGACTGAAGTGCTGCCGGGCCGGCGGGATGGCTCCCCGGAAGTTGGTGTGGCTGTCGAACCGGGCGGCCTCCGAGAGCCCGACCCGGCTCCAGATGCGGACGAGGGACTCGGCGAGACGGAGCGGGCCGAGCTCGGTGAGGATCTCGTTGTCGACGCGGTGCGAGCCGACGTCGACGAGGTTGAGGGCATGGAAGAGGGCGGCTACCGAACAGGTGGCGGGGTCCGACCAGGTCGACCTGGTGAAGAGCGCCTGGGTCAACCGCCGTGGCGCCGGGTTACGGCATGCCCTTCGACACGTAGCCCGGTTGACGGCGCCGCGGACGGGCGAGCTTCGCCCTGGCGAGGACCCGTTCGATCGTTCGGGCGGGCGGGATCTGTGCGACGCCGAGCCACCGGAGCTCCTATTGGATCGCGAGAGCGCCGTACTGGGCACGAAGGTTGGCGACGAGCCGCTCCCGGGCGTCGAGGATCGGGCGCTCGATCTCAGCAGGTGTCCTCGTCGGAGAGCTGTGGGGGCTCGCGACCGCGACTTCGCCCACGAGGCGTTGTCACCGTCTTGTTCGTGGCGCACTACTCACTTGCGCACCCAGCGCGTCGAACGACCGAGCACTGTTGCGATCTCAGCCGGAGACTCACCCAGTCTCCGCCGGCGCACTGCCTCACGCCGCAGCTCCTCCTCCGACACCGTGCCTCCTAGCTCGCACGAACCAAACGAGCGAGCAGAGCGGAACGATGTCTTGGCGGCAACCGGACTCCCGGAACGGAACGATCTCCTGACGGTTACGGCGGAACGATGTCTTTGCGGTCGTCACCTAGGCTCGGATTTGTGAGCAATTCCCCGTTCTTCGGCGGCAACGAATTCTTCCGTCAGATGCTCGGGGACATCATCCGCATGATGCCGAAGGCCGGCTCCGGCATCCCGTGGCAGATCTCGTACCAACTGGCGAGCGAGATAGCCGCGGGCGGAGGCGCCGACCCCAATCCGGACCCGCTCGAGAGGATCGCACTCGAACAGCTGAGCGCCATCGCCGAGCTCCACGTGAGCGAGATCACCGGCATGCCGGTGTCACCCACCGGCGCCGGGGTCCGGCTCGTCCCCACGAGCCGAGCCGAGTGGGCCCGGCGCACACTCGACAGCTGGCGTCCGGTGCTCGACCGGCTGAGCGCCATCAGCGAGGCGGCTCCGCCCGAGGGCTCGACCGCGCCGGGCGTGCCCTCGGAAGACCTCGAGACTGCGGTCGAGAGCGGCGAGGACCGCGAGCTACTGTCCTTGCTCGGGCAATGGGCATCGGCACTCGGACCGATGATGACGGCGATGCAGGTCGGCTCAATCGCCGGGCACATGGCGGAACGAGCTCTCGGCCCCTACGACGTCCCGCTCGTGGCGGCACCGGGCTCCGAGCTCCTCGTCGTCTCCGCCAACCTCGCTCGGATGGCAGACGACTGGAGCCTTCCCATCGACGACCTCCGGCTCTGGCTCGCCATACACGAGATCGCCTACCACAGCGTGCTCTCTCGGCAGGTGGTCGCCGAACGGCTGGCTGCGCTCGTCGTCGAGCACACCGCCCGGATGACCCCGGACGCGACGGACATCGAGGAGCTGTTGTCAGGAGCGGACTTCTCGGACCCCTCGTCCCTCGCCGGTCTCTTCGGTGACCCGGGCGCCCTCGCAGGAGCAAAGCGGGAGCCGTCGCCGGAGGCGCTCAAGGTGCGCGCCGAGCTCGATGCCCTGTGTGCGGCCATCGCCGGCTACGCGGAGCACGTCACGTCCGTCGCGGCGGCTCGCGTCATCGGCAACCAGGTACCCATCGGCGAGGCCATGCGCCGGCGGCGCATCGGGCGTGGCGAAGGGGAGAAGGTGGCCGAACGGCTCTTCGGCCTCTCGCTCGACCAGCCGCTCGTCGACCGGGGCGAACGCTTCGTGACCGGCGTTCTCGACCGGTCCGGCGATGCCGAGCTGGCCATGGTCTGGGTCGAGGCGCAAAACTTCCCGACGCCGTCGGAAGTGGATGCTCCCGGGCTCTGGCTGGCACGCCTGAACCTGCCGAAGGAGCCGGGGGCGGGCGGTTGAGGAGCCGTGGTGCTCTGCTCTGCCATGCTATGAGTGGCTGGCGTGCTCCGTTGCGAACCCGTTCAGCCGCCGCTCACCCTTCTCGGCAGCGAACGGGAGAGCACCTGGCCGGATGAGCTGACGGCCTCGACGGCGATCCACGGGTAAACGTGACCGAGCGTGGCCATCGTCTCGAAACTCGTCTTGTACCAGTACCGCTTGATCGGAGTCAGCTGCGACGACGACGGGCCGGCTAGGACGATCCACCTCGTCACCTCGGTGGAGCCGTTCCACGACATCCACACGTCGGTCTTTCCGCCCGAGATGTAAGAGTCCACGCTCGGTCGCCAGGTCGGGTACCCCTGCCACGGGAGGCTTGCGGCACGATATGACCACTCTGAGAGCGTCATATCCATCTTCACCTGAGTGCCGGCCTCGTTGTACTCGGTGATCTCAGGGTTGTCGGCCCAGTCGATCAAGACGTCTCCGTTGTTCATCCGCTCCGTGCTGCCGGTGAAGCCCGAGTAAATCGCCGGGCTGTGCGTGTAGGAGCGGATGAGTGTCGTGGTCGCCGGGTTTGTGTTCGGGTCGACCGAGATGATCAGGCCCCGCGACGGATGGGCGGTCGACCCGAGGAGACAGCCCGGACCGGTTCCGCCGTCGTCGTAGAGCGAGTACTCGCCGTTGCCGAGAGCGACCACGTCGTGCTGGTAGCACCACGGCTCGGCGAGGGTGCTGTCTCCTGCACCCGGCGCACCGACTTGCCATAACAGTCGCCCGAAGGCTGGCGAACCGGGCCTGTCGTCGACCTTGTAGATGCCCCAGGTGTTGCGAGCGGAGATGACGAGGTTGCCATCGGAGTCCTGCGAGATGGCGTTCCCGTGGAAGTAGTCCCAGACAGCGCCGTTCCTTCCCGGGTTCGGGCTCTGCGACTGGGCCACGGGAACCTGCATGAGGGAATCCCACTGGAAGAGAAGGCTCCCGGTCGAGATGTGGTAGCCGTGCTTCACGACAGAGAGCTTCTGGACGACGTACTGCAGCACCGTCTCGGTGTCGGATCCGATCGTCAGGCTGATCGGCTCGAAGATCCCGATGAGGGCATCGCCTTGCGGCGTCAGCTGGAACTCGTGCATGTCGATCCAGTCCGACGGGAAGCCACTCGTCGTCAGCCTGCCTACGAGGTGGTAGTGGTCGTCGTAGAGGTAGACATACCCGTTGCCGTATCCGGCCCCGAGTTGTGTCCCCGCCCAGATGGCGAGGTACCGGTTCCCGTCGAAGCGAACCACGCTGAGGTTGTCGTCCCGGAGTCCGCCGGGCGGAGCGTGCCGCCAGTAGACGAGATGACCGTTCGGCTCGTAGATGCCCTCCCCCCGGGCGGAGGCGTTGCCGCCGGGCGTGAGAAAGAGTAGGTGGTCGGCCGGCGTCCCGTGAGTCGTGACGCCGAGGTTCATGCAGACCCTCTGCGCGTAGAGGTACGGCTCGCTCTTGTACCTCACCACGTTGCAGGTGGGCGGAGAGTTGCTGCGCCCACCGACCCCTGACGAGGTGCTGTCGGCCCTGCTCGGGCCGAGACCGTACTCGGTCCCGGCCACCTGGAACGCCTTGCGTGCAGCAGGTGGCGACGCCGGCCGAGCGATCCCGAACGTGTAGCTGTCGCGATGTCCGGCCGGCATACGGAGCTTCGGTGCGGTGACGGTGACAGTCTCTCCCGGCCGGAACGGCTTCGTCGGCACGAAGCTCTCTCCCTTGGCTCCGATGAGCAGCGAAAGGTGGCCCCCATGGCTTCCGCTCAGCGACCCTCTCACTGTGAGCCCGGAGAGCTGCGAGACGGTCGTGTTGAGGAAGGTCAGGCTTGTAGTGGGTTCGACGTAGCGGTCTCCGGGGACAGGCACGACGGAAAAGCCTCTGGGGCTCACGAGCTCGATGCCTTGCGCCTTCGCTCCTCCAGCCGCGCTGGCAATGCCGGTAGTCGCCGTGCTGAGCGCCATCGCGGTCGAAAGGGCCGCTACGGCCCTGAAACCGCTCCCGAGCGAACCGAGACGCTTGTGCACCTGCATTGCAGTGCCCTCCTCTCCTGCGCGCCCCGCCGGTCCCAAGTCGCGCGGACCCGACGCCAAGCTTTCGTGGTCGGCAGGTCGGGACTAGCCGGCTGCGCCGGCTTCTTCCTCGGGCATGCCGAGGTCCCACTCGAGGATAAGGTTCTCCCGCTCCGCGTCCCGCACGATGCGCTCCCGGTTGCGCCTGAACTGCGGGTCGTGCGGGGGCAGGAGGACGAGCCGAGCGAGGGCACGCTGGCGGAATTCCTCGATCACGACTCGATCCCCGAACTCGGACTCCACTTCCCAGTGCGGCGCGACGGGGCCGAGGTAAATCATGCGGACATGCCCCCGGGGCGGCTCGGTCGGCTGATCGGCAGCGGGAGGAGTGATGCTCACGGGGCCGATGCTACCGGGCGGAGCGATGGGTCAGGAAGCTGAGAGTTTGGTGTGAATATCGCCTACGCGCTGGTCATCGAGTCTCGACTTCGTCAAGATGTTGCCGTGGACACGACCTGGATGGCCCGAGGCAAGTGCAAGGACGTGCCGCCCGACACTTTCTTCCCGAGCGACGGCGTGGGTGTCGAGGTCGCGAGGCGTATCTGCGCCGACTGCCCCGTCAAGGCTCCATGCCTCGAGTACGCCATGGAGAACCACATAGACCACGGTGTCTGGGGTGGGACGTCCGAGCGCGAGCGCAGACGGATAGCTCGCCGCCGGCGCCTTGCCGCCGCGCAGCTCGCCAACTGACAGCCTGACCGCTGGCCCGACGCCCGACTCGGAACGCGCTCGGATGATCGAGTGCGTGGTGAACGTGAGCGAGGGCAGGAACCGGGACGTCATCGCGTCGATCAGCGCCGCGGCCGGGTCCCGTCTCCTCGACGTGCACTCGGACCGCTGGCACAACCGATCCGTCCTCACCCTCGGGGGCGAATCCGACGACGTGAGCCAGGCTGCCCGATCTCTTGCTCGTGAGACCGTCCGGCTGCTCGACATCCGGCGGCACGAGGGTGTGCATCCCCGCCTCGGAGTGGTTGACGTCGTCCCCTTCGTGCCCCTTGGAGAAGCGGGGCGGGTGGATGACGTGTTGGAGGAGAGGGCGGGTTTTGCCACGTGGTTCGCCGAGGAGCTCGGTGTTCCGTGCTTCCTCTACGGACCCGAGCGCTCGCTTCCCGAGGTGAGAAGGCGGGCATACGTCGAGCTCAAGCCCGACATCGGACCGCCGCTCCCGCACCCCACCGCCGGCGCATGCTGCGTCGGCGCCCGGGGGGTGCTCGTCGCCTACAACCTCTTCGTCAAGGGGAGCTTCACGGACGCGAGGCGTGTCGCGGGCGAACTGCGACGCCCCGAGGTGCGGACGCTCGGTCTCGAGGTCGGCTCGCTCATGCAGGTCTCCTGCAACCTCGTCGCTCCAGCGGTATTCGGGCCGGCTCAGGTGTACGACTTCGTGGCCGCCCGGCTCCGGGTGATCCGTGCTGAGCTCGTCGGTCTCCTACCTTGTGAGGTCCTGCACGCGACAGACGAGCGGCGCTGGTCTGAGCTCGACCTGAGCGAGGACCGCACCATCGAGAGCCATCTCGCCAAGGCCGGGTAGGGCCGCCGCGCGGGATGATGCCGGAGAGAAGAGCGAGTTCTCAGCTCGCCGCGTTCTGCTGGGCGAGCACCCGAGCCCTGCGCACACGGCGCCGCTCGCGCTCGCTCATCCCGCCCCAGATGCCGAACTTCTCGCCGTTCGAGATGGCGTAATCGAGGCAGTCCTGCCTCACGACACAACCTCTGCAGACTTCTTTGGCCTCCCTCGTGGAAGCCCCGCGCTCGGGGAAGAACAGGTCGGGGTCCACGCCCATGCAGTTCGCCCTCATCTGCCACGACCGATCCGGTCCTTCGAACATCAGCGACTGGAACGCCACCGGCATCCCCTCCCTTGGTGGTGAGTCTCAGTCGTGTAGTTACACGATTGTGCTTCATAATGAACCTCCCCAGCCAAAGATGCAAGAGGACTGCCACTTAGCCGCCGCTCTCCGGCTCTGCCCCGAAGGCGCCACCTGTAGTCACGTCCGATGGGTAGGCCTGCCGACTAGTAGCCTGGCAGGAGTAGGCGCGCAGCAGGTGGTGCGCGTGACGGGAGTGGACGGATCCCCGAGGGGGCACCTTGCTGGAGAAGACCGACGGACCCGGCCTGTCAGGATCCGACGCGCCAGGACGGAGCAGCTGAGCAGTTGCTCACCGTCCCCGCGCATCCGACATGCCTTCCTGAGGCTCCGGCAGACGCCGAACGTACTCTTTATGTCCAAAGGCATCTCTTCCTGCTCGGGATACCGATCGTGCTGGCGTTCGCCGGCATCTCCTACGGGCTGCTCCGGCTCACGCTCTCGATCTCCTGGGCGGCCGTCTTCCTCGCCTACTGGTGCTTCGCCATGCTGTCGTTCGTCATCTCGCTGTTCGCGAACTACAGCGGCCGGGACTTCGACGTCACCGATCACGACCGCTTCGTGTCGACCTTCGAGTACGAGCGCTACCCGAGCGTCGACGTCTGGTTGCCCAACTGCGGAGAGCCGCTCGACGTGCTGCGAAACACCTGGGAGCACGTCCGTCGGCTCGCGTGGCCCGGTGAGGTCAACGTCTATTGCCTCGACGACCGCGGGCTGCCCGAGGTCAGGGCGATGGCGGCCGAATTCGGATTCACCTACCTCAGCCGGCCCGACAAGGGTTGGATGAAGAAGTCGGGCAACCTGCGGTTCGCCTACGAGCACTCCGGCGGTGAGCTCGTCCTCCTCTTCGACGCCGACTTCTGCCCGCGCCCCGACATGCTGAGCGAGATGGTGCCGTACATGCTCCGCGACGACAGCGTCGCCATCGTGCAGACGTCACAGTTCTTCCGGGTGCAGCGCCGGCAGAACTGGATCGAGCGCGGGGCGGCACAGGTGCAGGAGTTCTTCTACAGGGCGTGTCAGTGGTCCCGCCAGCAGCACGGCGCAGCCATCTGCTGCGGGACGAACGCCATCTACCGGCGCTCGGCGCTCGACGAGAACGGCGGCATGACCCTCATCCCCCAGGGCGAGGACATGCGCACGGGCTTCGACCTGCAACTCCTCGGGTGGCGACTCCAGTACGTGCCCCTGAACCTCGCTGCCGGCATCTGCCCGCCCGATCTCTCGAGCTTCTTCAAACAGCAGTACCGGTGGTGCACCGGGTCCATTCGCCTCCTCGCAGATGACACGTTCTGGAAGGTTCGCCTTCCCCTCCGGGCGAGGCTCAGCTACCTGGCCGGGTTCAACTACTACGTGCAGACGGCGCTCTCGGCCTTCTTCATCCCGGCCCTCATGCTCTCGCTCCTCATCGCGGATGTGAACGGCTTCCGGCTCTCCCACTACGCCGTCCTCATACCGGCGCTCCTCGTGCTCGTGGTCGTCTACCCGTTGTGGCACCGTTGCCGTTTCGGCCCGGCCGCCTGGTCGATCCGCATCATCTGCCAGTGGTCGTACGTCTTCGCGATCTTCGACTTCCTTCACGAGGCGGTCATCCCCTGGGACGCCACCGGCTCGGGCAATGCCTCGGTGGCCTCGAGCCGCAGGTTCAGGCAATTCCAATGGTCGTCGTTCTGCTGGAACACGCTCAGCTCCTTCGCCTGGGTCGGACTGGCGCTCTGGAGGGCCGCCGAAGGAGACTGGGTTAACTTCGCCGTCGTGTCGGTGATGGGGGCCTTCTACGCCTTCAACTCCTTCCGCCTCGTCGAGTCGTTCTTCCACAGGGAGCTCATCGCGTGAGCGCCACAGCCTTCGACGACATGGTCGTCCTGCAGGACACGACAGCGCTCGGCTCCCCTATCGAGACATCGCTTGCCGCAACACCGCGGCGCCTCGTGCCCTCGTACGGCCGTCCGTCCAAACTCAGGATGTACGCGCCGCTCACCGTCCTCCTGGTCGTCCAGACACTTCTCAGCCTCCGTCGGGGAGGAGTGGCGCTCGCCGTCGAGTCCGCCTCCCTTGCGCGCCAGCACACCCTGCTCTCGCCGGTGACGAGCAGGCTCCTCGGTGACCCTGCGATCTACCCCCGTCTTGCACGCGCCCTCGTGTCGCTCGGCGGGCTCGGGCTGTTGCGTGCCGCGAGCCTTGTCTTGATGCTGGGCACCACTCTTCTCGTCTTCAGCCTCGGCCGCCACCTCTTCGGCGACCTCGCCGGCGTGCTCGCGGGAGTCGTCTTCGGCGTGTCAGCGCCAGTGCTGGCGCTCGGCCACCTCGGCGTACCCGACTCCTTGGCATTGATGCTTCTCGCGACGGGCGTCCGGCTCGCTTTCGCCGGCCACCGGCCTGTCGCTTTGCGCCGGGCTGCGGCAGCTCCAGTGACGACCTTCGCGGGGAGCGCTGCGCAACGACTCGTGCCTGCTGCTCTAGGCGGTGCGATGTGCGGTGCTTCCGCGGTCACCTCCTTCGCCGCAGTGGCAGTGCTCCCAGCCGCTGTCCTGCTCGTACTTGCGGGCTGGCGACACGAGGGAGCGTCTCGTGGAGCATCTGCGAGGACGACATGGGCGCTGGGCTCGATCTTTGCAGTAGGTGTTGTCGTCACGATGTCTGGTTTCGCCGCCGCGATGAGTCTGCTCCCGCACGCGCTGAGCGCTCCGCTCGAAGCGCTGACAGGCGGAGCACTGCCCCTTGCAACCATCGCTGCCCGGTTGATCGAGAGCCTCGCCCCTGAAATCGTGCTGGCGGTCGCAGCTGCCGCCATCGTCGTTTTCTCGCGGCCGCGGAGGCAGAACCTCATCCTCTCGACGGTCCTGTTTGCCGCCCTGCCACTCGTGATCGGCTACCAGCTCGCCTCCGGCACGAGCTCGTCGCTCCTCGAGAACGAGGGCTACGCGATGGTCTTCATCGCCCCGCTCATTGGAGCCGGGCTGATGAGAGTCGTCCGCCGCGGCGGGAGTCGGGCTGTCATGCCCCTGCTGGCCGTACTCGCGATCGTACTCGCGTTCTCCGCTGCTAACTTCCTGCGAGACCTAGCCTGGTCTGCTTCGGTGAGCAACCATCCGGTTCCGCTCGTCAACACCTCGGTGAGGGCAGACCGAACCACGGCACACTGACCGCAGATTTCAGGAAGGATCGCAGCAGCAGTGAAGCGCTCGGCCGTCGCCATCCTCGGCGTCGTTGTGGTTGCAGCCGCAATCGGCCTGGCCCTCGGATTGAGCGGGGGCAGTGGCGGCGGCAACCCCGCCTCAAGAGGTACGACCCCGAGCGTCCCCAGCAGTTCGCGAGTGCAGCAGCCGGGGAACGCCAAGACGGGTACACAGCTTGGAGTTGACATCTGGTGGCGCAACAGCAGGACCATGGACACTCCCGCGCACACCGCCCGGGAGTCGCAGAACATCGTGAGATACGTGGTGAGCGTCCTCCATGCGAATGCGGTATCGCTCTGCTTTCCCATCTACACGCCAACGCTTACCTCTGATTCCGTCTTCACGACCTCCGCGACTCCGTCTACGGCAGAGGTCGGCACCTTCGTGAGGACAGCCGAGAAGGCACACCTCGCCGTGTCCTTTCGGCCGTTGCTGAACGTTGGAGCATCCGGCTATGAGTTTCGCGGACACATGCATCCAGCGAACTTGAATACCTTCTTCGCTTCCTATGTCAACGCAATCCGGCCCTACTTGCGGCTCGCTCAGAACTCACATCTGGCCACATTCGTATATGCAAGTGAGTTGTGGGACCTCAGCATCAACCGCGCGACGGTGGCTGCTTGGTCCTCCTTCGTAAGCGGTATGAAGCGCTATTACCACGGTAGCCTCGAGTACGACTCGTCTGGCAAGCCGTGGTACACGGGACAAGTGGTCGTGCCTGGCTTTTCCGACTATGCCGATGCCTACTTTCCTGTAGCAGGCGCGGGGCCGTCCACCAGCGAGCAGACGCTCTATTCGGCCTGGACCCAGCTGCTCAGCCCGCTCCCGGCTTCTGAGCTCCACCGCACAGTTCTCCAGGAAGTCGGGTTTGCCGCGATACCGACCGGATATCAACGGCCGTCAACGGTGATTTCAGGTCACACGAACGTGAAGTATCTGCCGATGGAAGGGCAGTGGTTCGACATGGTCTGCAACGTGGTCCGTCATTTTCATCTTGCAGGAGTCTACTTCTGGACGATCTATTTCAACAGTGATCCGTTCATCCATGTTCCGCAAGGCCAGATGGATCCGACGACGTGGGTGGGGCGGCCCGGTGCTTCGGCCATCGCCTCCTGCTTCGAGAGCCTCGGCGGCTAGCCGAGCTGTTTCACGCTCGGACTGGGCGCCGGCAACCTGCGGCCCCTATCGCTCGTTTGACTCCCCGATCGGCGTGTGATTCCTCCGTTCCGGCGGACGCGCGCGTCACCACGTCTTCTCCCACTGACCCGAGTTCGGCGGGTCATTCGCGAACGTCCTGGTCACGGGACCGCGATTGAGAAGTGTTCCCCCTACACACCACCGTTGACCTGGGAGGACGCGATCAGCTGATGCGGGCTCGGTCCCAGGAGC
>JAJYVX010000237.1 GCA_021791795.1 Actinomycetes bacterium | reverse complement strand
ATCATGTTGCCAGCGTCCATGGCGCCTTCGGCGGCACCGGCTCCGACGATGGTGTGCAGCTCGTCGACGAAGGTGACGATCTCGCCCTCGGCGTCGGTGATCTCCTTCAGCACCGCCTTCAGGCGCTCCTCGAACTCGCCGCGGTACTTCGCCCCGGCCACCATCGAACCGAGGTCGAGTGCGACGACCCGCTTGTTCTTGAGGCCTTCCGGCACGTCTCCCTCGACGATCCGGTTGGCGAGGCCTTCGACGATCGCGGTCTTCCCTACGCCGGGCTCTCCGATGAGCACGGGATTGTTCTTCGTCCGTCGCGAGAGCACCTGGACCACGCGCCGGATCTCCTCGTCCCGCCCGATGACCGGGTCGAGCTTGCGCTTCCGGGCGAGATCGGTGAGATCCCTCCCGTAGCGCTGCAGCGCCTGGTACTGCTCCTCGGGGTTCTGCGACGTGACGCGGTGGGAGCCGCGAACCTCGCGGAGCGCGGCGAGAAGCTTGTCGCGCTCGACCCCGAGCCGGCCGCTCGTGGCCAGGAGGAGATGCTCGACCGAGAGGTACTCGTCGCCCATCTCCACACGGAGTCTGTCCGCCTCGTCGAAGGCGTCGGTGAACTCTCGCGAGAAGGCGGGTTCCGCGCCGCCGTAGGTCTTGGGGAGACGGGCGAGGGATGCGTCGAGCTTGTTTCGCTCGGAGAGAGGCGACACACCGAGCCGGTCGAGCAGCGGGATCGCCACGCCGCCTTCCTGTCCGAGGGCCGCAAGGAGGAAGTGCTCCGGCGTCACCTCAGCATGGTGCCGCTCACGGGCGAGGTCGATCGCCTCGCGGGTGGCGGCCTGCGTCTTCTGGGTCCAACGATTGGGGTCTAGTGGCATCGCTGCGTGTTCTTCTTCTGGTCGTCGGTGCTTGTCCTGTGGCTCCTCGATGTGCGCTCAGCGCTCACGGGCGAGCTCTCGGGTGAGGCTCGCACTACCGCCAGCGTGCCGGCAAGCGTGTCTGCGACACCGGCACCAGGTCACGGCGGTACTGGCGGTGCGTCCGCTCGATTGCGTCGGCGGCTTCCCTCCGGACTCGTTCGAGCTCCTTGCGCACAGCCTCCAGCTCGGCCTCGAGGGCGAGGATCCTGCGTACCCCTTCGAGGTTGATCCCCGCGGCGGTGAGGTCCTGGATGCGCCGCAACTGGGCGATGTCGGCGTCCGAGTAACGCCGGCTGCCGCCTCCCGTCCTCGCCGGGTCGAGCAGCCCGCGCCGCTCGTAGATGCGGAGAGTCTGCGGGTGGACGCCCGCCAGCTCGGCGGCTACCGAGATGACGTAGAGAGCGCGATGGGAGCGGTCGGGCACAGCCGTCATGGCGACACTCCGAGGTGCTGTCGCGGCGACTCGCTGGTCGCCTTCGCGAGCTGCTCGATCGCCCGCCTCTGCTCGTCTGTCACGTGCTCGGGTACCGCCACCTCGACGGTCACGAGAAGGTCGCCCGTCTTGGAGGACGAGTGGACTCCGCGGCCCTTCACCCGGAACGTCTTCCCGTTCGGCGTCCCGGGTGGGATGCGAAGCGTGACCTGTCCGTTGAGGGAAGGAACCGTGATGTCCGCGCCGAGGGTCGCCTCGGCGAAGGTGACCGGCACCCGGAGGGTGAGGTTTCCGCCCTTGCGCCCGAAGAGCGGGTGCTTGGCCACATGGACGATCACGTAGAGGTCGCCTGCCGGGCCCCCGTTCGCGCCCGCCTCTCCCCGGCCCTTCACACGGATGCGCTGACCGCCTTCGACACCGGCCGGTATGCGGACCTTCACCTGGCGCTGGCGTGTCTCGGTGCCCGTGCCCTGGCAGCTCGGACAGGGGTCGGTGATCTTGAGTCCGCGGCCGCGGCATTCGGGACACGGCGAAGCGAGCGAGAAGAGTCCCTGGTTGTCGTTGAGAGTTCCAGAGCCTCCGCAACGGGAGCAGGTGACCGGCATGCTCCCCGGGCGGGAACCCGAGCCGGCGCACTCGTGGCAGATCGCCCCCGCCTGGACGTTGACGGACGTGACGACGCCTTCTATCGCTTCCCCGAAGGAGAGGTGGAGCTCCGCCTCGACGTCCTGCCCGCGCCGGGGTCCGCCCCAGTTGGCGCTCGTCCGCTGGTTGCGGTTGCCCCGGTTGAAGATGCCGCCGAAGAGGTCGCCGAGGTCGTCTATGCGGAAGTTGAAGCCGCCATTACCGGCCGATCCTCCCGTGCCGAAGCCACCCGGGAACCCCGCCCCGACAGGACCGAGCCGGCGGATCTCGTCGTACTCCTTGCGCTTATCGGCGTCGCCGAGAACGTCGTAGGCCGCCGAGATCTCCTTGAACTTGTCCTCGGAACCGGGATTGGCGTCGGGGTGATACTGCTTGGCGAGGCGTCTGTAGGCGCGAGTGATCTCCTTCTCGGTCGCCTCAGGCGAGACGCCGAGCACCTTGTAGTAGTCGGTTCCGAACCACTCGCGCTGTGGGGCCACTCAGATTCCTCGTGCTCTCAGCCCTTGACCTTCACCATCGCCGGGCGTATGACCCGGCCCTTCAGGCGGTAGCCCGCCCGGAGCACCTCGCTCACCGACGGCTGGGCCGGATGCGCCGGATGGTCCGGGGCCTCGCCGTGCCCGGTGCCGGTGCTGTCGCCGGCTTGCCCCGCTCCTGCGATCTCGGTGCTCTCGTCACCCTCACCATCAGCGCCGCTGCCGCCTGTGCCGCCGCCGTTGCCAGAGTCCTCGTCGGCCGGCTCGTGTGCCACAGCGTCGTGCATCGTGGGGTCGAACGCCACGTCGACTGCGTCTATGCGCTCGAGGCCTTCCCGGCCAAGCGTGTCGCGTAGCAGCGAGCCCACCTGGACGAGCGAGCTGTGGGCCGCTTTGTCGTCGCCGTCCCTGCCGTTCGGAGCGCCCGAGGCCGCGCCGCCTGTCGCCGCGCCCGCGCCCGCTCCCTCGGGCATCGTCGTGTCTGCGTGATGGGCGAGGGCGAGGTCGAGGGCATCGAGGACGGGGAGCAACTCCTTCAGAAGACCTTCGCTCGCCCTCTCGAGGGTTTCGGTCTGTTGCCTCATCGCCCGCTTGCGGAAGTTGTCGAAGTCCGCCTGTAGGCGCTGCAGCGCCTGGAGATACTCGTCACGCTCGGCGGCGATCTTCTGCAGGTCGTCGCTCAAGAGTTGGTCGAGACCGCCCATGCCTGCAAAGGGGTCGGCCTCGCTCGCGGCAAACGCCTCCTCGGGCTCGACCTCGTCGTTGCTCCTCGCCGCGGGCTGGTAGGGGCCTCCGCTCGGACCGCCTGCCTCCCGCTGCTCGTCGGCTGCAGGACCCCGCGTCTCGTCCGCCCCGCCGGACCTCTCGCTGCCCGCCTGCCCGGCGTGGCCGGGCTCGGACGGGTCGGGGTTGTAGAACGCGCCGGTCATGAACCCTCGGTGCCTGTCGGCGGTTCGTCGACGATCTCCGCGTCCACGACCTCCTCCTCGTTCGTCTCACCCGAGGCCGAGCCGCCACTCGGGCCCGAGGCTCCGGCGGACTGTTGCTGCTGCGCCGCCTGCTCGTACATGCGCTGGCCCATCGCCTGGGAAGCCGTGCGCAGGGTGTCGAGCGCCCGGTTGATGGCGTCGACGTCGGATCCTGCCATGGCATCCTTCACGTCCTTCAAAGCCTCTTCGACCCGGCCGCGCTCGCCTTCGGGGATCTTGTCGCCCTGGTCGCGGAGGAGCTTCTCCGTCTGGTAGACGAGCGTGTCGGCCGTGTTGCGGCTCTCCGCCTCCTCCCGGCGGCGCCTGTCGTCGGCGGCATGCTGCTCTGCGTCCCGCACCATGCGCTCGATGTCGTCCTTCGGCAGCGAGGACTGGCCGGTGATCGTCATCGACTGCTCCTTCGCGGTCGCGAGGTCCTTCGCCGAGACGTGCACGATGCCGTTCGCGTCGATGTCGAAGGCGACCTCGATCTGCGGGATGCCGCGCGGCGCCAGCGGCAGGTCGACCAG
>JAJYVX010000236.1 GCA_021791795.1 Actinomycetes bacterium | reverse complement strand
CCGAGAGGATGAGGCAAGACGCCTTCGGGCGCCCCGGCTGCCAGTAGTGGGCGAAGCGGACAAACTTGTGTGTGGGCGCCGTCGGCTGGAAGTTGACCGGAACGAATGGCCCAGTACCGTCGCCTTGGTACTTTAGCTGAGACTCGGTGGCGTGGTCGGCGATGATGAAGGCGTCCTTGTCGGCGAGGTACAGCGGGAAGTCACCGACGGGCTGCTTAAGGGTGAACTGGACACTGTAGCGTCCAGTCGCCACGACCTTTGCGGGATCGATCATTGAGAGCGTCCCAGCCTCATCAGATCCATATTTTGGATTGAGGAGGTGCTGGAAGGTGTAGACAACGTCGGCCGAGGTCATCTCGTGCCCGTCGTGGAAATGCACACCGTGACGCAAATAGATTGTCCAGACCGTCCCAGAGGAGTTGTGGGTCGCACCCGTAGCGAGGGCGGGGACCGGGGTCCAATTCGGCGGCTCGGCATAGTAGGGCTTGTTGTAGGCGGCGTCGACCTCGATCGAGATCTGGCTCGAACCCTGGATCGTCGGGTCCAGGCTGTTCAGGCTGCCGCTCGATTCCACTCCCGCATACGTCACGCACCGACCCGTCTGGGGCAACCCCTCCGCGCGCGAGGCCGCTGCGCCAGTGCCGCCTACTCCGACGCCGATAACCGAGGCCGCCAGCCCCACCGTCAAGGTCGCAGCCGCCCCGCCCAGCGTCCGTCTATAACTCATCGCTGTTCCCCTCCTTGCTTTGGTATTCATCGTCGGCCGTCTCGATCGCTCGGACTTCTTCTGCAACGACGCTGAAGTGCGCATACATCGCCGCGACGGCCCCGGCTTCGTCACCGGCGACGATGGCCTCGACGATCGCCGCGTGCTGGCGGTTGGCGTCCGAGCGGACTGTCACCTGGCGCACGTGCTGACTAAAGTGAGTCCGCAACGGTCGAAGGAGCGGACGCAGGAGTCGCTCGAACTGGGGATTGCACGAGGCCGCCGCGATCGCAACGTGGAAGGCGATGTCGGCCTCGGCATAGGCGTTTGGATCGTCGAAGCTCCCATCGAGGCGGGACAGCGCCTGGTGGACCCGTGCGTGCTCCGCTGGGCCCGCGCGGCGCGCCGCGTAGCGGGCGCTAGCGATCTCAAGCGCGGCGCGGATCTCGAGCCAGTTGGTGAGCTCCGCCTGCTCGGCCATCACGGCGAGCTCGATCGGACCGCCGATGTCCCACGCCGACGGCGCCCGGACCGACGAGCCGCGGCCTCGCTGGATGTCAATCATGCCCCGGGCAGCGAGCACCCGAGTGCTCTCGCGGATCACCGTCCGGCTGACGCGCAGCTGGCGGGCGAGCTCCGGTTCAGGGGGAAGGAAGGAGCCCGGGGGGAGCGCTCCGTCGGTGATCAGCTGGCTGAGGTGGTCGACCACCTGGTCCGTCAACAGCGCACGCGAGAAGCCCTCACCGCTGCCGACACCAGCCGGCGCGACCGAAAGAGCGCGGAGCTCGACGACCTCGTCCGCGGTAGCCCCGGCGTCGCCCCCCAGTCCCGACACGTGTATCATCATACATATGATGGTCCGATGTAGCAACTATCGCATCGGCCGCCAGTCGCATGCCCAACAAGGGGAACAGGGTGAAGATCACCAAGGTCAAGAGCCACGTCATCGTCGATCCGGACTACGACGTCAGGGCGACGAGCTCGGCGCAGGACGACCTCCTCGTCGAGGTCTTCACTGATGAGGGCATCGTTGGGATCGGCGAATCCGACGTCAACCCGTGGATCGCGCGCTCATGCATCGAGTCGCCCGGAACGCACACCATGGACCGCGGTCTCACGGCTGTCCTCGTCGGGCTGGATCCCTTGGACCCGCCCAAGGTGTGGCAGGAGGTCTACCGCTCGACCGCGATGGCCGGACGCCGGGGTGCTTTGGTCCACGCGCTGGGGGCGATCGACATGGCGTTGTGGGACATCTGCGGGAAGGCGGCTGGTGTGCCGGTGTGGAAGCTCCTCGGCGGTCAGCCCGCGAGCCACCTCAGCGCGTATTGCTCGCTCGAGCCAGAGGTCGGTGACCTGGACTCCTACATCGGCTCAATGGTCCGCTGGGCGCGCCGGGCCATCGACCTCGGCTTCGACGCGGTCAAGGCCGAGGCAACCTTCTCAGGCCCCTACGCCAACATGGGACTGCGCCTTCCGGACTCGGCAATGACCGAGGTCTTGGAGGCGGTGCGCGCGGCGGTGGGTCCAGGTGTGACCTTGATGGTCGACATGCAGTACGCATTCGACTCTGCCGAGCGCGCCCTCGCGATGATCGAGGAGTGGGTCGCCTACGACCTGCGATTCGTAGAGACGCCGCTTTGGATCGACGACCTCGACGGCTACGCGAAGCTGACGGCGGCGAGTCCGATCCCGGTGGCGGCGGGCGAATGGCAGGCCACCGTGTTCGAGTTCCGGGAGCTCGTACGTGCCGGTTGCCTGCACGTCCTTCAACCCGACGTTGGCCGCGTCGGAGGCCTGAGCGAGGCGCTCAAGGTCTGCGATCTCGCTGCGGCGAGTGGCCGAGTCGTCATCCCGCATGCCTGGAAGACGGGTATCACGGTTGCAGCGACCGCTCACCTCGCAGCCGCTAGGCCCGAGGTTGAACGCTTCGAGTTCTTGCACCCTGAGACTTGCGAGTCCCGCCTGCGCAAGGAGCTGACGATCGACGAGATCGCCGTCACCCCCGAAGGCGTAACGCTTCCTCAGGCTCCGGGGCTCGGCGTCGAGCTCAACTGGGACGCGCTCGAGGAGTTTGAGCAGGCGGCTTGCGCCCTTTACGCCGGCTGAGTCGGTCTGTCGCCTCCGGCCGCCTCCGGCCAGCGCAACTCGGCTCGACTCTGTGAGGATTCCAGGCGTGTTGCTAAAGCGATTGCGAGGCATGTTCAAGAGTTGTGGATCGGCCCGACCCGCTGATCACGGGCGACCTCCACTTCCTTCAGCTCGCTCTGGACCAACACGCCCTGTCGGAACGTCGCTCCTGCCTGCACAAGGGCGACGAGATCGGCGCCGTTGACGTCGCGCCAGCGGTCATCGGCGGCCTCGATCAGCTTGAAGGCGATGGTGAGCCCGGCGGCTCTCGAGCCCGGCCCCTTTGTGACCTTCCTCCTGAGCCTGGCCGTCGAGAAGGCCGACTCGATGGTTATCTTGCGCTGTCCGCCCAACAGCGACTCCAGGCTGGGATGTTGCGTCGAGGACACCGTCGTCGACATGGCCAGTGGGAGGATCACTCATCGTCGGCGAAAGTGGGATCGTCACCGAAGAGCAACGTTGGGTGTGGCATCGAGGCACTTGTCCTCGGAGTCGAGACGCGTCGCTCGCCGAGCGCGTGCGTGAGCTGGCGGCGCAGGCGACCGTTCTCTTTGGCAAGCATGTGGCACCGGTCGAGCGCGACTCGCAAGCGCTTGACGAGCGGGGCATCTGAGGTGATGATTCGCGCTGAGTGGCGAGAACATCATCCACCGTGGCGGCCTCTGCTAGGGGCCATGTGGGTCTGACCCTGATATTTCAGTGAAGTAGCGGCACAAGACGTCGAAAGACGCGACAAATGCTCCTCGACCTGGGAGAATGCGAGTGTTCCACGCTCGCACCACAGCCAGAAAAGGAGCACCTGTCGGCTGAAGACTGCCGCGCCAGGTCCGAGATCGAGATCGAGGACGGGGTCGTTGCCCGGCCATTGCGCCGCGTCACCCCGGTCGTCGTCGAAGCGGCCGAGGACAACGTGACCGGAGTCGCGAGCATCGCACTGTTCGGCGAGCTGCCCGATCATCTGGGTCCTGCCGAAGTGGTCGACCGGCACAACCTGCGCCCCATCGGCACCGGCGGCTACTCGGGCGACGAATGCTACCGCCCCCTCGTAGAGCTCCAGCTGGCCAGCGGGGACTTCCTTTCCGACGTCTCGCTCTTGGGCGACGAGGCGACGCAGCGTCTCCGGGGAAACCAGGCGCTGCCCAGCCATACGACGCTGTTCCGCTTCCTCGCCGGCGAGGTGTGACG
>JAJYVX010000035.1 GCA_021791795.1 Actinomycetes bacterium | reverse complement strand
GGCAGGACTATAGAGATGGTGCGGGCGGACATCCGGCCGTCCGAGGTGCTCACGACGGAGGTGGCCCGTTCGGCGCGGGGACGGCGTGTCCACCCGAAGACGGCAGGCCAGAAGCGGTACGTGGAAGCCATCGGCTCGAACGTCGTCACGTTCGGGATCGGGCCCGCCGGCACAGGCAAGTCGTATCTCGCTGTCGCTCTCGCCGTCCAGGCTCTGCAGGCGAAGGAGGTCGCGCGAATCATCCTCACGCGGCCCGCCGTCGAGGCCGGTGAGAGGCTCGGCTTCCTCCCGGGAGACCTCATGGCGAAGGTCGACCCTTACCTCCGCCCCCTCTACGACGCCCTGTACGACATGCTCGAGCCGGAGGGCACGCAGCGGCTCATGGAGCGTGGCGCCATCGAAGTGGCGCCACTCGCCTACATGCGCGGGCGAACGCTCAACTCGAGCTTCGTCATCCTCGACGAGGCGCAGAACACCACTCCCGAGCAGATGAAGATGTTCCTCACCCGCCTCGGCTTCGGCACGAAGGTCGTGGTCACCGGCGACGTGACCCAGATCGACGTGCCCGGTGGTCGCTCCGGTCTCGTCGGTCTGGACAACGTCCTCGGCGAGATCGAGGGCGTCTCGTTCGTACGTCTCGGCCAGGCCGACGTCGTGCGCCACAGGATCGTGCGCGACATCGTGTCCGCCTACGAGAGGGCATCCGATGCCGATCCGCGTCGCGGTAGCTGACGAGCAGGACGATCAGCCGGTCGACTGCATACGCCTCGAGGAGCTCGCCCGGCGCGTGCTCGAAGACCGCGGCCTTCCCGAGAGGGCGGAGCTGAGCGTCATCCTCGTCGGCGAGGGGGAGATCGCCGGTCTCAACGCACGGTTCCTCGGCCGAGAAGGACCGACGGACGTTCTCTCCTTCCCGATCGAGGACGCTCCCGGCGGCCCTTACGAGCCCGTCGGCAGCGGTCCGCCGGACCGTGACGGGCCTCCGAGCACGAACGGCGTCTCGGCGGAAGAAGCCGGCCCGCCGCTCCTGCTCGGCGACGTGGTGATCTGCCCCGCCGTGGCCCACCGCAACGCCCCGGAGCACGCCGGCACATACGAGGACGAGATGTCGCTCCTCCTCGTCCACGGCATCCTTCACGTCCTCGGGATGGATCACGAGAGCGACGACGAAGCCGATGCGATGGAGTCGCTCGAGGCGGACCTGCTGCAGCGCCTCGGCGAGAGCGGACCGCACCGGAGACGAAGATGACGGGTCCCCGGCTCCTCGGGGCGTCTTTCACCGGTACCGACGCAGGGCTCCTCGCCGCGGTCCTGATCCTCATCGCCGCGTCCGCCGCTCTCGCCATAGCGGAGACCGGACTCACCCGTACGAGCCGGGCGAGGGCGAAAGCGCTCGAGGACGAGGGCCGCCGAGGAGCGAAGTCGCTGCGCAAGCTGGCCGAGGAGCCCGAGAGATTCCTCGCGCCCGTGCTCTTCATCGTGCTCATCTGCCAGCTCGTCGCTGCCACGCTCGTCGGCGTCATCTCCGCCCGCCTCTTCGGAGCGCTCGGGGTGGCGATCGCCACGGTCTTCGAGGTCGTTGTGATCTTCGTCTTCGGCGAGGCCGTGCCGAAGCAGTGGGCCGTCCGCCACACCGACCGAGCGGGCCTGTTCGCCGCGCCGATCGTGACGGCGCTCATAGCGTTCCCGCCGTTGAAGGTGGTGGCCGGCGCTCTCATCGGCCTCGCCCGGCTCATCACGCCGAAGGGTGTGGAGGGAGGCGGCAGCAGCGACGTGACTGAGTCGGAGCTCCTCGCCTTCACCGACGTCGCGGTGGAGGACGCCGCCATCGAGAGCGAGGAGCGCCAGCTCATCCACTCGATCATCGAGTTCGGCGACACGGTCGTGCGAGAGGTGATGGTGCCGCGCCCCGACGTCGTGGCGGTCGATGGGTCGACGGACGCGGAGACGGTGCTCGAGCGGGCGATCGAGGCCGGCTTCTCCCGGATCCCGGTCTATGAGAAAAACGTGGACAACGTCGTCGGCATCGCCTTCACGAAAGACCTCGTGCGTGCGGTGCGGGAGGGCCAGGAGCGCCGGCAGGTGGAGGAGCTCTCGCGTCCGGCCCACTACGTGCCGGAGACGAAACGGGTGGCGCCTCTGCTTCGCGAGATGCAGAGAGGCCAGTTCCACATCGCCGTTGTGATCGACGAGTACGGCGGCACTGCAGGAGTGGTGACGCTCGAGGACCTGATCGAGGAGCTCGTCGGCGAGATCGTCGACGAGTTCGACGTGGACGAGCCGCTCGTGGAGCGGCTCGGCGCCGGCCAGTTCCGCGTGAGCTCGAAGATGCCCGTCGACGAGGTGAACGAGTTGCTGGATGCAGATCTGCCGCTCTCGGACGACTGGGACACCATCGGGGGACTCGTGCTCGCGGCGGCAGGGCACATCCCGAGCGAAGGCGAGACGGTCGACGTCGACGGGCACCTGCTCGTGGCCGAGAAGGTTGAGGGGCGCCGCATCGGCTCGGTGAGGATCGTCACGGCGACCGGGGTGCCGCATCGGCTCGTCGGCGGCGACCGCGCAGGGAGCGTCGACACGACGGCTGCGGCGAGCGGCGATCCTTCGGCCGCCGGACCCGGCGAGACCGGGACTTCGGGCCGTGACGGGACGGCTCCGTGAGCACTTCCGGCGAACAGATGGTCGTGGAGGAGGGGGCCGAGGCGCACCGGTCGGGTTTCGTAGCTCTGCTCGGGCGGCCGAACGTCGGGAAGAGCACGCTGCTCAACCGCATCGTCGGCACGAAGGTGGCGATCACCTCGCGAGTCCCCCACACCACCCGCACCCGTGTCCGGGGGGTGCTCGACCGCCCCGACGCGCAACTGGTCTTCGTCGACACTCCCGGCATCCACAAGCCGCGGACTCCCCTCGGCTCACGGTTGAACGAGACGGCGTCGCACACGATCGACGATGTAGACGTGTGCGTCCTCATGGTCGAGGCGAACGCACCCATCGGGCGAGGCGACCGATTCATCGCAGGACGCCTCCCTCGCGGCCCCGTCGTCGCGGTCAACAAGATCGACGCCGCCCGCAGGAGCGACGTCCTCGAGCACCTCGCGGCCGCCGCTTCGGACCTCGGGCTCGGCGACGCCGAGTACTTCCCCGTCTCCGCGAGGACCGGCGCCGGCGTGCCGGAGCTCGTCGAGCATCTCGTGAGCCGCATGCCCGTCGGGCCGCGCTACTTCCCGCCCGGCATGGTGACCGACGTGGAGGAGGCGTTCTTCGTGGCCGAGCTGGTCCGCGAGCAGCTCATCCGCCACGCCGAAGAAGAGCTGCCGCACTCGATCGCGTGTCGGGTGACGGAGTGGGAGTGGCCCCGCATCCGCTGCGAGATCCTCGTTGAGCGGGAGTCCCAGAAGGGGATCGTGATCGGCAAGGGCGGCTCCGTGCTGAAAGCCGTCGGCACGGCAGTGCGCGAACAGCTGGAGCCCGGCGCCTACCTCGAGCTCTTCGTCAAACTGGACAAGGGCTGGCAGCGCCGCCCTGACGCCATAGAGCGGCTCGGCTATTAGCAATAGCGGACGGCGCTCCCGCTTCCTCGCAGCCGAGAGCTCTTGCTCGCACTTCTCCCTCCTACTCGCTCGAGGCTGTCCTCACAGGCGTCACGGCCGGTGCCTCGGCGTCGTGCAGCTCGCGGAGGAAGGCGACCGCATCGTCCTTGCTGCGTGTCCTTCTCATCGGCGGCAGCGACCTCACGAAGAAGGAGGAGTAGCGAGCGAGGGCAAGGCGCGGGTCTAGCACGGCGACGACGCCCCGGTCAGTGGACGTCCGGATGAGCCGCCCGGCCCCCTGCGCGAGGAGGGTGGCCGCCCGCGGCAGGTCGACTTGCGCGAACCCGTCAGCGCCTGCCGCCTCTCTCCTCGCGGCGGAGAGAGGCTCGTCCGGTCGCGGGAAGGGCAGCCGGTCGATCACGACGAGCGAGAGCGAAGGACCGGGGACGTCGACTCCCTGCCAGAAGCTCATGGTGGCGAAGAGGCACGACTCCTCCTCCTCGCTGAAAGCCCGCAGCAGGGCCGGCTTCTGCAGCTCCCCCTGCAGATGGACCGGCCAGTCGAGCTTCGGGCGGAGCGCTGCCGCGGCGAGTTCCATGCCGCGCCGGCTCGTGAAGAGGGCAAGCGTGCGGCCACCTGCCGCCGCGATCAGGTCCCGGAGCTCCTCGTGCATGGCGCCCTCGAATCCCGCCGAGCGTCGCGGGGGCAGATGCACGGCGCAGTAGAGGAGAGAGTGCTCCCCGTAGTCGAAAGGGCTGCCGACGTCGAGCTCGGTCAGGCGAGCCTCTTCCGCACCTAGGCGAGAGCCGATGCCGGGCACCATCGTGGCGCTCGTGAGCACCGCGGGCATCTGCTCGAAGACCTGTGCCCGAAGCGTCGTGCTCACGTCGAGCGGGGCCGACCGCAGGCTTGCACGGTCGCCCCCTGCCACCCAGACGACCTCGTCCCGTCCGGCGGCAAGGCATGACTCGAGATCCTCGCGAAGGCGCTCCACCTGGAGGAGCGACCTCAGCGCCCTCTGCGGTTCGTCCCCCGTGGCACCCGGCCGGCGCCGGCCGCCGGCCCCGCTCGCCGCATCCGGCACATCGGTCCCGGCGGCTGAGCCGTCTCCTTCGCCCGAGGCCGCCCTCAAGGACGACTCGAGCCGCGCCAGACGAGTGACGAGCAGGCGGACCGCGCCGCCGACGCCATCGCCGAGGCCGGCTGGCAGGCGTTCGTCCGCGCGCTCGGCGAGCGCCGCCTCGAAGCGGGCTGCGGCAGCGATCACCCCCTCCACCACGGAGGTGTCGCTTGCGGCCGAGCGGGCGCCAGCCGCCGCGGCGCGGATCCGCCCCGGGCTGACGTCGACCCCGAGACTCGAAGCGACGACGTCTTCGAGCTCGTGAGCCTCGTCGACGATGAGAGCGTCGTGCTCGGGCAGGACGGCTCCTCCGCTGCGCAGGTCGGCGCCGAGCAGGTGCAGGTTCACGACGACGACGTCCGCCTGTGCCGCCTTTGCCCGAGCCTTCTCGGCGAAGCAGTCGGCCACCACAGGGCAGCGGTGCGGCCCCGGGCACTCCTCTGCTGAGACGCTCAGGGACGACCATGCCCGGGGAGACGGCTCGAAGGCGAGCTCCGCGCGCTCCCCCGTGCTCGTCTCTTCGGACCAGTCCACTATGCGGGCGATCTCGGCACCGAGCTCCGAGCTGCGGCGAGAGGAGAGAGAGCCTCCGAGGCTCTCCTCGAGCGTCGCCTGCTGACCGCGCTCTCCCATCTCGTCGAGTCGCTGGCGGCAGAGGTAATTCGACCGGCCCTTCAAGACCGCCCAGCGGGTCTTCGTGCCGAGCGCCTTCGCCACGAGCGGGAGGTCCTTCTCGGCGAGCTGGTCCTGCAGCGCCTTCGTCGCCGTGGCGACGACGATCTTCTTGCCCGAGAGCAGGGCCGGGACGAGGTAGGCGAACGACTTGCCGGTGCCCGTGCCGGCGGCCACCGCCAGCGCTGACGGTTGGCCTTCGGACGAAGATGCGAGCGCTTGCCCGACGGCTCTCGCCATCTCGAGCTGGCCGGCCCTGACCTCGCCCGCCGGCAGCTCGGCGACGACTCTTCTCAGGGCCTCGGCGACGTCCCGCACGGCGCCCTTGGCCTTCACGCGTTCGAGGCTAGCAGCATTGCATGAGATCATATGAAACGGAATACGCCGCTCCATGGGGACTGGCGCGAAAAGGCCGGGCTGCGACGCCTCAGGTGCCCGCGGCCTCGTGGGGGCCGGACGCCCGGTGGGGGCCGTGCGCCCGGTGAAGGCGCGCCGCGGCCACAAGTCCCTCGAACAACCGTGCCGCCCAGGACTGCTCCTGCTCGAGCTCCTCCGGATGGCACTGCACCCCGAGGAGGAAACAGCCCTCCGGAGAGAGCAGGGCATCCCCGTGCGCCCCGCCCCCGTCCATCCCGCCTGAGGGCTCGACGGCCTCCACCAAGCCGTCCTCGCTCCAACCGACGGCGCGGAGGTGGGGCGAGAGCTCGCGGATGGCCTGGTGGTGCATGGTGTTCACGTCGAGCGGGCCGTCGCCTGCGAGGGCGGCGAGCCGGCTCTCCGGGTCGATCTTCAGCTGGTGGGCGAGGGCGTGACGGTTCGTCAGCTGGTGGTCGAGCACCGTCGCACCCTCGACACGGACGTCCTGCCAGAGTGTGCCTCCGAGGGCCACGTTGAGAAGCTGCAAGCCGCGGCAGATGGCGAGCACGGGTAGGCCCGATTCGAGTGCCCAGGCGAGGAGGGCGACCTCCGTCCGATCGAGCGCCGGTTCGAGGGAGACCGAGCAGTCGTCGCGGAGCTCCGCTCCGTAGCGCGACGGCTCGATGTCGGGGCCGCCCGGAAGGATGAGGGCGTCGCACATGTCGAACAGCGGGCGGAGCCGCTCCGGCTCGGCGAGGTTCGGCAAGAGCACCGGTATGCCGCCCGCCCGCTCGACGGCGAAGAGATACGCGTCGTTCTGGAACTGCCGGTCGGACGCGCCGGGTCGTGCGTGGAGACGCATCGAGATCCCAACGAGCGGGGCGGCACCCGTCGCCGGCCGCCGCCCGATGTCCGCACGGGGCTCGAGCCTCTGCTCGGCCACGATCTCGGAGCCCTCAGTCGTTCCGCGGAAAGCCAAGGTTGATCCCGCCGTGGCTCGGATCGAGCCAGCGAGAGGTGACGACCTTCCCTCTCGTGAAGAAGTGAACCCCTTCTGTACCATGGGCGTGGGTGTCCCCGAAGAGGGAGCTCTTCCAGCCGCCGAAGGAGTAGTAGGCGACCGGCACAGGGATGGGCACGTTGATGCCGATCATGCCGACCTCGACCTCGTTCTGGAACTTCCTCGCCGCGCCGCCGTCGTTCGTGAATATGGCGGTGCCGTTGCCCCACTCGTTCTCGTTCACGAGCTTCACCGCCGCCTCGTAGGACGGCACCCTTACTACCGAGAGGACCGGGCCGAAGATCTCGTCCCGGTAGAGGGACATCTCCGGCCGCACATGGTCGAAGAGGGTCGGCCCGAGCCAGTAGCCGTCGGCATCGCCGTCGACGCTCACGTCCCGCCCGTCGACCACCAGGTTCGCCCCCTCTCTCAGCCCGGCGTCGAGGTACGAGGCCACCTTGTCCCGGTGCTGCCGTGTCACGAGCGGTCCCATGTCGGTGCCTCGCCGCCCGTCGCCGACCTTGAGCCTGCCCATCCTCTCGACGATCTTCGCCACGAGCTCGTCACCGGCCGGCTCGACGGCGGTGACGACGGAGATGGCCATGCAGCGCTCTCCGGCCGACCCGAAGCCCGCGTTGACAGCCGCGTCGGCGGCAAGGTCCAGGTCGGCGTCGGGCAGGACGACCATGTGGTTCTTCGCCCCGCCGAGCGCCTGCACGCGCTTTCCGGCCCGGGTGGCGTTCTCGTAGACGTATCGCGCTATCGGAGTCGAGCCGACGAAGGACACCGCCTTTATCGAGGGATGCTCGAGCAGGCGGTCCACTGCCACCTTGTCTCCGTGCACGACGTTGAAGACCCCGGCCGGAAGCCCGGCCTCGGCCCACAGCTCCGCGATGAAGACGGACGCGGACGGGTCCTTCTCGCTCGGCTTCAGGACGACCGTGTTGCCGCAGGCGATCGCGATGGGGAAGAACCACGCCGGCACCATGGCGGGGAAGTTGAAGGGGCTGATGATCGCAACCGGGCCGAGTGGTTGGCGCAACGAGTGGACATCGATCGAGGTCGAGACCTGCTCCGAGTATCCGCCTTTGAGGAGCTGGGGTATGCCGCATGCGAACTCGGCCACTTCGAGACCGCGGGAGACCTCTCCGATCGCATCGGCGAGGACCTTCCCGTGCTCGGAGGTGACTATGGCGGCGAGGTCGTCCACTCGCGCGGCCATGAGCTCACGGAAGGCGAACAGGACCTTCGTCCGCTGGGCAAGCGAAGAGCGACGCCAGGACGAGAACGCCTCGGAAGCGGCCGACACCGCCCGATCGACCTCGCCCGGCGAGGCGAACGCCACGTGGGCTTTCAGCTGTCCTGTCGCCGGATTGTAGACCTCACCGACCCTCTCGGGCGCCGTGTCGGACGGCTTCCCGTCGATCCAGTGCCGCACGAGGGGTAGCTCGTTCTCCGCATTCAGGGTCATCTCTGGATTCTCACTCCGCCCCCGGCGGCAGCGCAATGTGAGGGGTGGCCGCGATGCGATGCGAGTGATGCCGCGGCTATCGCTTCCGCCCCCGCCAGATCGACAACCAGAGGAGCCCGAGCGCCGCCACTATGACGACGGCCGTGCCGGCTCCCCGCACAGAAGGCGAGTGGCCGAAGGCGAGAGCGAGGCCGACTATCACCAGCACGGCCACGAACAGCTCGGGCGTGTCGCCGACAAGGAAGCCCCACCAGAACCGCCCGAACGCGGCGAGGGCTCGGCCGACGGCGGTCATGGCGCCGCCACCTCCGTCGGCTGGCGCACCACGGCCTTCTGGTGCGGGAGAGCCCTCCTCATGGCGATCGTGGCTACGGCAGAGGAGGCGACGAAGATCGCCACGAGCGCGACCAGGAACAGGTCGGACCCGGGCCACCTGAGCCCGGAGCCCTCTCCGACCCAGAAGACGCCGAAGCTCGTCAGCATTATCCCGACGCCCATCTTCATGGCGTTCTCGGGCACCTCGGACAGTTGCCGGGCGACGACCGCTCCGATGATGGCTACCACGAGGACTGCCACGGCTGCTGCGGCCGCCGCCAGCTCCAGGTGGCCGCCGCTCGCGCCGAGCGTGAGGACGATCAGCACCACCTCGAGCCCTTCGAGGAACACGCCCTTGAACGCCACGACGAAACCGGTGGCGTCCCGCTCGCCGTTGCGCCAGCCTTTCCTCCCGCCGGAGGTCGCACCGCTGGTGGTCGCAGCGCCGGTGGTGGCACCGGCGGCGGAGAGCTCGCTCACGGTCCGCTTGTAGATCGCGTCCTCGTCGTGCAGGGCCTTGTGCCCGCTCGCCCTCAAGACCGCCTTGCGCAACCAGTTGAGCCCAAGTACGAGGAGGAGGGCGCCGATCACGACCCGGAGGACGTCGATGGGCACGTAGTGCACGAGAGGGACGCCCACCCCTGCGACGAGCACGGCCAGCACGACGAGCGCGAGGGCCATGCCCTCGAAGGCCGAGCGCCATCCGCGCGTCACACCAGCCGCGAGGACGATCGTCAGCGCCTCGACGGCCTCGACAGCGGAGGCGCCGAAGACCGCGAGGGCGAGGATCACGACCGAAGTGCTCATCGGCTCACCGAAGCCAACGTAGCGCCGAGCGGCTCCCTCACGGCCCGAACCGCCCGCTCGACCAGATCGGGCTCGCCGCTCACGACGAGCCACTCCTCGTTGCGGAGGCGCCCGACCTTGCCCACCCTCTCGCCGGACGGGCTGTGTATCCCTATCCGAGCACCCACGTAGCGCTTCGAGTCGAACTTGAGAACGTCGACTGCCCCGCGGCCTGAACACATCCCCACGAGGTCGGACAGGCCGAGGAAGGACTCGTCGTTGTAGGAGAGCAGCATGAGGCGCGCCCTCGTCGAGCTCACGACGGACGCCAGGGCGGACGGCATCTCGCGCTTGCGGTTGAAGCGGCTCGCCGTCGAGGCGTCCCGGGAGTCGAGCCGCTTGCAGGCGATGCCGTAGTGCGGGGGCGCGTCCCAGCGCACGAGCGTCTCCCACACGTGGTAGTTGGTGAAGTAGCGGTGCTGGTTGTAGGGCGGGTCGAGGTAGGCGAGGTCGACCTCGGGGAGATCCGGGCAGACCTCAACGGCGTCACCGGCGAGGGCTGTTCCCCGGCCGGCGAGAAGCTGCGGTAGCTCGAGGCGGATCGGCCGCAGAGCTCTCGGAGCCCAGTCCTTCAGGTATGCCATCTGCAGCCCGGTCGTAGAGTCCACCCGGTCTGCGGCCTCGAGCAGGCTCGTGAGGAGCAGCGCTCTCATCGATCCGCTCGCCGCCGGGCCGCCGCATGCGAGCGGGCCGTCAGCTGCCGGAGGCGCGACCTCGTCGATCTCGTGACGGATGGCGTCTATCCGGCGGCCGTTGTCGGGGTGGAAGTAGCGCGCGGTACGGCAGAACACTTCGGTGACATAGCCCTCACGGCCCTCCAGCGCGTTGAGCCGGTCGATGATCCGGCCGAGCTCGGCGCGGTCGACGTCACGGGCATCCGTCGCGATGTAGGCCTCGGCGAAGACGTGCGAGTACGAGGCCGAGTCGACTGCCGTCACGTGTGCGCCGGCAGCTTTGAGGGCGCGGGCGACTCTCGTCGTGCCGGTGAAGAGGTCGAGCGCGCTCTTCGCCCCCGACGCCTCGGCCATGGCTGCTATCACCGGGACGAGGCGGCGCTTCGAGCCGATGTACTTGATGCTCACCGCCGCCAATCTTGGCTCAGGGGTGCGCGCTCGACGCGGTACTCGCCCACGCACCCTGCCGCGACCGCCGGCTGCCAGCCCTCAAGACGCCTCATTCCCGAGCTTAGAGCCGAGCGTGAGAACACTCTCATGGTCCTCTCATCGGACTAGCACGGCCGGCAGCCAGAATGCCGCCCAACAAGGCGCAGCCGCCGAGGTGAAGCGCTTGCTCGCGCAGACCGCTTCGCTGCAGACGGCGCTCGGCGCCGCCCGCCACGAGCTTGCAGGTGTCATGCGCGCCCACGGCACGCGCACGGTGATCGTCCAGTCTGCCGGCGCCTCGAGCGGCTCCCTCTCGGCAGAGCAGTCGTCCCTCTCGCAGGAGGCCGCTCAGCTCGAGAGCCGGGGTGTACTCCACGAGCACGGTCGCGTCAGGCCGCGAGGCGAGCGCATACCTCGCTGCCCTCGATGGGGAGCTCGGACTCGTGTTGCTCGATCCCGGCCTGCCGGATGGCCCCGGCTTCGACGTCCTGATGGAGCTGCGGTCGAGCAACGCCGCCCTTTCCCGTGATCGTCCTCACCGCCAGGGCGGAGACGGCCGACAAGGTGACGGTGCTCGACCTCGGCGCCAACGACTACACGACGAAGCCCTTTGCTTTCGAGGAGCTCCTGGCCCGTGTGAGAGCTGCCGTCCGGTCCTCCTCCCAGCCAACGGCGACCGAGCTCGTGGTCGCCGACCTCCGGCTCGACCTCATGACCGAGCTCGCTCACAGGGCCGGCCGCACGATCGAGCTGGCACCACGCGAATGGGTGCCCTCTTGCAGCTGTCCATGCGGAACCCGAACCACGTCCTCAGCCGAAGTCGGATCCTCTCGCAGGTGTGGGAGTACGGATTCGAGCCTGGGAGCAACGTCGTGGATGTCTACGTGAGCTATCTCCGCCGGAAGATGACCAGGTCCGGACTGCAGCCTCTTCCAGACCGTCCGCCGGGCCGGCTACCGCCTGCTCCCGCCCGAATTCGCCGCCTGACGAGTCGCTCTGAGCTATGGGCGGCACTCGGTTCGCCAGACGCGCCGATGGGCCGGCCGACGGCCGACCCATCAAGGCGTGATCTGATCCGGCCCGACTGTCATTGAGACATCGGCGCCGCGTCGGAGCTGGCGAGACGGTGGCCGACGGCGGCGAGGGTAGCGCAACGGCCGCACCCTCTCGCTGCTCATATCAGTGGAGCCCACTTGGGCTACCCGGTTGGCGGTCATACTCCGCTGGGGTCTGAGCGACACAACTCCTTCGCTCCTGGTCTAAGTCGTCCGGGCTTCACCACCAGAAGGCCCTCGAGTCCTCAGCCTCGGCCGAGGTGTCCCCAGTCCGGCGGATCAGCCTCCCCGGAACAGTCATTCGCTCCCACGACATGACTCCTTCCGTTCAATTGCATCGAGATTGCTCTCGGTAGCCACATGGTCCACCTTGCGGTCCCGTACGTCAACCCCTCGACTGCCGAGTGACAAGCGATTGTCACGAAAAACGACCTGGCGATCCCTGGCAGAATCGGGAGGTGCCCGACCGCGACGACGGCTCATCTGGACAGGCCCCGCGCGCGGCCATAGACCTCGGCTCGGATCTCCTCTCGATCGAGGACGTCGCGGCAGTGGCAGAGCGCCGTGCCGCTGTGCGCGTGGGCGACTCAGCGAGGTGGCGCATCGGCGCCGCGCGGGCACTTGTCGACGAGGCTCTCGCCTCCGGAGCGGTCGTCTACGGCGTGACGACCGGATTCGGCAGCCTCGCAGACGTCCGGCTCAGCCCCGACCATGCGAGCGCGCTGCAGCACGGGCTCCTCCGCTCGCACGCCGTCGCCCTCGGCCCCGAGCTGAGCGCTCCCGAGGTCCGGGCCATGCTCTTGCTCCGCGCGCACGTGCTCGCGCTCGGTCACTCCGGGGTCCGGCTCGAGCTCGTCGAGCGCTTCGTGCGGATGCTCGAGCACGACATCCTGCCGGTCGTCCCCGAGCAGGGCTCGCTCGGCGCGTCGGGTGACCTCGCCCCCCTCGCTCATCTCGCGCTCGCCGCGGTCGGCGAGGGGAGAGTGACGGTGCACGGGAGGCGCATGCGTGCAGGAGAGGCGCTGAGCGAGGTCGGTCTCGAGCCGATCACCCTCGAAGCCAAAGAAGGGCTCGCCCTCATCAACGGCACACAGGGCATGGCCGCGATCGGCGCGCTGGCGGCTTCGCGGGCAAGGAACCTCGCCAAGGTGGCGGACATCTCGGCGGCGCTCACTGTCGAAGCGATACTCGGCACCGACCGGGCCTTCGACGAGCGCGTCGTGGCCCTGCGGCCGCACGAGGGCCAGAGGCGGGCAGCCCGCAACCTGACCCGCCTGCTTGCCGGCAGCGAGCTGCTCGCCTCCCACCGCGACAGCAGCCACATAGTGCAGGACGCCTACTCCATACGATGCTCGCCTCAGGTCCACGGCGCGTTTCGCGACGTGCTCGAACAGACGATCTCCACGCTCGAGATCGAGTTCTCGTCGGTCTCGGACAACCCGATCGTCCTGCCGGACGACGGGCTGATCCTCTCCTGCGGCAACTTCCACGGCCAGCCGGTCGGTCACGCCTGCGACAGCCTCGCCGCCGCGAGTGTGGGCCTCGCCTCGATCTCCGAGCGGCGTCTCTACCGGCTGCTCGACCCGAAGACATCGAACGGCCTCCCGCCTTTCCTTGTGGGGGAGGCAGGCGTCAACTCGGGCTTCATGGTCTGCCAGTACACGGCCGCTTCGCTCGTGTCGGAGTCGAAGACCCTCGCTCACCCAGCGACGGTCGACTCGATCCCTTCCTCCGCCGGACAGGAAGACCACGTCTCCATGGGCATGATCGCCGCCCGCCACGCGAGGGAGTGCGTGGCCAACGCCGAGGCCGTCGTCGCCCTCGAGGTGCTTGCCGCCGCGCAGGCATGCGAGCTGCGCAAGCCGCTCAGCCCGGCGCCCGGCCCCGCACGGGCGATCGCCGCTCTCCGGCGCCGGGTCCCGGTGCTCGAGCACGACCGTGAGCTGAAGCCGGACGTCGACGCCGCCGTCGAGCTCGTGAGATCAGGCGAGATCGTACGGGAAGTCGAAGACGAGATAGGAGAACTGGAGTGACCGCCGACGAGATGCACGGGCCAAGGGTCGTCACCGCTCCGAGAGGAGCAGAACGGCGCTGCAAAGGGTGGGCGCAGGAAGCCGCCCTTAGGATGCTCATGAACAACCTCGATCCCGACGTGGCCGAACGCCCGGATGACCTCGTCGTCTACGGAGGTTCCGGGAGGGCGGCGAGATCCTGGAAAGCCTTCGACGACATCGTGGCGACACTCACCGACCTCGAGGCGGACGAGACCCTCCTCGTCCAGTCCGGCAAGCCCGTGGGCGTCTTCCGGACCCACGAGTGGGCTCCTCGAGTCCTCATCGCCAACTCCAACCTCGTACCCGACTGGGCGACGCCGGAGGAGTTCCGCCGGCTCGAGCGACAGGGTCTCACCATGTACGGCCAGATGACCGCCGGGTCGTGGATCTACATCGGCACCCAAGGCATCCTGCAGGGGACGTACGAGACGTTCGGTGCCATCGCGGCTGCACGCTTCGGCGGCTCGCTCGCCGGGCGCATCGTGCTCACGGCCGGCCTCGGGGGGATGGGCGGAGCCCAACCCCTCGCGGTGACGATGAACGGGGGCGTGGCCATCTGCGTCGAGGTGGACCCGCACCGCGCCGATCGCCGGGTCGAGACTCGTTACGTCGACACCGTCACGGACGACCTCGACGAGGCGGTGCAACTGGCGACGGCGGCGGCGGCGGAGCGGAGGCCGCTCTCCGTCGCGCTCATCGCAAACGCCGCCGACGTGGTGCCGCAGTTGGCGAAGACGGACGTCCCGATCGACATCGTCACCGACCAGACCTCGGCGCACGACCCGACCACCTACATCCCGCAGGGCTTGTCGCTCGAGGAGGCGGCCGAGCTCCGCACGAAGGACCTCGACGAGTACCTCCGCCGCTCGAGGACGAGCATGGCCGTTCACGTCGAGGGGATGGTCGCGTTCCTCGACAAGGGGGCCGAGGTCTTCGACTACGGGAACGGCATCCGGGCCGAAGCGAAGGCCGAGGGCTTCGCTCGCGCCTTCGACTATCCGGGCTTCGTCCCCGCCTACATACGGCCGCTCTTCTGCGAGGGAAAGGGCCCGTTCCGCTGGGCCGCGCTCTCGGGCGACCCTGCCGACATAGGTGCGACGGACAAGGCTGTGATAGCCGAGTTCCCCGACGCCGAGAACCTGGTCCGCTGGATCCGCATGGCGGAGGACAAGGTGGCGTACCAGGGTCTCCCGGCAAGGATCTGCTGGCTCGGCTACGGCGAGCGCCACCGTGCCGGGCTCAGGTTCAACGAGCTCGTCGCGTCCGGTGCCGTGTCGGCGCCGATCGTGATCGGCCGGGACCACCTCGACTCCGGGTCGGTCGCCTCGCCCTACCGGGAGACCGAAGCCATGGCCGACGGCAGTGATGCCAGCGCCGACTGGCCGATACTGAACGCGCTTCTCAACACCGCGAGCGGAGCGTCCTGGGTGAGCGTGCACCACGGTGGCGGGGTCGGCATCGGGCGATCCATCCACGCCGGCGTCGTGGCCGTCGCGGATGGCACCGACCTCGCCGGGGAGAAGCTGGAGCGCGTCCTCACGAACGATCCCGGCACCGGGGTGATGCGCCACGCAGACGCCGGCTACGAGTCCGCCAGAGCGGTGGCTCGTGAACGAGGTGTCTGGCTGCCCTCCGAAGAGCTCGCCCGCCCGAGGCGCAGCTGACACGTGACCACGTTCGAAGCAGACCTCGCCTGGAGCGGGCCGGGATCGCCGCCTGTCCCGGCCGCCCACATCAGCACCGGTCCGGACGGCTCGATCGCCTCGGTCAACTCCGCGGCAAAGAGGAACGAGGAAGTGCGCAAGGTGGCGCTTCCGGGTTTCGTGAACGCCCATTCTCACTGCTTCCACCGGGCGCTGCGCGGCCGGTCGGAGACGAAGGCGGGGGACTTCTGGACATGGCGGGACTTCATGTACCAGGCCGCTGCTCGGCTCACGCCCGAGACATACGAGGAGCTCGCCACCTACGTCTACGCGGAGATGCTCCTCGCCGGCTACACGACCGTGGGCGAGTTCCACTATCTGCACCACGGCGAAGGCGGCCAGCCGTACGACGACCCCAACGAGATGGGCTGGGCTCTCCTGCGGGCCGCACAGCGCTCAGGCATCCGACTCACGCTGATCGATGCCTGCTACCTCCAGGCTTCCGTCGACGGTGCGCCGCTCGAGGGCGTGCAGCGGCGCTTCGGTGACGGAAGCGGCGAGAAGTGGTCCTCTCGCGTCGACCGGCTGACAGGAACGGGTGCTTTCGGCAACGAGGACGCCGCGGAGGAGCCGACGCTCGACAAGCCTCGCCTGGCCGTCGCGATCCACAGTGTGCGCGCCGTGCCCGAGACCGCGATGGCCACCGTCGTCGGCCTCGCCGGCGCGAACGGGTGGCCGATACACGCCCATCTGTCCGAACAGCGGGCCGAGAACGAGGCATGCCTGAAGGAGACGGGTCTCACGCCGACGGACCTCCTCGGGCGGGCCGGCGCCTGGACGCACTTGACGACCGCGGTCCATGCGACCCACCTGAGCCCCGCCGACGTGAGCCGCCTCGGGCTCGCCGGCACGTTCATCTGCGCCTGCGGGACGACCGAACGCGACCTCGGCGACGGGGTCGGCCCCTTCGCCGAGCTGACGGAGGCAGGATGCCGGCTCTGTGTCGGGAGCGACAGCCATGCCGTCATCGATCCGTTCGAGGAGACCCGATCACTCGAGCTGAACCAACGCCTCGCGCACGAACGCCGCGGCGTCACGCCCTCCGAGGAACTGCTCGCAGCGGGCACGGTCGCAGGCGCCGCGTCGCTCGGCTGGCCTTCGGCCGGGCTCGCCGTGGGCGGCCTCGGCGACCTCGTCCTCCTGCGAACCGACACTCCCCGGCTCGCCGGGACGTCTCTCGGTCCGACGACCGACGGGCCCGGCCTCGCCGCGGTGGTCGTGTTCGCGGCCGCACCCCCCGACGTCGAAACCGTCGTCGTCGGGGGAGAAGTCGTCGTCGAGAACGGTGAGCACGTCCGGCTCGGGCCACCGGCTGCAGTGGCAGAGCGTCTCGACCGAGCGGTGAGGAGGTTGTTCGATGACTGAGGCCAACGGAGAGGGATCGCTCCTCGTCCGCAACGTCGGACGACTGTTCACCGGGGCGGGCGACGTCGTGGAGCGGGCCGCCGTCGCCGTCAAGTCCGGGCGCGTCGCCTGGCACGGGCCCGAGGACGACCTCCCGGTCGGCGTCCTTTTGGACGGAGGCGACGAGATCGATGCGGGCGGAGCCCTCGTGACGCCGGGTCTCGTCGACGCGCACACGCATCCTGTGTACGGGGGACACCGTTTCGCCGAGATAGCCATGCGGTCGGCGGGGGCCGGCTACTCCGAGATCGCCGCCGCCGGGGGCGGCATCGCAGCGAGCGTGCAGATGACCAGGATGGCGAGTTTCGCCGATCTCGAGGCGAGGGTGACCGCACTTCTTGCGGCGTTTCTCGCCGCCGGCACGACGACCGTCGAGGCGAAGACGGGCTACCACCTGGAAGAGGACGGGGAGCTCGAAGCGGTGCGCCTCCTTCACCGCCTCGGCCGAGCGGAGCGGGGCCCCTCGGTGGAGGTGACGTTCCTCGCAGCGCACGCGGTCGGGCCGGAGTTCGCCGCGGACCCGGACGGCTACATCGACGCGGTGGCGTCGTGGTGTCCGGCCGCCCGGGAGTCCGGGGCACGCCACGCCGACGTCTTCTGCGATGCGGGTTACTTCTCGGTCGACCAGTCGAGGCGGGTGCTCGAGGCGGCCGGAAGGGCGGGACTGATCCCGCGCATCCACGCCGACGAGCTGGCCCGCACGGGGGGCTCCGAGCTCGCGGCCCAGCTCGGATGCTCCTCAGCCGACCACCTGCTCCGCATAACGGAGAGGGACGCTAAAGCCCTTGCCGCCGGCGGCGTCGTTGCGACCCTCGCTCCGGTGACGGCCCTTGCCATGGGCACGTCACCTCCGGTGAGGGCGCTGCAAGAGGCCGGTGCCGTCATCGCTCTCGGCAGCGACCACAACCCGGGCACCTGCGGTACGACGTCGATGCCGCTCGTCGTCGCCCTGGCAGTCGCCGAGCTCGGGATGTCGGTGACCGATGCCCTCCGGGCAGCAACGGCGGGCGGCGCCGCTTCGCTCCGCCTGCCGGACCGCGGCGTCGTGGCTTCGGGGATGCGCGGCGACCTCGTGGTGTGGCAGGCAGATCACGAGGGAGCCTTCGCCTGGACCTACGGGCTCCAGCCGAGCCACGTCGTGGTCGACGGCCGGCGAGTCGCCTGAACCTGCCCGACTCGTGTGGCCCCGGGTGAGGCTCAGACGTGCAGCCCGCACTCCGTCTTCCCGGTGCCGGCCCAGCGCCCCTCGCGCGGGTGCTGGCCCTCGGCCACGGGCTGGGTCGTCGGCGCGCAGCCGATCGACACGTAGCCGACGTATGTGAGCGGGTGGCGGGGCAAGGTGTGCTCCTCGAGGTACTCCTCGACATCGTCGTCGCTCCATGTGGCGAGCGGGTTCACCTTCACCATCCGGCGAGCCGGGTCGAACGAGAGGATCGGGGCGCCGGTCCGTTCGGGCGTGTCGACCCGTTTCAAGCCGGTGACCCAGGCTCCCTTGCCCTCGAGCGCGGCGGCAAGCGGCTCGACCTTGCGCACCTCGCAGCACCGCGCCGTTCCACAGACGAACTCGTCGGGGCCGACGGTCGGATGAGTGACGGTCAGGTTGAGCTCCCAGGTCTTGCGCAGGCGCTCCACGAACGCCAGCGTCTCGCCGAAGTGGAAGTGGGTGTCGAGGAAGACGATCTCGGCATCCGCCTTCTCCTTACGGACGAGGTCGATCAGCACCACGTCCTGGAACGAGCTCGCGACCGCGACGTCGTCGCCGAAAGTCTCGAACACCCAGCCGATCGCCCCCCTTGCGGCCTCGAGGACCGGCAGGCCCTCGAGGCGGAGCGACGTGACGGCGAGCTCGTTCTTATCGAGCGGCGCGCGCCCACTCATCGTGTGGCCCTCATATCGGTCCAATTATCGCCCCTCTCGTTCCCGCGGCCGGCACACCGTCCTCGGAGCCGCACGGTCCGCCGCTCCGCCGAGACATCACCGGGTCGCCGCGGGGGCT
Source organism: Actinomycetes bacterium (assembly GCA_021791795.1). GTDB lineage: Bacteria > Actinomycetota > Acidimicrobiia > Acidimicrobiales > Bog-793 > JAKATT01. The sequence continues at coordinate 3,142 of JAJYVX010000035.1, read as the reverse complement.
TCGCTCCTGCTTCAGACTGCCTTCGCCCCTGACGAAGGCAGCGAGAGGGTACCGGGCTATGTTGCTCAGCCGTGGCCGTAGAAGGCATCGACATGGGGCGGGTCCCGACGCACATCGCCTGCGTCATGGACGGGAACGGCCGCTGGGCGAGGGCTCGGGGCCTGCCCCGCACCGAAGGTCACGCGGCGGGTGAGGAGGCGATGTTCGACACCGTCGAAGGCGGTCTCGAGATCGGGCTCAAGTGGCTCACGATGTTCGCCTTCTCGACCGAGAACTGGAGGCGGCCCCCCGACGAGGTCCGCTATCTCATGAACTTCAACGAGGGCATCCTCACGCGGCACCGCGACGACCTCAACCGCAAGGGCGTGCGGATCCGTTTCGCAGGGCGCCGCGACTGGCGGGTTCCGAAGCGCCTGCTCCGCCACATGGACGACTCGGTGGCCCTGACCGAGAAGAACCGCCGGATGACGCTCACGATCTGCTTCAACTACGGGGCGAGAGCCGAGATAGTCGACGCCGTGAAAGGGATCGTCGCCGACGGGCTGCGTCCCGACCAGGTCGACGAGCGGGCGATCCGCAGCCGCCTCTACTGGCCCGACATGCCGGACCCCGATCTTGTCGTCAGGACGTCCGGCGAGTTCCGCATCTCGAACTACCTTCTCTGGCAGCTCGCCTACTCCGAGCTCGTCTTCACCGACGTCCTCTGGCCGGACTTCCGCCGCGAGAACCTCTTCGAAGCCGTCCTGGAATACCAGGGCCGGGACCGCCGCTACGGCGGCGTGAAACGATGAGCGTTCCGGGGTGCCGGGTCCGGCCCGTGCCCGGCACGGTGACCACGTGAGTGGGGGTGAGGTGATGGGGAGAGAGGGCCGGTTTCGCATCCGGGACCACATCGGCATGATCTCGGGCCTCGTGCTCGGGCTCTTCGTCCTCGTCCTTCTCGTGATCCTTGCTTTCGCCGGAGACCCGAGCGCCTCGGGGATCCTCATCGTCGCCGTCGTCGGCATCGTTCTCGTCGTGGTCGGCGTGCAGCTCCAGGGCCCGCGCCGCCGCTAGCGGGATGGCAAGCTTCCGGGACGAGGCAGTCGTGCTCCGCACGATGCGGCTCGGGGAGGCCGACCGGATCGTCACCCTCGCCACGCCCGAGCACGGCAAGGTCCGGGCCGTCGCAAAGGGGATCCGCCGCACGAAGAGCCGCCTCGGCAGCCGCCTCGACCCGATCACGCACGTCAACGTGATGTGCTGGCGCGGCCGGGAGCTCGACGTCGTCACCCAGGTGGAGGTCGTGGACCACTTCCGGCCCGTGCGGGAGGACATCGACAAGATGACCGCCGCCTTCACAATGCTCGAGGCGGTGGACCAGGTGGCTGTCGAGCGCCAGGCCATGCCGGACCTGTTCAAGCTCCTCGTCGGCGCGCTCTCGACGCTCGCCAAAGGTGGCGGCGCCGTCATCCTCGGGGCTTTCCTGTGGAAGCTGCTCACTCTCGAAGGGCTGCGGCCGGTCGTCGAGAGCTGCGCCTCGTGCGGGGAGGACCGGGAGCTCGTGGCCTTCGACACCGAGGCGGGGGGATTCCTCTGCCGCAGCTGCCGCAGCGGCGTCGCCGTGTCGCCGGACTGCGTCCTCCTCGTCCGCCAGATCCTCGGCGGCGAGCTGCGCCGGGCGCTCGAGGTGCCAGCAAGCCGGGCGACAGCCGAGGTCGAGCGCCTTGCCACTGCCGCCACCGAGTACCACCTCGAGCGGCGCCTCAAGTCCGCTCATTCGGCCGCCTTGCACGGCGAGGCAAGCCGGGGGATCGGACGGTTGTCGGGCTAAGTTTCGCTTCGTGACGTCGACCGGCGGCTTCGATGGCGGCTGCCCCGAGCGGCCGAGTCGTCGTGCAACCGGCGCGTCAGTGCCGAGGTTGCCTGCCGAGGGGTCAGCCTCGACCCGTGGCGCGGTGGTGACGTGAGCGAGGAGTCCATCGACATGCTGATCGTCGGGGCGGCTGTTGTGACACCGCACCAGGTGTTCGACCCGGGGTACGTGGCGATCAGGCACAGCCGCATAGCCGGAGTCGGACCGAGCAGCCTGCGCACGACGATGCCCCCGCCCGGCTCCGCCACGTCCATAGTGGAGCTCGACGGCGGTTGGGTGGTGCCGGGCTTCGTCGATGTGCACGTGCACGGCGGCGGCGGAGCACAGGTGAACGGCGGGTCGCGGGAAGAGGTGGTCGAGTCGGTCGGCACCATCGCGAAATTCCATGCGCGGCACGGCACGACCTCGCTCCTCGCGACCACCGTCTCGGACACACCCGAGCGCCTGCGGACGACGGTGCAGGGCGTGAACGACTTCCTTCGCATAGGGGTGCCTGACGGCGCACGGGTGCTCGGCACGCACCTCGAAGGTCCCTATCTGGCTCGCGTCAAGACCGGGGCGCAGAACCCCGATGCGCTCCGGCCTCCCGACCCTGAGGAGCTGCGGTCTCTCCTCGGTCTCGGCGGCGGCACGATCCGGATCGTCACGATCGCGCCCGAGCTCCCGCTGGCAGACGAGCTCATCGCCACCGTTCGGGCTTTCGACGCCCGGGTTTCCATAGGACACACGGACGCCTCCTACGAGCAGGCGGCAGCAGCCATCGAAGCGGGGGCGCGGCACGCGACCCACCTCTTCAACGCAATGTCGCCCATCCACCACCGCCGTCCCGGAGCGGTCACGGCCGCCTTGCTCGACGACCGTGTGACGCTCGAGGTGATCGCGGACCTCGAGCACGTGCACCCGGCAGCGATCGGTCTCGTCGCGAGGCTGGCCGCCGATCGCATGGTCGCCGTGAGCGACGCGGTCCCGGCTGCAGGGCTGTCGCCCGGTGACTACTCGCTCGGCGGCCTCGACGTGCACCTCTCCGGCTCGACGGTCACGTTGCTCTCCGATCCGGCAAGACTCGCCGGCAGTTCGCTCAGCCTCGACCAGGCGTTCGCCAACCTGGTGAACGTCGTCGGCCTCGCGGTGCCCGAGGCGGTGCTCGCCACCTCGACGACGGCCGCGTCCATCACCGGGATGCACGACATCGGAGTGATCCGTGCGGGCGCGCTGGCGGATCTCGCCGTGCTCGACGACCAGTTCAACTGCCTGGCGACTCTCGTCGGTGGTGTGATCGTCCACACG
>JAJYVX010000034.1 GCA_021791795.1 Actinomycetes bacterium | reverse complement strand
GCGCGTCGATCAGAAGGAGGCGCTTCGGGTCGGTGAGGACCTTGCACAGCTCGGCGTGCAGTCGGAACGCCGCGTCGTCGGTCGCGGTGGTTGGCGTCGTTGACGTCGCACGGCTCATGGGGACAGCATACCGCTAGTTGCATGATTGCGCAGTCACGCAGCCAGAGCACCTGTTCGCCGCGCGAGGCCGGACCGACCGCATGCGGGAGTGGCCAGATGGACGCGCAACTGCTCGTTCTCAAGCACGGCTACGACCTACAGACCGAGCATCGTCTTGGCGTTGCCTCCGAGGATGCGCTCCCTCGACCGAGCGCTGAGGTCAGCGTCTTCTATGGCACGCACGATGTCGCGCGTCCACTGCTCTCCGCTGGCCGAGCCCATGGGGAAGTCCGTGCCGAAGAGCACCTGGCCGTCACCGAAGAATCCGACGCCGCACTCAAGGGTGCCGGGCGCGTAGGAGATCGCGGTGTCGCTGTAGAAGCGCCGGCAGTACTCGCCGAGCGGGCGGGACAGCTTCCTCCGTCGAGGCAACGCCTGACGGAGCACTACAGTCACTTTCCACCCTCCCCCGCCGCGAACAGGAGCCCCCGCTGATAATCCGCATGTCCTCGCTCTTCTTCTCGACCCTCCGAGAGGATCCCGTCGAGGCTGAGGTCCCCAGCCACATACTTCTCCTCCGGGGCGGATACATCCGGCGATGCGCTCCTGGCATCTACTCGTTCCTGCCGCTCGGGTGGCGTGTGCACGCCAAGATCGAGGCGATCGTCCGGGAGGAGATGGATCTAATCGCGCAGGAGATCCACCTGCCGGCGCTCCTGCCGCGCGAACCCTACGAGCTGTCCAACCGTTGGACCGAGTACGGCGACGAGATCTTCCGCCTGAAGGACCGCAAAGGCAACGACATGCTGCTCGGACCGACCCACGAGGAGATATTCACCCTCCTCGTGAAGGACGTCTGCTCGTCGTATCGGCAGTTTCCCCTCTCCCTCTACCAGATCCAGTGGAAGTACCGGGACGAGGCGCGTCCGCGTGCAGGTGTGCTCAGGGGTCGGGAGTTCCTCATGAAGGACTCCTACTCCTTCGACCTCGACGACGAGGGTCTAGCCGCCTCCTACGCGGCCCACCGTGCCGCCTACATGCGCATCTTCGATCGCCTCGGCCTCGACTACGTCGCTGTGCACGCCCACAGTGGCGCCATGGGCGGCTCGGCCTCGGAGGAGTTCCTCTGCCCGAGCGAGGTCGGGGAAGACCGTTTCGTCACCTGCCCGAAGTGCGGATACGCCTCGAACCTCGAGGCGGCCGAGGTGCCGGGCAGCACGACCGGGGCCCCGATGGTCGAAGTGCCGCCGGCGCAGGTGGTCGACACGCCCGGAGCCGGAACGATCGATTCGGTCGTGGCCTGCCTCGAGACACATCACCCCCGAGGCGATCGGCCGTGGAGGGCCGGCGACACTCTCAAGAACCTGGCACTCATGGTGCGCTCACCCTCCGGCGATGAGACACCGCTCATCGTCGGCATTCCCGGTGACCGGGAGCTCGACCAGCGCCGCCTTGAGGCACACCTCTATCCCGCCACTTTCCGCCCCATGTCGGACGAGGACTTCTCAGCTCATCCTGAGCTCGTGAAGGGCTACATCGGCCCACGGGCAGCCGGCATCCGCTACCTGCTCGACGCCATGGTCCAGCCCGGGAGCAGCTGGGTCACCGGCGCCAATCAGCCCGATCGCCATGTCGTAGGCCTCGTGGTCGGCCGCGACTTCGAGCCGGACGGCAGCGTCCTTGCGGCCGACGTGAGAGAGGGCGACCCCTGCCCTCGCTGTCGCGGGGAGCTCCGGATGCAGCGAGGAATCGAGCTGGGCCACATCTTCGCTCTCGGCCGGAAGTTCGCCGCAGCCCTCGGCCTCGCGGTGTTGGACCAGGAGGGCAAGCCGGTGACCGTCACGATGGGTTCCTACGGCATCGGGATCAGTCGTATCGTCGCAGTGCTCGCCGAGAAGAACCATGACGACGCGGGACTCGTCTGGCCTAGACGGGTGGCACCGGCCGACCTCCACGTGCTCGTGGCCGGCCGGTCCGACGGAGCGACGAGCGAGGCCGCTCAGCGCCTCGCCGCCGAGTGTTCTGCCCGCGGGCTCACGGTGCTGCTGGACGATCGGCCAGGGCTGTCCGCGGGCGAACGCTTCGGCGACGCCGACCTGCTCGGCATGCCCACCATCGTCGTGTGCGGTCGCGGCGTCGCGCGGGGCCTCGTCGAGACGAAGGACCGCGCTACGGGCGAGAGGAGCGAGATCGCGCTCGACGAAGCGGCCGGCCGGCTGGAGTCGCTCGTCTCCCAGCGGCGATGACGCTCGGCCGAGAGGCGGCCGCTCTCCGCGCTTCGACTAACCCTCGATGCCGAGTCCGGCGCGCCGGGGTCAGTCGAGAGGGGCGGCTGGACGAGCATCTCAAGGTCGTTCGCCAGGTGCTGTGCCGGCCATCAGGCGCTTCACAGCTGCCACGCGAGGCCCGAGAGCGCGAAGGTGGCCGACCAGTTCATCGGCGGCGGCGTGCAGCTCCTCGTCGCTGACCGCCTCGAGCGCGTCCAATATGAAGAGGGCGGATGTCGTCCGGCGTAGCGAGTGAGATCCTCGCCACCGAGCGGGATCCGGTGCAGGACGGAGACTGCGTTGTACATGTCGGTGAGCCGGTTCACGCGGGGCAGCCCGGTCGCCGCACGGCGGAGGAGTGCCTCCAGGCTGTTGCGGGTACGTTGCGGTCTTGCTCCGAAGGAGCGATAGGCGTCGCGCCAGGCGGCGACATGCGGGAGCTCCTCCGGCGCCCAGTCGCCGAGCTCGGCTCGTGCCGCCTCCTCGGCAGCTCGAAGGAGCACTTCGCTCTTCTCGTCGCTCTCGCCGGCTGCGAGCCCGCCGACCGCGACCAGCAACGCCCTGTAGTCAGGACGCAGCAAGAACACCGCCTCGTCGACCGATGCACCGGCGAGAAACACCTCGAGCATCTCGGCGGCGTCACTCACCGCGTGACCCGATGCCGTGGCGAATGGACCGATTGACCGGCCGGCGCTCGAGTGAGCGATGATGAGGTGCTCGTCAGCTGGGCTGCCCACCCCGGTCACGGTAGCTGCGCACAGGAGCGGCGCAGTCAGGGGCAAAGCTCAACGGCGGTCCTACCGGTGTTCGGTCAGCCCGCGCTTCCCCGAGAATCTCCCGACGGGGGCTCGCCACAGCGACAAACAGGAAGAGCACGATCCCGAGCGGGTAGGCGAAGTAGCCGAAGCGGGCGTCGGGAGCGAAGAGGAACATTAGGGTGAGGCCGACGGCCAGGCGGACCGCCGTCTGGGGGAGCCCCCGTGGCGGCCGGATGACGAGCGACACTCCCATCGCGATCGCCGCGACTCCGAGCAGGAGGATGGCCGCGACGTGGCCGGCTGCTCCGGCACTCGCCAGAAGATGGCCTGGCAGCGGGCTCGCCGCCGGCGTGCGCCCCCGGGAGAAGCCGAGGGGATAGGCGACGATGTTCTGCCAGAGCGCGCCGGCCCGTGTGAGCAAGGCGGGCGCCATGACGGCCGTGAGCACGACGAAGCTGCCGAGTGCTGCACCGGCGAAGCGCGTGGCTGCCCGTCTTCCGTCCCGGAGGGCGACCAGTGCGAAGATGACAGGGAGCGCGGGCCACGCCGTGGCTTTCAAGGCACAGCCCATGCCTATCGCGACGCCGGCGTAGAGCGGCCGCCCCGGCCGCTTCCAAACGGCACCTGCCGAGGAGAGCGCGGCGGCATCCCCAGCCTGCGTCGCGGCTGTTCCCTCTTGTCGGAGGAGGGGGCGAGCCGTCCAGGCAAGGCCGAGGCACATGAGGGCGATCACCGGCGGATCGGTCACACCGAGAGCCATCGGGAACGCGAGGGCCGGGCATGCGACGAGGAGCAGAGCCCGGCCGAGGGCAGCGCGGTGGCAGGCATGGCAGCCCCGTTTCGCTCCGGGAGCGACGATCCCGCAGGCCACGGCAAGGATGGCAGTGGTCGCGAGCGCGAGGAAGAGCAAGGGGTCTCCGAGCACGCCCGGCAAACCGGCCGCATGGGGCAGCCCGAAGAGCGACATGCCCGGGAGGTATGGGTCGTACGACCGCCACGAACTGAGCTGGTTCGACGCGAGGTAAGGAGTGCCGTGGGACAGCCACAGGCTCGCCGCCCGCTCGACTACCCGCACTTCCGAGGTGGCGCCCCAGGTACTCGGCAGGACGGCCGCAGGAATGACGAAGGTTCCGGCGAGCGCGATCAGCAGCGGGATGCTCGGCCGGCGGCGCCACCAGAGCACGGTCGCCAGGGCCGCGACCCCGTAGCCACCCGCGGCCCATCTTCCCCAGGCAGCTTCTGTCCCATGAGCCGCAACGCCGAGCACCGCTGCGTAGACGGCGAAGGCTGCGAAGAGAACGACGACCGCCCGGAGCCCTACTCCGATCTCATGGCCTCCATGGGCATCTCCTACCTGCGGAAAGGACTCATCGGGCGCTTCATGATCGCCGAGGAGCGCTGCCCTCATGGGCCCTACCCGGCCACGAGGGAGTCGCGGCGCGCCGGAGCGGCGCGGTGACAATCAGACAGCAGGTCGACAGTCAGAGCTGCCGTCCAGGAGAAGTCCTTGGCACCCGCGGGACTACCGGTCATGGGGTCGTAGTACTCGTAGAAGCCACACCTCGAGACAAGCCTAAGCGTCTTTCGCGTGAGCGCTTCGGCTTCCTCGCGGTAGCCGTACCGTCGCAGCCCGTCGATGACGAGCCAGTTCGTGTTCACCCAGGTGGGACCCTGCCAGTAGCGAGACGGCCGGAACGAGAGTGAGCGGACCGGCACGCTCGGCACAGGGTACGGGGTGCCGAAGATCTCGGGATCCCCCAGCATCTCCACGAGACGCTTTGCCCGCGCTGCATCGGCCGAGCCGGCGTAGAGCGGCATGAGGGCCGCGATCGACGGCTCCTTCACGAGTTGCCCGCTCAGCGCGTCGCGCGAGTAGTACGTCTTGCTCTCCTCGTCCCATAGTTGCTCCATCGTCGAGAGGTGGCAGTCCATCGCGGCGAGGAGCTTCGGTGGCAGCGACTTGCCGATCTCGCGGGCGATCTCGCGCAGGTGGGCGTCCGCGCGGACGAGGATGCTGTTGAAGGTGAGGTCCTGGATGAGGAACGGACTCCGGAGAAGAGCTGCCCGTGTCTCGTAGCGCTCCGCGCGTATTCGCCTGAGAGCCGCGTAGAGGCGGAGCGCCTCGAGCGTGGAACTGCGCTGATCGGCCGGCACGTACTTCGTGTCCCAGCGGAAGTGGGTGGCAAGCCGGTCGGTACGGGACCAGGCGATGAGATCGATCCACCACGGCGACGGCTGCCGGCCGAGGAGATCGAGCAAGGGCGGACTGTTGTCGAGCCCCGTCTCCCAGGGGTGGATCTGCACGGCGAGGTCACGCCCGTCGAGGCCGCGCTCGAGATGCATCCACTCGTGGTAGGCGACGAGGGACGGGTACATGCTTCGATACCAGGCGATCCGCTGGTCATGAGGAAGCACCTCGCCGACACGGACGACGGCCTCGGCGAGCATCGGTGGCTGGCTGATCCCGCCGGTAGCCACGCTGCGCGGCGCCGACGGGCTCGCCCGGCTCCGCCACACTCGGCTGTCCCACCAGTACCGCCACCCCCCCTCGAAGCGAATGTGAGGGATCATGCCGTTGCCCCATTGGGCTCGCGCGAGCCGACGCAGGCCGGCCATGGCGGCGACCGCGTCGTAGTGCCGCTGACCGATCGCGATGAAGCAGCTGTCCCAGAGGTGCTGATGGACGTAGAGGCCGCGAGCCGGCGCTACGTAGCCGTCGCGGGCGTTCCTCGAGAGAACGGAGATGGCGTCCCGCCGAAGCTCCTCCACCTCGAAACCCGGATCTACGTCCTCTGCTCGCGCGGGGGCGCCGACGGGGAACCCTACCGACACCGCCAGCCCACCTCTCTCGGCTGTCACGGCCTGCCCGCAGCCGTCGACGCCGGCTCGATCGCGGGAGCCAACCATGGTCGCCTCAGCCGTGGCACGACGAGCGACAGGTAGGCACCGGCCCCGAAGGGGATCGGCAACCAGAAGTTCACGAGGCGCCAGCCGATCACCGCGAGCAGGGCGATGCCCCTGGTGATGCCGGCTCCGGCGAGAAGCAGGGGAAGCACGACCTCGATGACGCCGAGTCCGCTCGGGGTGAGGGGGACCGCCGCGGCGACGTTGGCTATCCCGAAGGCGGCGAAGAGGACGACCGGGTTGACGTAGTGACCGAGCGCCGCAAGGAAGCACCAGAGGGATGCCGCGTCGAGCAACCAGTTCACCGCAGCCCACGACAGTGCGCGGAGCATCCTCTGAGGGTCGCTGCGAAGATTCCTCACCGAGGACCCGAGGCTCCGCACGAGGTGCTCTGCTGCGTCGGCTCGCACCCGTGGGATCCTCGACACGACGCGGCGGACGACCCGCACGGCGCGCTCCTCGCCCGTCGTGAACACATAGACGAACACGGCGACGATGACCAGCACCGCGCCTCCGGTAGCCACCGCGCCGATGTAGAGGTGGTTGAAGCCGGTGAAGGGGACGGATCCCAACAACGCCGCCCACAGCATGACGTTGAGGACGACCGCCGAGCCCGGTCCCTGGCTCGCCACGGTGAAACAGAAATCTGCCGGCCGCACGCCGTTGCGCGTGAACAGTCGATAGCCGAGCGCCGCACTGGCGGCGGAACCCGCCGGGACCACATGGCCGAGCGCGGTGCACGAACTGTCGATGCGGAACACCGTGAAGAGCCGAGGCCCGTCGGGCGGGAGCAGCGAGCGGGTGAGCAGAGAGTAGGAGAAGAGCGAGAACGCCTCGAGCAGCGCCCCGGTGACTAGCCACGGTACGTTGATCCGAGCCAGTTGTGACCAGTCGGCTTGGCGGAACGCGGGCATGAGGAAGAAGTAGGCGACTGCCCCGAGCACCGCCAAGGTGACGCCCAGCCGAAGCACGCGCCGGAGCGACCACCGGCTCGGACGCTCGCCCGGCGCTGCGGCAACGCCGGCGGCGGGATCCACCCCGACCGCCGCGTGCCTGCCGGCGACAACTGGCACCGGCAGGCTCGGGGCGATCATGCCGCGACCACGGTGAGGCGTTGTCGTCGTCGCCCGGGCGCGTGCCTTCCCCGATACAGCGGTTGGAAGAGGTAGTTGCGAGTGCCGGTGACGATGGAAGTCGCGGGGCGCCAACCGCGCAGCCATGTGTGCATCGTGTACCCGCGCTCGTACATCCACGCGGTGACCTCGCCCGGCGTGCGCTCGTAGCGGGCGGTGTGTCGCGCCTCGATCTCGACGAGGACCACCGGCCGGCACTCGGCGATTATCTGCTTTCCTCCCTCGAGCACTTGAAGCTCGGCACCCTCCACGTCGATCTTTATGAACTCGAGCCGTTCGATCCCCTCACGGACGCATAGGGCGTCCAGGGTGTCGACGGTGACGGCCACGGCCACCTGATCACCGAACTCGACGTTCGGGTCCGGTCCCACTGCCGACCTGCCGAGAAACGATCTACCTGTGACCAACCCGAAGCGCCCGAGGGGGACGTGCATGATGTCGAGGCCGGGCTGCGCCCCGAGGGCGACTCTGTGCCGGCAGACGTTGGCTGCCTGCCGCGTGTTCAAGAGCCGGGCCAGCTGGAAGTTCGCAAAGGGCAAGGGCTCGACGCTGTGAACTCGCCCACGAGGGCCGGCCAACTGGGACAACACCGTGGTGTAGAGGCCGGCGGCCGCCCCGACGTCGATGCAGACATCACCCGGGTACACCAGCTCACGGAGGCCACGGATCTCACTCTCCACGTACGGCGTGAAGCGGGCTAGGCCGTTGATCGTCGCGGAGGCGACGCTGCCGCGCATGGTCGAGAGGGGTCTGTCGCTCTGCGCTGCCTGACTCACGAATCGCCTCCGTCGCTCACCGGCTTCCCCCATTTGGCGAACGCCGGAGCGTCGCCGTTCTCGCTATCCGGACGGTACAGGGCGAATCCTCCTCGGGGAAATAGGGCTACCAGGCACTTCGCGCTGTACCTGGGTACACCAGGTTAGGCAGCTGAGGCGGGACGCGCCCGGTATCCCACGGCGTCCACCTTCCTGAGGCTCGGCCGCCAGCCGCCTGACGGCGACAACCGCCGTGTGCTCGCGGTCCTCGCCTCTCTCGGCAGGTACGACACAGGGGTCTCTCCTGTGCAGCCTCGACCCGAGATCGTCGGTGAACTGCCGAGGGTCGCTGAGAATCGCCGGCCCGGTCCGTCTACACGGCGAGGGATCCGACAAGTCGAGGAGGAGTGCACATGACTGCGCCCACGCCCTACGTCCACTTTCCCGGCACGGCCAGGGAAGCACTCACCTTCTACGGTGACGTGTTCGGCTGCTCGGTTCAGCTGCACACCTTCGAGGAGTTCCACCGAAGTGATGGGCCACCCGACGCCATCGCTCACGGCTCTCTGAGGGCGGGTCCAGTCGAGCTGTTTGCGGCCGACATCGCCGGCGACGAGCTTCCCGTCCGGTGCGAGGGCATGATGCTCTCCCTTTTGGGCACCGATTCACCCTCGACGTTGACGAACTGGTTCGCCGGGCTGTCGCTCGGTGGTCGTGTCGTGGACGAGTTGCAGGTCCGCCCGTGGGGAGACTCCGACGGTCAGGTCGTCGACCGGTACGGTCTCCACTGGCTCATCGGCTTCGAGAACGGCGACTGAGGTCCAGGTTCCCTAGGATGACCTCGGTATGAGGAAGCGGTCCGGCAGCTATACGACCTACAGCATCGGTTGTGCTCTCGCATGGCTCCTCGCCCTCACGATCGCGAGGGCGAGGGTCGCTGAAGCCCAACGACGCGGGGTCTGGCTGACGTGCGCCGGCTGGTGGCTGGGCTGGCTCTCAGCCACGATAGCGCGCCGCGTGTATCCCCCACCTTCAACCACGACCGCCGACGACTGAGCTCTCGCCGACCGCCCCGTCGGAGGTCCGCTCCGCCGGGCCATTCCCCGACCTTCCGTTTGGGCGCGAGCCGGAGATTCGGCGGCCTCGTTCAACGCGACGGTCGTCCTACCGCCGCTCGCGCTGAACGAGCCGGGCGCGGTAGATCTCGGAGAGAAGACCCTGTGTCGTCCTCTAGGGGACGATTACCACGATCGCGATCTCACGGGATCGTCGCGTGATCGACCTCTCCAACTTGACGCTGGCTGACATGCGCCTCCTCGAGGAGGCGCTTCGCCCGCCGGCCCTGACATCGCGACCTCGCCGGAGCGAGCCGGCTCGATCGCGAATGTGAGCAGGTTCGGTTCTTGGCTGCTAAACGGGACGTACCGCGCTCGCCTGGAGGCCCTTCGGCCCCTGCGTGGTCTCGAATTGCACGTGCTGACCTTCCTCGAGGTTCTTGTAGCCCGTGCCCTCGATCGCCGTGTGATGGACGAATACGTCCGAACCACCGTCGTCCTGGGTGATGAAGCCGAAGCCCTTCTCAGGGTTGAACCATTTCACTGTGCCTGTCGCCACTGTTCTTCCTCTCGCGCGCATGTTGTCGCCGAGAACCAGGGTGATCGCGGCCAGGGTCGGTGTGCGCAAAGCCCGACCCGCTCTGTCGGCATATTAGCCGCTCAAGAGGCCCGCGCCCTCCGGTGGGCGGACGGGGATCGAGGACGCGAGCCCTGGTCGCCGGCAGGACCGCGACGCATGTCCTTCGCTCGCTTTCTCTTGCGGGCGCCGAAGGAGCTCACCCTCGTACCGCTAGCCGACGCCGCTAGGCGCCTCTCGGCGGTAGGCCCGGGCTTGGCCGCACTCTTCGAGGGTTTGGTCTCGGGCCGGGGTGCACGGCTCGGCACAGGCAGCTGCGGAGGCGGACCGAGCGGCGCATCAAGACCGAGGCCCACCGCAAGCCGGCGAGATTCGCGTTCCTGATCAGGGCAGACGAGCGAGACGACGCGGCCCGACGCACCCGCTCGTCCGGTGCGGCCGGAACGATGGACGTACGTCTCGGTGTCGCCTGGCGGGTCGAAGTGGACCACGCACTCGACGCCGTCTACGTGGAGGCCCCGAGAAGCGACGTCGGTGCCGACGAGCACCTCGACAGCTCCCTTCCGGAACTGTGCAAGCGCTCGCTCGCGCTGCGCCTGGGAGCGGTTGCCATGGATCGCCACCACGCGCAGTCCGGCTTGGCCGAGCTGGCGAGCGAGGCGGTCCGCGCCGTGCTTGGTCCGGCAGAAGACGATCGACGAGGCGTGCGTCGCGACGAGCGCGATCGTGAGGCGCGCGCGCTCCTCACGGCCCGCCCGCCAGAACTCGTGCGTCCGCGACCCGAGGTCGTCCGAGGCCTGCGCGAGGACATAGCGCGCCGGCCGGTGCTGATAGTGGCGGACGAGGCGCTCGACCTCTTTGGTGAGGGTTGCCGAGAAGAGCATGGTCTGGGGGTGCCCGACGCGGATCTCGCCGAGCAGGCGCTGCACGGCAGGAAAGAAGCCCATGTCGGACATGCGATCCGCCTCGTCCACGACAACCCCTTTGACACTTGAGAGATCGAGAGCGCCCCTGTCGAGCAGGTCGATCAACCGCCCTGGGCAGCCGACGACGATCTCGACACCGCTGGCGAGCGCCTCGAGTTGGCTCCTGTATCCGGTTCCCCCGCAGAAGAGGGCGACCCGGACGTGCGCAGCACGAGCGAGGGGACTGATTGCGTCGGCGATCTGGGCGGCGAGCTCGCGGGTCGGCGCGAGCACGAGCGCCTGAGGAGGACGACGCCTCGCCGGCGCGACACGGGCGACGAGCGGGATGGCGAACGCGAGCGTCTTGCCCGATCCGGTCGGGGACTGCGCGAAGAGATCTTCACCGCGAAGGGCGTCGGACAACGTGGCCGACTGGATGGGATAGGGGTCGGTGATGCCGAGCCCGCGCAGGCAGGCGACGAGAGGCTCGGGCACGCCGAGGCTCGAAAAGGTGGGAGACAAAGTCAACTCCGCAATGAGGACGCTCGAGCGTCACGTTTGGCTGGGGAGCGACGCACCCAATAGCACTCCGGTCGCCCGGTGGATCCGGGCCTGCGTCGCTGCAGCGGAGGGTGGCGACCGTCGTGCGGTTGCCCGCCGATGAAGGCCATCGACGTCGGTCGACCCACCGAAGTGGCTCGAGGACCGGGTCAGACTAGCCGCGAAAGCGCAAGAGCCCGCGCCAGCGCCTGCTCGGCCACGATGTGGAGCAATCCTGCCGTCGGTCAGCGAACGGCGAGGATCGCCGCTCGCTGCACGTCGGAGCGCGGCTTGATCGCTTCGCGAAGGGTCAGACAGGAGGCCAGTCTCGACCGCGGGAGAAGCCACTCGAAGACCAACGAGGACGGTTCCTCGCTGTCTCGCGCAGCGCCCGAACCGACGGCCTTGCGCATGAAGAACTCCTTCTCCTCGGGCATGGACTCGGCACAGAGGGAGAAGCGAGCGAAATCACCGGCGCCCGCAGGGGCTCCGGGGCCCCGAAGGGCGTCGAACGGTGGCATCCGGAAGCCGTCGGGGACCAAAGCTCGTCGGTCGTCTTCATGCGCTACAGCCGCACCAGCTGACGGATGGTCGCCGCCACCTCGACGAGGCGGGCTTGGCCTTCGCCGTTCGAGCTCTTCGCAGCCGAGACGACGCAGTGGCTCAGGTGGTCGTGCAAGAGCCCGACGGCGACTTCCTGCAGGGCCCGGGTGGCCGAGGCCACCTGGATCACGACGTCAGGGCACCAGCGATCGTCCTCGATCATCTTCTGCAGGCCGCGCACCTGTCCTTCGATCTTCCTCAGTCGCGCGAGGTACTCGTCGCTCCCCGAGGCATAGCTGCGCACGGGTCGCGACGAGACCGGGACCGGAGGCGGGCTGCACTCATGACCGGCGCGTTCGCCGACGAGGGTGCTCACCGTAGATCGCCTGTCCCGGCGGGATGCTGTTCGTCCCTCGGCCGGTCCGGCGTGCCTCCCATGAGGTCGCGCAGGCGCACGTACTCCTCGGCGTCGATCTCCCCCCTGGCGAGGCGCTCGTCGAGGATGCGCTTCGGGTCCGCGCCGCGCGGACCGGGCTCGGAACGGCGCGTTGTGAAGGCGGTCACGAGGTACCAGATCGCCCAGATCACGAGGCCCCAGAAGACGACCGTGCCGATCGCCCCGAGCAGCCAGCCCCACCAGGCCACGCCTCCTCCCCAGTACCACATCACGGAGACCACCTCCTTCTTCTGCCATCCTCAACACCTGGCATCAGCTTGACCTCAGATACCCTCCCGGGTAGGGGCAGGTGTCAACTCCGGCGCGGACGAATGGCCCTACCCCCCACCCCCAAGTACATGCGCTTCTCGCAGTCGTTCTTCGCCGCTCCCCCAGGCATAGACGCCGCGTTCTGGGTGGACGCTGCCCTGCTCGGCCCTCCACGCTTCTAGCTGCTGCCACTCCTCCGAAAGATCGGTCCGCCGTCGAACCGCAGCACCGCCTGGCATGACCACCCGGCCGAGCAAGCGCCTTCTCAGCGACGACTCTCGGTGTTGAGCCAGACGAACACCCGCTCAGGTTCCACAGCCTGGCCGACGGCGTCTACCAGTTGCCGCTGCACCGTCGGAGTGTCCACCGAATCCTTGAGCCTTCCGGCGAAAGATGCCACCGATGTCTCGGCGTCGTGGCGCGCCCGGTTGAAGCGCCTGTCGACAACGCGTTGCAGGCGCGTTCGCAGCGGGTTGAACGCGATCGCGAGAACGAGCGTCGAGCCCGCCACAGCGACCGGGGAGGAGAACGACAAGACCCGCGTCCCGAGGATCACGAGCCCCAGATAGCCGCCACCACAAGTCCAGTGACAACGAGGTAGGAGATGTAGCGGCTGATGACACGGTCGATGTCGTAGAGATGGAACTTCATGATGGCGATCCCCATCGAGATCGGAAGCGCGCATATGGCGAGGATGCCCACCGCGGCGACGTACGACTGCCAGCCGCTCCGGCCCGAGAACACGATCGACAGCGGCGTGACGACGATCACCACCACGGCGCCACTGAACAGTCACTTCTGCTGCACCCGGGCCTCGCCTGTCGAGCGCCGATAGTGCGGGATGGCCTGAACGATCCAGACGATCCAGGCGAGCACCACGGAGAAGAAGAACGCAGCCTGGATCGCGCCCCACCAGGCGTACTGGCCCGTGGGATTGTCGATCTGAGCCAGGCAGCCGAGGGGCGCACGCGCACTGCATGGTGGGCGACGACCGAGAGGACGACGACCGAGAGGACGACGTCGTACACGCCCGCGAACCACAAGGCGCCGAGGCCGAGCATCAGACGCATCGCCCACCTCGACACCCGCCCGGGCGGCCGGCCATCTGGGAACAGCATCACGCCGGCGGCGGCGCAGAGGATGGCGGGCGACCAGCCCGGGTCCATGAGCAGCGATACCGGACCGAGCGGCCAACGACCCGTGGTGATACCGGTAGTCGAGCAAGCTGTACTCGCCACCGAAAGCGCTGAACGACAAGAACAGCCCGCCGCCGAGCAGCAGCCAGCCGATGATGTTGCGCGGGCGCCGGGCGGCCACGACCGTGCCGACGACAAGTAGGACCGCGTCTGCCACGAGGCTGCTGATGCCGAGGGCCCCTCCGGCAGACTTGTGATGGATGGCAGTGCCGAGAAACACGGTGGCGACCACGAG
Organism: Actinomycetes bacterium; assembly: GCA_021791795.1. Lineage (GTDB taxonomy): Bacteria > Actinomycetota > Acidimicrobiia > Acidimicrobiales > Bog-793 > JAKATT01. The sequence goes on along the minus strand of JAJYVX010000034.1, from coordinate 8,121 downwards.
GGTCACGCTCAGAGCCCACAGGCCGATGGCGACCCTGGGTCGCGCCAGGAAGCCGACGGCTCTCATGCTGGCCGCCTTTCGTGTAGTCGTCTCATGCCGGGGGCGAGCTCGGGAGGGCGACGGATGCCGAGCTCGTGTCGCAACGCTGACAGTGCGGCCAACTCCCCGCAACGCCCGTGCACGCCCGGGCCGGGTGGAGTAGCCGACGAGCACAGGTACACGCCGCGCAGCGGAGTCCGGTAGGGATCCCACCGCCATACTGGTCTCCCGAACGTCTGGCGCAAGTCCTGCACTCCGCAGGCGATGTCACCGCCGACGTAGTTCGGGTTCCTATCGGCACAGTCCGCAGCCGTCTCGACAGACTTGGCAAGAACTACGTCCGAGAAGCCAGGCGCGAACCGCTCGATCTGTGAGGCGATCTGTGCGCTCATGTCCCGGTCTGACCCACTGGGGACGTGGCAATAGGTCCACAGGGTGTGACGGCCCGACGGAGCGCGGGTGGCGTCGACCACGCCCGGTTGAGTGCACAGCACGAACGGCTGCGCCGGATGCCGTCCGTGGCACACTTCAGACTCGGCACGGGCGACCTCGTAGGAATCGCCCCCGACGTGCACCGTTCCCGCCCGCCTGCACTCGGCGGACGACCAGGGAACGGGTTCGGACAAGGCCCAGTCCACCTTGCACACTCCCGGTCCGTACCTGTAGCGGCTGAGCCGTCGTGCGTACCCGGACGGGAGCCGGTCGCCTGCAAGCGTCAGAAGGCTGCTGGGCGAAGTGTCGAGCATCACGAGCCGAGCATCTGGAAGCTCCTCGAGGCGCCGAACGGTGACGTCCGGCACCACTTCGCCCCCAAGCTGGGTCACTGCTGCCACCAGCGAGTCGGTTATGGCCTGGCTCCCTCCCTCGACGATCGGCCACCCCACCGAGTGGGCGAGGAGGCTGAGCAGCAGCGCGACACCACCTGTGCCGGCACGGTCGAGCGGCCGTATGGAGTGTGCGCCGACCCCGCTCACAAGCGCTCTCGCCTCAACGCCCTGAAACCGCCGCGCGAGGTGAGAGACCGATTGCAAGCCGAGCCTGGCGAACAGCGCTGCGCCGGCAACGTCGGACGGCACGGCTCGCATCGTGGAGAGGACCGAATCGACTATCCCGTCCGCGTGATCGACAAGGGGGCGCATGAGCGACGTGTAGGTGCTCGCGTCGGAGCCGAGCCGGCCCGCCGTCTCCTCGACCGAGCCGGTGACGACAGCGGAGCGGCCGCCGCCGAGAGGATGGGCAAACGCGACCGGAGGCTTCAGCAGACGCACGCCGTGCGCAGGCACGTCGTATCTCTGGAAGAAACCCGACCCCGCCGCCAACGGATGCACTGCCGAACACACGTCGTGCCGGAATCCGGGAAGGGTCAGCTCTTCGGTTCGGCACCCGCCACCGGGCGTCGGGGCAGCCTCGTACACGGTCACCGAAAGCCCGGCGGAGGCGAGGACGAAGGCCGCGGCAAGGCCGTTGGGTCCCGAACCGACGACGACGGCGTCCGGCACGGAGCTCACGTCATCGTGGCGTCTTGGCCGGTCGCCTCACCGGTCCGGCGATCGTCTGACCGACGCTTCGAATGGCCGAGTTGTACCAGAGGTTCTTCCAGAGCGCCCACTGTCTCTTCGGGTCGACACAGACGACTCGCCGCCCGACGACGGGGTGCTCGACACCGAGGTGACCTGCCAGTTTCGTGAGCGTCGCCTTCCAGAAGTCATCCTCCTTCTTGTGCCCGCCGAAGGAAAGGCCGACCTCGTACAACGGATCACTGGCCCGCAGCAGCATCTGAGCCTGCACCGTCGTCGCGTCGTCGTTCCTCTCGGCGGAGAAGGTGATCCAGCCGCCGAACATGTGCCCTTGCGGGGTCATGAACGTGAACGACGTGTCGTCGGCGTAGAGCACGAGGACGCCGGTGGAGAGCTTCGACCCTCCGATCGCCAGGTCCAAGAGAGCCACTTTCGCCCGGTGCTATCCGCCTGCCCTCCGCTCGCCACGATGAGCGCGATGCCGCTCGAGTTGATGTACTCGGTCTGACTGAAGTCGAGGACCAGTTGCTGGTTCGTTCCGATCAGTTCGTACGCAGCGTCGACTGCGGCGCAGGTGTCACGGTCGACGTTGCCGTGCAGGGTGAGCACCAGGGCATCGCTCATCTCCCGCACCGTCGCGGTGAATTCTTCAGCCACGGCCATCTCCTCTCTCGGAGGCTCCTGCGGAGCTGTCTCTCTTCATCAGGAGCCGCACGGTGTGGCGACGACCGTCTTCCGAGGACTCGACCTCGTCGACCATGTTCTTGATGAGGAAGAGACCCCACCCGCGAGCCCGTTGCAGACCGGCCAGCTTGAGATCGATGTCCGGATGCTCCGCGTCCTGCAGGGCCGCCTGGCCTCCGCTCTGGTCCGTGACGCTCACGACCACTGCGATGTCGGTGAGGCTCACGACTATCTCGACCGGCAGCTCCTCCCGGTTCCCGTTGCCGTGCTCGATGCCGTTCATCGTCGCCTCGGCTACGGCCGTCTTCAGGCGTGCGGTCTGCTCATCCGAGAGACCGGCACTGCTGAGGGCCTCTGCGACACGTCTGAGAGCGAAGCGTTCGTTCCCTGGCCGGCTGGCCAGGCTGAAACTGACCAGGACATCGCCGGGCGATCCGTCAAGGGTGCTCATGGCAGAGCCTCTTGCGGCTCGAAGCTGAGCGTGCACTCGAGTGTCACGAGCGTTATGTCGTCCTCCTGCTCATGGTCAGGACCGGAGAATCATGAGGCGGCCGTTCGGCAGCTCGACGAAGTCGTAGAAGTCGCCGCCGACCGTACGTGCCGGGCGGTAGAAGGCATTGACTGACCAACCCTTCAGCTCCGGCAGCGACTTCGGCAGGAACTGTTGCTGTATCAGCTGCGCGACCACGAGCTCCTGCTCGATCCGCTCCCGTCGCCGGGCCTCCACCTGCTGCTGCTCGATGAGCTGTCCTACTCGCATGGCGGGCGCGGCGTGGCTGGCGAGCGAGTCGAGCAGGCGCAGATCGTCAGTCGAGTAGCCGCGTTCGGAGAGGCGGGGCCCCAGTGCCACGAGACCGATCAGCTCACCCGAGGCGATGAGCGGGACCACGAGCACGACACCCGCCTTGCGCATGTGGGCCACGGCGGGCGGCTCGAGGCTGAGGGAGGAGAGATCGACTGGCCCCGACGTCTCCTGCAGGTACGCCAGTACCGGGTCGTTCGGCGCGATGTCGAGGCCGGTGGTCGTGACATGACTCGAAGAGCGGGCGTCCGCGTTCTCCTCGCCCCTGCTGCGTAGGCGGAGCCAGGACTTGGCTCTCGCGGGAGAGCGCTTGCCGTTGGAAGCGTCGCCCTCCACCTCGATCTGCACCAGATCCGTCACGGCGACATCCTCTTCCCTCCCCGTTCCGAAAGCGTTACGGGAGTCGTCACCCCTCCCTTCAGCCTCAGTGGCGGCAGGCACGGGCAACCGCGCCCGGCTCACTGCAGCCAGTCCCCGTCGGTCACCGCAGCCCCTCCCGTCGGTTGTCGACCGAGGAATCGTACGACGGGACCGTTCCGGCAGCGTTACGGTTCCCATAGATGGGAGAGGGTGCATCACGTTCGGCTGGCGGCTCCGGCTCGGGATGGCTCAGCCTCCACGTGCTCGGTCCGCCTTTCGTGGAGTGCGATGGTCGTCGAGCAGATTTCGACACGCGCAAGGCGACAGCCCTACTGGCGCTTCTCGCGGTCAACCGCGGCGAGATGAGCAAGGCCTTCCTGGCGGGTCTTCTCTGGCCTGACTCTGACGACATTGTCTCCTGGCATTGCTTGTCTCTCGGCATGACGCAGGACCGCACGGATGTCAGAGCAGCTCAAGTACGGCCTCGACCGGCTCGAGTCGACACCAGTGCTCGCCGTTGTGGCAATGACTGGACATTGCCTCGGTGCGGGAACGGCTGTCGCTTCCGTCCGCGATCTCCGAGTAGCAGACGGCTCCGGGCGCTTCGGGGGCCCGATCACCAAGACCGTCCGCCAGTGCCTTTCGCTCAACACTTGCTCACTCCTCGTCGCTCGCCTCGGTCGTCGTATGGAACGGCGACTGGCGCGGCGCTCAGTCTCCGATAACCGTCTGCTCGCGCGGGAAACGGTCGGCATGCGAGGCGGTAGCCTGCCAGTAGCCTGCCGTGGGCTATTGAGGAGAACGAGGTGGCAGCCGCGATCGACGACGGAGTGCTGACACACGACTGCTTCCTCGACGCCGTCAACGGGCACTGGACCGAGGTAGAGAACCCGGTCAAGAAGACGATCTTCGCACGTGTCCCGCCCGCGGCCGACCCTGACGTCGAGGTCGAAGCCGTGACAGAGGGCGTCATCGCCGCTGTGCGCCTCACCGGCCAAGGGCAGTCGTGCACCGCTGGCTCCAGCCTTCTCGTCCATGCCGAGGTCGCCGGCGCCGTAATTGATCAACGCGTGGTCCGTCTAAGGACACTTCGCGTCGGCGCTCCCTTGGACGAGGCGACCGACGCCGGATCGTTGGTCGACGAGAAGCAGTTCCTCCGTGTCCGCACCTACGTCGAGGAGGCATTGACCAGGCCGCAGGTGAGCACGTGGCGGACGGAAGGCGACGCGATCGCACAGGCGAACGACTCCGAATACGCCCTGGCCCGTTTCGTGCGGACGGCTGCTCGGACCGGCACTTCGGATCGCCGATGCACTCGAAGCCGGCTGGGTACGCAGGAGCTGTGCCGGAGGTCCGGCACTCCGACAGCCGCACGGAGGTGTCGAGACGAGCCGCCTCGGCCGAGTAGTCACTCGAGGGCATGCTTGATAGCTGAACCTCCGTCAAACCGGTCTCCGTCACTATTGCATGAGAACCCGTGGGCAGTATTCCGCCTGGGATGAGGGCTACCCGAAACAGTGCGCAAGGTAGAACGAGGAGTGACGAATGAACGCGACCGCTGTCAACAGTTTCCGTGATGGGAGGTCTCATGACCGCTAGAAGCCAGTGGCGCTCCAGAGTCTGGGGGCCACCGAAGGCAACACCCGGTCCCAGCAGGTCGGGGGGGGCTGTTGCGATCCTCCTCTGCGTAGCAGCCCTCGGGTTAGCGGCATGTGCCAGCACAGGGTCTGGCAGCCCGACCGGTTCGGCCACAAAAGTAAACGGAGGCACGGTCACCTACGCGATGCAGGCGGGCGAGTACTTCAGCTGGATCTTCCCGCTGCAGAACGCCGCCAACAACGAGCCCTGGGACTTCTGGATCGAGAACGAGATGTGGCGGCCCCTCTACTACCCGGGGGCTCCGGGCAAGACCGGCATCAACTACGGCCTGTCTGTCGCAAAGCCGCCCGTGTACTCGAACCACGACCAGACGGTCACGATCACGCTCAACCCGGCCTACAAGTGGTCAGACGGACAGCCCGTCACCGCGAGCGACGTGCAGTTCTACTTCCAACTGGAGGCGGCCGGCGCTGCAAACGGCAAGTTCGCCACCTACGTGAGCGGTGACCTGCCAGACGACCTCTCAAGCGTGACATACAACAGCAAGTACCAGTTCACCCTGCACCTCAAGCGCCCCTACAACCCGGTATGGTTCACCGGCAACCAGCTGACCTGGCTCTATGCCTTTCCTCGGCAGATCTGGGACAAGACCTGTGCCACATGCGCGGTTGGAAATGCCGCCGGCACGCCAGCGGGTGCCAACAAGGTGTACGACTTTCTCTACGGACAGAGCGAGAAACTCTCTACCTACGCCACCAATCCGCTTTGGCAGACGGTCGACGGCCCTTGGGTGATCTCGGCGTTCGACCCGGTCACCTACAGGACCGTGCTCGTGAAGAACAACAAGTACACCGGTCCCGACAAACCTCATCTCGGCCAACTCGAGCTCTACGCATTCAGCTCCGACACGGCCGAGCTCGACGCCATCAGAGCGGGGACCATCGACTTCGGGTGGTTGCCCTTGAGCGCAGTTCCGGCTGCGAACACCTACGAGAGTCTCGGCTACACGTTCAAGCCCCAGTACTCCTTCTATACAGAGGCAATCGAGTTCGGCTACACAAGCAAGCAGTGGGGGCCGCTAGACAAGCAGCTGTACATCCGCCAGGCACTGCAACATCTCGTGAACGAACCTCTCTACATAAAGACTGCGTATCACGGGTACGGCCAACTCGACTACGGAGTGGCTCCTGACATAAGCAGCCCCTATGTCGCGCCGGCGCTCCGGAGCGATCCCTACCCGTACTCGGTCTCGGCCGCTCAGGAACTTCTCTCTGCCCACGGATGGGTGAAGAGCTCCTCCGGCATCGACGTTTGTGAGCAGCCAGGCACAGCCACCAACCAGTGCGGAGCGGGCATCACCAAGAGCGAAGCGCTCAGCATCATGGTCGATTTCACCACCGGATCACCGTCTTTCCTTGCTCAGATAGAAGCTCTCTCTACCGCGGCCCGATCCGCTGGCATCGACCTTTCCCTGGACCCCCTGTCAGCTACAACCATGTATTCGAACGACGGGGTCTGTCCGCCCGGTCCCTGCAATTACGGCATGGCTGCCTACTCGGGCTTCTTCTGGGACTACGGCCAGAACGCCGTCGTGCCAACTGCGGGCCAGTGGCTCGGCAAAGGCAACTACTGGGGAGGAGGCTACGCCTCGCCCACTGCAGACTCCTTGATCCAGCAGGCGCGTCAGGCGTCGAACGGCCTGCCGGCGCTGTATCAGGACCAGACGTATCTGACGAACCAGGTGGCCGCACTGTGGTTTCCGGTTCCCGCACAAGCTCTGCTGCTGGTGAGGAAGAACATTGAGGGCTGGTACCCATTCAACCCCTACGACTTTCCCATGCCCTCCCGCTGGTACTACGTGAAATAGATACCAGTAAAGTACGGCGCGCACGCTAGGCCCGCTTCAACTCAGAGCGGCCGAGATCTTGATCAGTTCAGAGCGGATAGAGCCTTTCGATCTAGGCGTGTTTCGCCATGCTGGGATCGAGCCTACGGCCAAGCGATATTTGCTCATCAAGTCGCGACAACACTTTCGCGCGGGGTTCGAGCCGATTGCCAGACACATTGTGTTCCTCGCCGGCACTGGAGTGACAATCTCGGACTACTCGTTGTTTCATTTTGGTCGGGTTCCCCGACCGCTCTGTCCTCTCGATGACATGGACGGTGATTGCTAGCTAGCCAGGATTCTTCAAGCGATCCGCGAGATGATCAGCCGAGGCGGGGCGACCCGGTGGCGGTGCTGGCTCTGCTCGTTGCGGTACGACTCAGCCAGGGTGAGGTAGCTGGTCAGGCGAGGTGAGGGAGCCGGTTGGCCGAGCTGAGCCGCCGACGTCGGGCCGAGCTGACGCGACAGCCGCCCGTGCGACGCGCTCAACGTCACGTTGACCGTGCCACCCCGACCACCTAATGTTGACCAATCTAGTCAGGATTAGAGCCAAGGGGGCCGCATGCATCATCACCGCGTCGTCATCGTCGGCGGAGGCAGTGCTGGGATCAGCATCGCCGCCCGGTTGAGGCGTGCCGGGGAGGATGACGTCGTCCTCGTCGATCCCGCCACCTGGCACTACTACCAGCCGCTGTGGACGCTCGTCGGGGCCGGCGTGGTACCGGTCGAGACGAGCCGTCGGCGCCAGGCCGGCCTCGTGCCACGGGGCGTGGCCTGGGTGCCCGACGCGGCGGTCGAGCTCGACCCGGACCGGCGGACCGTCGTCACCGCTGGTGGGGCGCGGATCGGCTACGACGTGCTCGTTTGCTGCCCCGGCTTGGAGCTCGCCACCGAGCTCGTGCCCGGACTCACCGAGGCGATGGCCGGCCCAACTGCCAGCACGAACTACACCGTTGAGCTCGCCCCGAAGACGGCCGAGCTCGTTCGCCGCTTCCGCGGCGGCCGGGCGCTGTTCTGCGCGCCGGGCTCGCCGATCAAGTGCCCTGGCGCCCCCCAGAAGGCCGCCTACCTGGCCTGCGACCACTGGCACCGACGGGGAGTGCTCAAAGACACCGAAGTGACCTACGTAACGGGGGCCGGGGGGATCTTCGCGGTGCCCGAGTTCGCACGCGTTCTCGAGGGTGCGGTCGAACGCTACGGGATCACGACCCGCGTCTCGTCCGAGCTGGTGGAGG
>JAJYVX010000235.1 GCA_021791795.1 Actinomycetes bacterium | reverse complement strand
GGCGGCCAGGTGGTGATCTACGCCCCACAGATCACCAAGATCGCCACCACCCACCCTGCGATCGCCGAGATCGGTTACCACTGCCGCGACTATTTCGTCAAACAGTGGGACCGCTTCGAGCACTACCCCTGGGGCGACCTCGCACACTCCACCCATCTACGCGGGGCCGGCACCTACGACCCGGTCAGCGGGGAGCACCCCCGCGTCACCGTCACGCTCGCCACCGGCATTCCCGAAGACGCAGTGAGGGCCGTCAACCTCGACTACCTCGACCCAGCCGCAGTCGACCCGGCACAGTGGGCTGCCGACCCTGACACCCTGGTGGTGCCCGACGCCGGCGAAGACCTCTACCGGCTTACGCACTGACGAGGACGCGGCTCGGTCGATGCTGTACGTGACAGCAGCTCCTGCACCTTCACCGTGCACGCTTCGGCTTCCTCGGGGAAGCCGGTCGACTCCGCCTTCGAGAGAAGGTGGCGCACCTTCGCCATCATCCGCTCCTTTGCGGCGGATTCCGGACCACCACCCGACGCGCCGTCGCCGGGTCGGCACGCCGGCAGCGCCGGCAGGTGGGAGAGGTGCCCGACGAGCCTGACCGCCGTCAATACGTCAGATGCCCACGAGGGAGCGCCCTCGTCGAGCTGCCACCCGGGCGCGGCGATGACCGACGCCTCGGCGGCCCAAGCCGGATCGCCGCCGTCGGGCTGCCGGTGCCGAGCCTGGTGGACGATCACAGCGGCAAGCTGCTCAGCCTCCGCCCCCATTCGGCGGCGGACCTGTCGGATGATCTCGTTCGGCCGCCAGTGGCAAGAAGCCAGCGCAGTGACCAGCTCCTCGAGCTCCTGCTGGAGGTCCCGAGCGACCATCTTCCGGCCGTCTGGGATCGGCGGTCCGGCGAACAGTAGGTCGAGGAGCTCGTCGGCGTCCTCTCTCTCGTGGAAGACGGCCTCGGCCGCTTCGCCGATCGCAAGGACGACCGGGAGCTCTCGGGCCACGGGCATCCACGGGTCGCGCTGCGCCCGTCCGGCGCTTCGGGCGGCTCGCTCTTGCCGGTCCCGCCGTGTCCTCTTCTGCTGACGTCGCTGCCGGTTGTGAACGCCCGTGGCGAAGACGCTCGCGCCGGGGCATGGCACCGGCGGGGATGGTGGGCCACGGATCGGGCGGGTCGGTCACGAGGATCAGCGTGCTTGCGCCCGGGGCATCCGCGGGCGAGTCACACCGGCTCGCTACAACGGGCACCGTGGAGCTCGAGCGGGGTGCCGAGAGCGCTGCCGTCACGGATGCCGCGCTGCGCGTCTTCGCCTACGCGGTCGCCGAGAAGTCCGACGTCTACACGGCGATCGTCGACGCGCTCATGGAAGCCAAGGAACGCTTCCAGCTCCAGCTCCGGCCCCCGGAGCTGGCACGCTTCCTCCACGGCCGGCTGACGGTGGAGGAGGTCGGCGAGGCGCTGGAGGCGCTCTTCGTCTGGGGGAACGTCAGCCGCTTCTACGACCCTGCAGCTCCCGAGACGCTCGACCAGTTCTACGCCAAGCGGTTCCTCTACCAGCTGACCGAGCGGGGTGTCGCGGCGCACGAGGGCATCAGGGCGGTCCGGCGGGTCGGGCTCGACACCGGGCGGCTCTCCGGCGTGCTCCTTCCGACCATCGCTGAGGTGCTGAAGGCCATCGAGGCCGAGGCGAATGCAGACGAGCCGGACCCGGCGAAGCTGTACGGGCTCTTCGTCAATCTCTTCAGCTCGTTCAAAGAGCTGGCCGACAACGCCGCTCGCTACATGGACACCCTCTCGGTCGAGATGGCGACGATCACCGCCGACGACGAGTCCTTCCTCACCTACAAGCGTGCCGTGTTCGCCTACCTGGATGAATTCGTGGCCCGCCTCTCCGAGAAGGTGCCGGAGATCGCTGCGGTCATCACGGTGCTCGGCCCGCAGGTGGATGCCCTGATCGACACGGCTGCTCGCGCCGACGAGGCCCCGGTCCGTCAGGGCGAGGACGTCGGGGTGCGCCGCTCGTTCGCAGAGCGATGGTCCGGGGTCGAGGGATGGTTCCAGGCAACGAGCGCCGATGACACGTCGATCGCCGACTCCCTCCGTCTCGCGACGCTCGACGCCATCAACCGGATCCTCGCCGCACTGGACCGCCTCCATGAACGGCACCTCCGCAGGGTGAGCCGTGAGGCCGACTTCACCCAGCTCGCACGCTGGTTCGCCACCATGGACGGGGACGACGCCGCAATGCTGTGGGACCACGCGTTCGGCCTGTGGCGTCCCCGCCACTTCGCAGAGGTCGCCGGTGACGAAGAGGAGGACCGGAACCGCAGCTTCTGGGTGGCCGCGCCGGCTGAAGTCGCTCCACGGCTGCGGGCCACGGGGGTGCGCTCTGGACCCGGGCGCCCCGCCAGAGCCGCCAGTTACCGCGAAGCCAAGGCGGCGGGGCTTGCCGCGGTGCGCGAGGCGCACCGCCAGGCTGAGGAGGCGCTCGCGCGTCTCGCCGGCCGATCGCCGGTCCGCTTGTCCGACTTGGGCCGGCTGGACACGCACGAGTTCGGCGCGCTGCTGGCGATCGTCGACGCCGCGCTGGCGGCGTCCCCAGACGGTCACCGAACGCGTCGCGCGTCGACGGCGCTCGTCGAGGTGACGCTGCGACCGCTCAGCGACGCTCGTGTCGCCGAGATCACGACGCCGGCCGGCCGCCTCCGATGCGCCGATTGCCTCCTCGACATCGCCCTCACGCGTCCGGCCGCCCGAGGGCGCCGGGAACGGCGGCCTGCCCCAGCGATCGAGCAGGGGTCCGCGAGTACCTCCAGTCGCAGCGGGGCCGGATCGAGCGGCTCCTCGCCGAGCGGCTCGGCCTCGTCCTCGAGGTGCGCGCCGAGGGCTGGGTCACGGTCGACGAGGCCGGGGGCCTCTCCGACCTGAGGTGGCCGGACTATGGGGCCCCCGAGACTGCGGCCCTGCGCCTGTGCGACGAGCTGCGGCGCCGCCGTCTTCGCGACGACCCCGTTGTCTGGCCTCTGGAAGAGGTGACCGCGTTCGTGCGGGACCTCGCCGGCGAGTACGCCGGCTACTGGAAGAAGGGGACCGACGACGTCGCCGGTGCCCAGAGGCTGGTCGCCGAGGCAGTGGACATCCTCGTGGCGGCCCGGGTGGCGGCCCGGGACCCGGCTGGCGGCGTCCGCGCGCTCCCCGCGGCCGGCCGTTACGCGGCGACCAACGCGGTGTTGCCCGCCGCCACGCTTCGCGCCGCCGGAGAGCCGGCGGCGGCCCAAGAGACGATCGAGGACCTACGGAAGCAAGAAGAGCAAGAAGAGGAGACGTCGTGACGGCGACCATCGAGCGGCTGCCCGGCTCCTTGCGGCTTCCCCGCCCGGCACCGGGACGCATGCGGCCCTTGCGGGCAGGGATCCTCAACGTGTGGGAGTACGACGACCAGGAGTTCTGGTTCTCCGACGGCCGGCTGATCCTTCGCGGGCACAACTCCGCAGGAAAGTCGAAGGCGTTGGAGCTGCTCTTCCCGTTCGTGCTGGACGGGGACATCCGGCCACAGCGTCTCGATCCGTTCGGGTCGGTCTCCAAGACCATGCACTGGAACCTCGTCGGCTTCTGCGAGCGGGAGTCGGCCATCGGCTACTGCTGGGCCGAGTTCGGCCGGGTCGACGACGAGGGGGTCGAGCGGTACGTCACCTGCATCGTCGGCACGCGGGCCGTCCGCTCGGCAGGCAAGCGGGTCGACACGTGGTTCGCGGTCACGCCCGCACGCGTCGGGCAGGACCTCGACCTCGCCCCCTCGGGCCTGCCGCTCACCGCGGAACGGTTTCGCGCTGCGCTCCCGGAGCGCAGCGTCGCCTCCGGCTCCGCCCGCGACCATCGCGCCGCCGTGGACCACGCGCTGTTCGGTCTCGGGCCGGAGCGCTACGAGGCGCTGCTCCACCTGCTCCTGCAGCTGCGCCGGCCGAAGCTCTCCGAGAAGCTCGACATGGCGCGCCTCGGCGAGTACCTGAGCGACGCCCTGCCCCCGCTCGAGCACCACCGGATCGAGCGCTTGGGCAACGCGTTCGCCCGCCTCGACGAGG
>JAJYVX010000234.1 GCA_021791795.1 Actinomycetes bacterium | reverse complement strand
GGGCAGCACGACGACGACTGCTCGCGCCGTTCCGGTGTGGGAAGTGAGCTCGAGCCGCCGGCTGCCTGGCGCGAGAGTCGCCGCTCCTGCCGCCTGCGCCAGACCTGTCCTCGAGATCGCCGCCTGCAGGTGACCGACACGAGAGTCGAGGTGGGCGACGTCCACCCCGAGAAAGGCGACCGCTACCGCGGCGGCAACTGCAACCACCTGCAGGGGCCATCCCGACCAAGCCCGCCGCAGTCTGGCGGGCTCCAGCCGGAGCGGCGGGCCGGGCTCCGACAGCTGTCCCGCGATCTTGTCCCACAACCCGGGCGGGACCGAGCCCGAGTGCTCGCCGAGGGCAGACGCGGTCTCCCTCAGGCTGGCGAGCTCGGGCCGGCACCGCGGACAGCTCTCGACATGCTCGGCGACGGCCCCCGCCTCGTCCGGATCGAGGGCGTCGAGGGCGTAGGCACCGAGCAGGCGAGCGGCATCTTCGTGGTTCATGAGCGCTCCTCCTCGGTCCAGCCGGCCAGCGATCTGTTCATCCGCTGCAGCCCTGCGCGGATGCGGCTCTTCACGGTTCCTTCGGGCTCGCCGAGAATGCGGGCGACATCCTTGTAGGTGTGGCCGCCGAAGTAGGCGAGCTCGATCGCCACTCGCTCTCCGTCCTCGAGCCCCGCAAGGGCTTGTTTCACCCTCTCCGCCCGCGTCAACTCGAAAACCTCCTCCTCCAGGCTGTAGCCGGTGCTTGCCGTGAGCCTTGCCTCCCGGATCTGGCGGTCCCGCCGCGCTGTGTCCTGGCGGAGCCGGTCCACGGCGCGGCGGTGAGCCTGGACGAGGAGAAACGAGCGCAGCGTCCCTCGGCCGGGTTCGAACCGCTCCGGCTGCTCCCAGAGGCGCAGGAAGACGTCCTGACAGACCTCCTCGGCCAAGCCCTCATCTCCGAGAACCCGGCGAGCGAGCGCGTACACGCTCCCGCCATGGCGCCGGTAGACCTCGGCGAGGGCAGTCTCTTGCCAACGAGCGATGGAGACGACGAGCGCGGCGTCGGCTGACTCGGCAAACGCCGGCGCCGCTTCTGTCGTTCGCCCGGGCCTCAGCTCGGAGCGGCCACCGGTCACGCAGCCTCCACCGGTCGGCAGAGCGCGCCTGCGGGCGACGGTTCGGACCCCAGGTGCGAGCTCGCCGCCTTTCGCACGAGACCTAGGCCCTCGGTGCCAAGAAGGCGATCGAACCGCCGGTCCCGCAGGACACTCGGCTCGAGTGGCCCGCTCCGAAGAACGGCGGGGTCGAGGTCGTCACAACGAAGCCGTCTCACGCGGCTCTCACAGCTCTCCAGGCGGAACGGCATGTCTCTTCCTCGAGCTCCTTCCCCGAGCTCCATCCTCGAGCGGTCGTCGCGACGACAGACGGACGCGATCAGCGTTACTTCGTCGCCGGGCACCGCTCCGGATGAGACTGGCACGGATCCGGACGAGGCGGGCACCGAGTCCGGGCGCGGGCCCGGCCACAGGCGGTGAAAGACCGGGGGATTCCGCGGAAGCCGTCATCCGACAGGGCGCCGAGATCCGAAATGAGCCCGACCGTCCGCCGACCCGGCGGACCGCACCCCGTAAGGAGAACAGATGTCCATCGCCCAGCGATTGCGCCGCATCCGCCCCAGAGCCGCGGGCGGGATCCTCGCAGTCGGAGTCGCACTCGGCACAGCCGGCATGATCGCTCCGTCCCTTGCCGCCGGAAGCGGCACGTCCATGCAGATGACGAGCATGTCCGAGACGCTCACCTCGAGCGGCGGCCGCGTGGGCACGACGCCCGGTTGGTACGACGGTCGCACCGTGACGTTCCACTACAGCAAGAACTTCGTCTGCAAGCGCCCGCCGGCGGACCACTCCCGCTCAGGCTGCGAGGCCGGGACGGACTACGAGGCGATCCCCGCTAGGCAGTTCGACCCTCTCTACGTGATCGTGCCGATCGGGTTCACGCCGGCGCGCAGCACGCTCGCATGCCCGGTGGCCGGGCACTGCATCGACCACCCGAGCACCATCGACCTCTCCGGGGTCTTCGGGAGCGCTACGTACGACAACGTCAAGCTGCCGCCGCACAGCCACATAATCACCACGACGAACAGCGCGAAAGCAGAATGGTGGGACGTAGTCGTCATCGGCGTGACGAGCCATGCCACCTGGGACAAGGTCGTCGCGGCGAAGAGCTACGCCGAGATCAGCCGGCTTCGCAACGCCGGAGCCAAGACGGTCACCGGCAACATCCCGACGAACGTCTTCCTCTGGTTCAGCGTGAGCTGACGGGAGAGAGAGCTCGACCCGTGTTTCGGGGCGGGTGGCGACAGCCCGTCGGCACCCGCCCCGATCGGACTTCGGAGGTCCTTCCTTGTCGGTCTCGGCCGTTTCCGTCCCGGAGAGCGCACGCCCCGTCCCTCCTCTGAGACGCCGCCTCTTGCTTGCGGCAGTCAGCGCGACCGGGGCGGCACTGGTCGTCGCCGGGGTGATGCTCCCCTGGCTCACCTACTACGCCGGCCTCTTCCAGCTCGGCGGCTTGCGCTCGGCGAGCGGAGACAAGCTGCTGGCCCTCGCAGCGAGCAGCATCGTGATGGCGCTCGCCGCTGCGGCAAGGCCGCTCGAGGCGATCCGCTGGGCGATCGCCCTGCTCGGTGCCGTCGAGGTCCTCTTCGCGGCGCACCTGCTCGCGAATCTCAACACGAGCCTCGCCGGCGCCGGCCAGATGCTCGTCGCGCGGAGCGGTCCGGGCCTCTATCTCAGCCTGGCCGGCGGCGTGGTGACGTTCGGCGTCGCCTTCCTGCCGCTCTCGCAGCACCGGCGGCGAGTGCCTGACGCAAGCGCAGCATCCGCGGGCCTCGCCGCTCCCATAGGCCCCATTTACCGGAGTCTCGCCGAGGCGGCCGGCCTGCGAAAGCACGTCCCGGCTCGGCGCCGACTGCAGCTCGCACTCGGTGCTCTCTGGCTCGCTGATGCCGCCCTGCAGAGCCAGCCCTACATGTTCACGCGGGCCTTCGCCGCGTCCACCCTCGCCGCCACGGCACGGAGCAGCCCGTCTCTGCTCGCAGCTACCATCGCCCGCCTCGACCACGTGGTGGCCGCGCAGCCGGTGCTCTGCAACGAGCTCTTCGTCGCCACCGAGCTCGTAGTCGCGCTCCTCCTCTTCCGTCGGGAGACGGTCAAGCTGGGGCTCGCGGCCTCCGCCGCCTGGGGCCTCGTCGTGTGGGTCCTCGGCGAGGGCGTCGGCCTGCTGCTGCCGGCACGAGGGACCCCGCTCGCCGGGTCACCGGGCGCCGGCCTTCTGTACCTGGTGGCTTCGGTGCTCCTCTGGCCTGCCGCGTCGCGGCAGGCCAGCACTGCCCGGCAAGCGGTGTCGGTGGCCGAGAGCAGCCCGATCGGGCGGCGCGGGGCGCGGGCGGCGATGATCGCGCTGTTCGCCCTCCTCGCCTGGGAGACGTGGCCGCGCGCCGGCACGGTGAGAGCGACGGGTGGCATGTTCCTCGCGATGAGACAGGGCGAGCCGGCCTTGGTCGCCTCTCTCGACCGCTGGGCCGCGTCCGCGATCCTGCACCACGGCACGCTCCTCCTCGGCCTTCTCGCCGCCGTGCTCCTTATCACCGGACCGGCTGTCGCCTTCGGGCGCCTCCTCGGCCAAGCGGCGATCGCGTTCGGCCTCGTCGTGTCGCTGGCCCTCTTCCTCCTACAGGACTTCGGAGGAATCGCGACGGGCTATGCGAGCGACGTCAGCACTGCCCCGGTGCTCGCCCTGATCATCGCCGCGTACTGGCGCCCGCGCCCGCGCCCGGCAGAGGCCGCCCCGATTTGCGAGAGGCACCTGCGTTTTATAGGCTAAGCGCAGTATGCACCTTCACTTAACAGCAGGCTACGGCCGATGACGAGCCTCGAGGCGGCCGCACCACAGACGATCGCAGCCGAGCGTCACCACGCAAAGCGCTGGTGGATCCTCGGAGTCCTCGGGATCGCCCAGCTCATGGTCGTGCTCGACGCCACGATCGTGAACATCGCCCTGCCGCATGCGCAGGCATCGCTGGGTTTCTCCAACGACGACCGGCAGTGGATCGTCACGGCGTACTCGCTCGCCTTTGGCAGCCTCCTCCTGCTCGGAGGCCGGCTC
>JAJYVX010000233.1 GCA_021791795.1 Actinomycetes bacterium | reverse complement strand
GGAGCCCAGACCTCCGCCTGGCGCAGCCGCCTGCACACCTCGAAGCCGTCGAGCCCTGGGAGCATCACGTCGAGGACGACGGCGCCGTAGTTGTTCTCCGACGCCATCCAGAGCGCCTCCGGCCCGTCCGCGGCGGTGTCGACCGCGTGCCCTTCTTCTTCGAGCGCCCTCTGCAAGAGAGCCGACATGCGTTCGTCGTCTTCGACGACGAGAACTCGCATACAGCGAGACTACGGGCGTCAGCGCCGCTTCGTGGAGCGGAACGCGACTGCCTCCCACACGTCGGGCCGCTCATGAGAACACTCACATCGAGTCCTCACGGCCGGCAAATGTCCGAAGGCGCAGGCTCCTCGAAAGGCGGCCACCCCGGCCGCCAAAGGAGTGAGACATGGACAACGACATGTACGAGGAGCCGAAGGAGTACCCGCTCCGGCCGGACCCGCCGTTCGGCGCCGAGGCGAGGGCCCGCGGCGAGAACCTGCGTCGCGTCCGCCACGTGAGCAACTGGTCCCTCGCCGCTCTCGTCGTCGGCGTGGGCGCGGCGAGCGCGGCGATCGCATACGCCGCGCCGGGACACAGCACCTCCGGCGTGACGACGGTGAACGGGACGACGACCGGGACGACGACCACGACAGGGCAGACGACCGGTTCCGGCCCGACGGTCTGCAAACCCGTCGCCGTCACGAGCGGCTCGCAGGTCGTGACGGTGAACAGCTGCTCGACGCCGGGGTCAACCGGAACGGGGTCGACCCCGCTCCCTGCCACCACCTATCCGAGCCAGGGAGGCGGAGACTCATGACCGGCGAGATGGCCGCGGGCGAGATCGCCGCCATCGGCACGAGGGTTCGAGTCGTGGTCTGGCCCGCCGGCCTGCTGTCGTGCGCCCTCGCGACGGTCGGGGAAGAGCTCGACCGTCTCGACCGAGAGGCGAGCCGGTTCCGGACGGACTCGGAGATCTCCCGCCTACGGGCACAGAACCGGGACGGCGCTTCGGTCTTCCTGCTCAGCCCCGGGCTGGCGGACCTCATCGGGGTCGCCCTGGCAGCCGCCCGCTTCAGCGAAGGGCTCGTCGACCCGACGCTGGGCGAGGCCGTCGCCGCGCTCGGCTACGACCGCGACTTCTCGCTCGTCACCGGGGCCGGGGCCACCGACGGATCGGCCAGGCCGGAGAACGACAAGAGCGTCATGCCCCTCCCAGGTCACCCCACGGGAGGGTGGCGGCGCGTCGAGCTCTCCGGTCGACTTCTCCGGCTCCCGCCGGGGATGGCGCTCGATCTCGGCGCCACGGCGAAGGCGCGCGGGTCCGACCGCGCGGCGGCCGAGGCGTTCGCCGCCTGCGGGGGCATGGGCGGGCTTCTCGTCAGCCTGGGAGGCGACATCGCCACCGCAGGCGAGCCACCTGCAGGCGGCTGGCCCATCGCCGTCTCCGAGTCACCCGACGGATCGGACGCCCCCGGTCTTTCCAGGACGCAGGTCGTGCGGCTCGCTGCCGGCAGCATCGCGACGTCTTCCACGCTGCTGCGCCGGTGGCACCACGGCGGCCGGACCGTCCACCACATAGTCGATCCCCGCACCGGCCAACCGGCGGACGGGCCGTGGCGCACGGCCACCGTGGCCGCGCCGACATGCGCCGAGGCGAACGCCGCATCGACCGCAGCTCTCGTGGCCGGAGACGGCGCTGGAGCGTGGCTCGAGAGAACCGGGCTCCCGGCACGCCTGGTGGGCACCGACGGCGCCTGCTCTCACTTCGGCTCCTGGCCTGCGGGCGACGACGAGCCGATATTCCTTCCGCCGGGTCTCGGCGCTTTCGGGTACCGGGCCGTGACGAGAGTGGGCGCGTGATGGCCGGCTCGACCATCGCCACCGTGGCGGCGACGAGCCACGCCCTGAGCGGGTCGCCGTGGATGTGGTACGTCTCCCGAGGCAGCGGTCTCGTCCTCCTCGTGCTGTTCAGCATCGTCGTCGTGCTCGGAGTCGCCACTCGCATGGGGAGCGCACCCCGCTCGTGGCAGCGTTTCACCACGGCGGAGCTGCACAGGACGCTCTCGCTGTTCGGGGTCGCACTTCTGGTCCTGCACGTCGTCACCGCCGTCGCCGACCCGTACGTCTCGATCGGCTGGTGGGCGACCCTGTTGCCTTTCGCCTCGCACTACCGGGCGGCAGCCATCGGCCTCGGAGCCTTCGCGCTCGACATCGCAGCAGCCCTGATGATCACGAGCCTCTTGCGCCGACGGCTCGGCTACAGGACGTGGAAGGCCGTCCACCTCCTCGCGTACCTCGCCTGGCCCGTCGCTTTCGCCCACTCCCTTATGGCAGGGAACGACCTCTCGGTCGGCTGGGTCTTCATGACCGAGTGGGGCTGTGCGGCTCTTGTCGCAACCGCTCTCCTCGCACGGGTCCTCGGCCGGGTCCGCCTGCCGGCGAGTGCAATCGGGGGTTGAGGGCTGTTCCGATGCAGACCCTCTCGAGACCCGCGCACAATCGCCTGGTCCCCGATCCGTCGGAGCTGCCCCGGCTGCTGCCGCGCTCGCCGGGCGAGGCTGTAGCCCTCGATGAACACCTTGCGCGCTACGGGCCGCCACCTTCGCTCGGGTCCGCGGGACGAGCGGGCGCACGCCTCGTCGAGACCGTCGCAGAGGTGGCGCTGCGCGGAAGAGGCGGCGCCGGCTTCCCCATGGCGCTCAAGCTCGCCGCGGTCGCAGCCGAGCACGGCCGCTCGGTCGTCGTCGGCAACGGCACCGAGGGTGAGCCGGCGAGCTCGAAGGACAAGGTGCTCCTCGCGTCGTCCCCCCACCTCGTCCTCGACGGGGCCGTGGCGGCCGCCGAGGCGATCGGTTCACACGAGGCAGTGATCGTCAGCCACCCGGTCGTCTCGGAGGTCGTGCGCGACGCAGTGGCGGAGCGGCTCCGCGCAGGGATCGATCGTGTGGAGTTGCGGGTGGTGGACGCGGCGGCGGGTTTCGTCGCCGGAGAGGCGTCAGCCGTGATGCAGTGGGTCGAGCGAGGAAGGCCCTTGCCGCGTCTTACGCCCCCACGGCTCGCCGAGCGCGGCCTCGGCGGCCACCCGACGCTCGTGCAGAACGTCGAGACCCTCGCCCACGCCGGGCTCGTCTCCCGCTTCGGGGCGGCGTAGTTCCGCGCGCTCGGCGCGCCGGAGGAACCTGGTTCCATGCTCGTCACCCTGCTCGGGGCCGTGGCAAGGCC
Organism: Actinomycetes bacterium; assembly: GCA_021791795.1. Lineage (GTDB taxonomy): Bacteria > Actinomycetota > Acidimicrobiia > Acidimicrobiales > Bog-793 > JAKATT01. Next base: position 931 of record JAJYVX010000233.1, on the reverse strand, counting down.
CGGGGTCTACGAGCTTGAGATCGGCCGCCCGATCGGCTCGGTCCTCGAGATGGCGGGAGGGGTCGAGGATGGGGCGGCACGGCTGCTCATCGGCGGGTACTTCGGCACTTTCGCTCCGTTGGAAGCCACGAGGGAGCTCCCGCTCTCGCGGGCTGGGCTGGCGCCTTTGGGCGCGTCCCCCGGCGCCGGGCTCTTGGCCGTCCTGCCCAGTACGACCTGCGGACTCGTCGAGACGGCGAGACTGGCACGCTATCTCGCCAGCGAGTCCGCCGGTCAGTGCGGTCCTTGCACCTTCGGGCTCCCGGCCATGGCCGCCGAGCTCGAATCGCTCGCCACAGGAGGCCCGTTCGACCCAGCCCGCCTCGACCGCTGGCTCGCGCAGGTGGAGGGCAGGGGAGCCTGCAGCCATCCCGACGGCGCCGTCCGCGTGGTACGGAGCGCGCTCCGGGTCTTCGCCGCGGAGGTCGACCGCCATCGCAGGGGGCGCTGCTCGGCGCCTACGCCGAGACACGTCCTTCCGATCCCGGGGTGGCTCGGTTGAGGCGTCCGATCAGCGTCCACCTCAGGCTCGACCCCATCTGCTGCGAGGGGCGGGGGTACTGCTGGGAGCTGCTGCCCGAGCTGATCTCCCAGGACGACTGGGGCTTCCCGATCGTCAGCCGGGTAGAGGTGCCTCCGCACCTCCTGGACGCGGCCCGTGAGGTCGTGCGAGTGTGCCCGAAACTCGCCCTACGCCTCGAGAAGCGATCGCCGATGTGACCTTCGGCCCTAGCCGCCCCCTCGGCGAAGCACTAAAAGAGATGCTCTCGACGCGGGATCGTGAGGACCCTGCTACGGACAGCTTCACGATGGAGTGCCGCTCGGCCGAAAAGGAGAGCCCAGTGCCTGACCTCGACCTCGTGTCAACCGCTCTTGGCAAAATACCTGCAGA
>JAJYVX010000033.1 GCA_021791795.1 Actinomycetes bacterium | reverse complement strand
GAGCAGGTCGATCACGAGTGGGAAGAAGAACAGGATCCCGAGCAGGTACGCCACGACGGCGCGAGCAAGCGCCCGCCCGTAGCCGACCGGACCGCCGCCGTCGGCCGAGACGAGGCGGATGCGGGCGGCCATCATTCCCGGCGTCTGCGCCCGCCGCGTTCCGAGGAAGACGGTCGCATAGACGATGACGAGGACGGCCTGTATCGCGATGGCCGACGTGTCGAACTGCAGGTGGGACACGCGGGTGCCGCCCGAGGTCGTCGCGTAGGCCGTGTGCCAGCCGTGAAGCGGCAGCTGGACGGCAATCGAGATGACCGCGACGATGATGCCGTCGAGGATGTAGCCGCCAGCCCGCGCCCAGTAGCTGGCGTACGCGCCCGCCTGGGCCATCCAGGGCGGAACACCTTGGCCGTAGCCATGGTCGCCCCCGCCTTGGCCGGGCGTGTAGGGAGGAGCGTTGCCATAACCGTACGAGGCGTAGCCAGAAGGTGGCGGCGGCGCGGTGCCGTAGCCCGGGCCGCCCGACGGTGGCGGCGCGTTGCCGTATGGCCAGCTTCCCGGTGGTGCTTGCTCTGGGGGCGGCGGCGCGTCCTGCCCGTCGTCACCCCCAGGACTCTCGTTCCAGCCGTCGGTCATCGGGCGCTCCTGTCGACTCGGCGCAAGAGTAGAGCGGCGTGGTAGCTCAGTTCAGGTTCGGGGCCCACGACAACGGAAGGCTCGGCAACGGACCGAACCCGAGCCCGTCCCCCTCGCCGTCGCGGGCCGAGAGGCGAAGCCATCCGGCAAGGCCGATCATGGCTGCGTTGTCCGTCGCCATCTTCTGCGGCGGCAGGAGCACGCGGCTCCCGGTCTCGGCCGCCAGCTCCTGCACCCTCTGTCGCAGGATCGGGCTTGCCGCGACGCCCCCCACGACAGAGACGGCCGGGTCGTGGAACTCGTCGAGCGCCCGGGCGAGCTTCGTCACGAGCACGTCCATGCAGGCTCCGGCGAACGAGCAGGCCACGTCGGCGACCGAGTAACCGGGGTTCGCCCGCACGTAATTGACGACCGCCGTCTTGAGGCCGGAGAACGAGAAGTCGTAGCCCTCCTGCAACATGGGACGGGGGAAGGCGAGGACGTCGTGTCCCTCGGCAGCCATCCGGTCGACGGGGGGGCCGCCGGGGTAGCCGAGGCCGAGCAGCCGGGACACCTTGTCGTAGGCCTCCCCCACCGAGTCGTCCTTCGTCGAGCCGAGGCGCTGGTAGACGCCGGGGGAAAGCGCCCGGGCGAGGATGCAGTGCCCACCCGAGACGAGGAGCGAGAGCTGGGGATACGGTGCCTCCGGGTCGGCGAGGAGGACGCTCGCGAGATGCCCCTCGAGGTGGTTGACTGCCACCACCGGCACGGAGAGGCTCATGGCGAGGGACTTCGCCGCCGCTATGCCGACGAGCAGGGCGCCGATGAGACCCGGGCCCTTCGTCACGGCGACGGCCTCGATGTCCGGGAGGGCGATGCCGGCCTCCCGGAGCGCCTCGGCCACGACCGGCATGACGAGGCTCACGTGCGCTCGGCTGGCGATCTCGGGAACGACACCGCCGTAGGCGGCGTGCAGGTCCACCTGGCTCGCGACCACGCTGGAACGGACCACGAGGTCGTCGCCGACAACGGCCGCGGCAGTCTCGTCGCACGATGTCTCGATTGCAAGGAGCAGCTTGCCCACGCCCCTATCCTGCCGGCCCGCCCGCGTCCTCGATGCCGGCGATGCCGAGCGCAGCCAGCTCCCCGGGCGGCAGAGGACCCGCACGCTCGACTCGAGGCGGGCTCACCGCCACGTTCACGAGCGTTGACGGCGTCCCCTCGAGCAGCCCGGCGTCGACAACTATGTCGGGCGGGTCGAGGAGAGACAGGGCCGCATCGAGCGCGACGGCAGGCGTGGGTGCTCCGTGCACGTTGGCGCTCGTGACGAGGAGGACCCCGGCACGATCCATGACTCGCCGGAGGAAGCCGATGTCAGGCAGGCGCACGGCGACCTCGTCGCGGCCGGCGAGCCACTCGGCCCGGACCGCGCCCCTATCGAAACCGAACACCACCGTGAGGGCACCCGGCCACCACTTGCCGGCGAGCGCGTCTGCGACCTCGCTGAACTCGACTCCGAGCGCTCGCACCTGCTCGATGCTCGAGGCGAGCACCGGGAGGTTGCGCTCGGCCGGCCTTCCCTTCGCGGCGAACACGCGGTCGACCGACTTGCCGTCGCCCGGCCGCACGGCGAGCCCGTAGACGGTGTCGGTCGGCACGAGTGCCATGCCGCCGCGGACGAGCACCGCGACGGTCTCGTCCACCGCACCGGCGTCGGACGTGCTGACAACTCTCATCGGGCGAGCGAGGCGGCGAAACGGGAAAGGTCGGGCGCGCCCAGGTATTCGCACATCTCGGCGAAGTCGCGCCTCGGGCCGCGCCACTCGAGCTCACCGACGCTTACGAGCAGCGACCGGTCCACGCGAGCGGTGGCGAGGTCCCTGAAGAGCAGCGCCGAGGCGAAGTTCTCCTGGAGAGTGGTCGCCAGAGCGGGGGCCCGACGCAGCTTGCGCACGACGGTCTCGTCCCAAGTCTCGGCGCTCGCCGGTATCTGCTCGAGATGGGCGTAGCGGGCGAGCACGACGGCCGACGTCTGCTTCCCCCAGCCGGCGATGCCCGGGAAGCCGTCGGCCGAGTCACCCACGAGTGCGAGCCAGTCGGGTATCGACGGGGGCAGCACGCCGAACTTGGCGAGGACGGCGGGTTCGTCGAAGAGGAGCCTGTTTCGCCGGTCGTACTGGACGACTCGCCCGTCTCTGACGCACTGGGCGAGGTCCTTGTCGGGCGTCCAGATGACCACCTGATCGACCTCCGGATCGTCGGCCGCGACGGCCGCGGCGGATGCGAGGGCGTCGTCGGCTTCGAGCTCGACCATCGGCCAGAGATGGACCCCGGCGGCGACCAGCGCGTCTTCGAGCAGCTGGAACTGGCCGGACAAGTCTCGAGGCACGCCGGATCCGTCCTTGTAGGCGGCCCACATCTCGTTGCGGAACGACTCGATCACGTGGTCGGTCGCCACCCCGAGGAGACGCGCCCCTTCCGAGACCATCGTCAACACCGACCGCACGACGCCGATGGTGGCCGCGACCTCCCTGCCGTCGACTGCGCGGCGCGGCCTTGTCTTCTGGCCGTGGTACTGGCGGAAGAGCTCGTAGGTGCCGTCGACGAGGTGGACGATCAAGCCGGTGCTCCGTTCCCGCGCCTGCTCACGACCGGCACACGTCGACTTGCTCCGCCTCGAGCACGTGTGCGGCGGCCGCATCGAGCTGTGCCCTCGTGAGGTGCCCTGAGCCGACCGCGGCGACGAGGGCGTTGCGGATCGACTGGGCTTGACCGACGTCGTTGCCCGGCGTGGCGAGGAGGCCGTAGAGCACCATGTCCGCGCCCGCCTCGACTGCGGCGACCGAAGCCTGGTCGACGGAGTAGCCGATCTCCGAGAGCGCTCCGGCCGAGAGCGAGTCGGTGATGACGAGACCCTTGAAGCCCAGTTGCTTGCGCAGGACCCGCGTAGTGACGGCGTACGAGATGCTGGCCGGCAGGCTCGTCAAGCCGGGCACGGAGGCGTTGGACACCATGACCGCAGGCACGCCGAAGCCGATGGCCGCCTTGAAGGGCGGGATCGCCTCCTTCTCGAGCGTCTTCCAGGGAAGAGTGTGCGCCGGTCCGTAGTCCGTGTTGCCGCTCGCGCCGCCGAGACCGGGGAAGTGCTTCACGACCGGGATGACGCCGCCGCGCATGAGCCCGGCGAGGTAGGCGACGCCGTAGTTGCTCACGACGGTCGTGACTCCTCCGAAGGAGCGGTACCCGTCCGGGTCGCTCTCACTCGGGTAGACGTCGCGCCCGTCGACGTCGAGCACCGGTGCGAGGTCCACGTTCACGCCGTACCGGCTCATGGCGGAGCCGACGCGGTGCGTCAGGTCGAAGACCTGCTTGGTCGTCATCGTGCGCGCCATCTGGCGTGGCCACGGCATGTTGGAGACGATGCTCTGCAGCCGCTGGATGCCACCTCCCTCCTCGTCGGCCATGACGAGGAGGGCCCGGTGAGGGAGGGTCTCCGCGCGCAGCGTCGCCAACTGGCTCTTCAGGTTCGTGGTCGCGTCGTTGCCGAACAGGATCACGCCGCCGACGCCGAAGCGAACGGCTGCGCTGACAGCGCCCGGATCGCCCTCGTCGACCGGCACCACGACCGTCTGCGCGGCGACCTGGGCGATCGGCCACTTCGCGAGCACCGCCGTCACCGAGCAGCTCGCCGTGTCGGGCGACGTCGAAGCGGAGGTCGTCGTTGCGGGGCTCGTGCTCGGCGCGCTCGTGCTCGGCGTGCTCGTGCTCGGCGCAGTCGTGGTCGGCGCAGTCGTGGTGGTCTGCGCCGACGGCGCCGGCGGCGCGCCGGAACTCGTGCAGGCTGCCATCGCTGCCCCGCCAAGAGCGACGAGACCGGCGGCGAGCAACCTTGGGGCGCCCGCTCGCAGCGTCACGGCTCGCCCGTGGGGCCGGCCTCAGGAGAAGTCAACCGGACCGTCCGAATCCTGCTGCACGACCCAGCTGTTGCCGTCGGGATCGTCCACCGTGACCCACCGTCCCCACGGGGCGGCTTCGATCTCGTCGTCCTCGGTGAGCACGCCGTCGCCGCGCAGATCCTCCACGGCGGCCTCGATGTCGGGCACGGAGAGGACCGCGCCCCGCAAGGACCCGGGCGGCATCGTGTCGAACCAGGTGACGAGTGTGATCGCCGTGCCCTCCCCCGGCGGGCGAAGCATGCACCAGCGAAGACCCGGACCGAACTCCTCGTCCATGACGACGCGGAACCCGAGCTTCTCCATGTAGAAGGCCTTCGAGGTGTCGGGGTCGCTCACGGGCACCGACATGACCGAGATGCGGTACTCCTTCATGGGTTCCTCCTCTCTCGCGATCAGTCGACGATGGCCTGGTACACGAGCGGCGTCAGCCGTGGCCGGACCGGGACGCTCGAAGAGGGCAGGAGCTGTGTCATGAAGACCACGGTGAGGTCCTCGGCCGGGTCCACCCAGAAACAGGTGCTGGCAGCTCCACCCCAGGCGAACTCCCCGGGGCTCGACAGCACGCGGTGGCGAGCCTCGTCCACCACCACGGAGAAACCGAGGCCGAACCCGAGGCCTGGGTCCGGCTCACCGGCGATGGGGTGGCCGAAGGAGGCGAGGTCCCGGCCGCCGGGCAAGTGGTTGCACGTCATGTAGTCGAGCGTGCGCGGACCGAGAACGCGGACCCCGTCGAGCTCTCCCCTGCCGAGCAGCATCTCCGCAAAACGATGGTAGTCGCCGGCCGTGGACACGAGCCCGCCGCCGCCCGAGAGCATGTCCGGCTTGCGGGTCGCCCAGCCGCCCATGGGGTCGAGTGGCTGGAGCCCGTGCGTGACGGGGTCCGGCGTGTAGAGGACGGCGAGCCTGTCGAGCGAGCGCTCGGCATGGAACGCCGTGTCCGTCATCTCGAGCGGGCCGAAGATGCGCTCGGCGAAGAACTCGTCGAGCGGCTTGCCTGACCAGATCTCGACGAGTCGCCCGAGCACGTCGGTCGCGACCGAGTAGTTCCAGCTGCTCCCGGGGTCGAACATGAGAGGAATCCGCGCCCACGCGTCACAGCTCCGCTCGAGGTCGTAGCCCTTCGGGCCTCCCCACTCGAACCCGGCCGCCCTGTACATCGCATCGCATGCGTGCCGGAACATCCACCCGTAGGTGAGGCCGGCCGTGTGGGTCATGAGGTGCCACACGCGCACCGGTTCGGTGGCCGCTCGAGTGACGGGTTTCAGGTAGCTGCCGTCAACGTAGACGCCGGTGTCCGCGAACGCGGGGATGTAGTCGCTCACAGGATCCGTGAGACGGAAGCGGCCCTCCTCGTAGAGGATCATCGCGGCGACGCTCGTGACCGGCTTCGTCATCGAGTAGATGCGGAAGATCGTGTCCGTCTCGACCGGCAGCTGCCGCTCGACGTCCCGCCAGCCGTGACGGGCGAGATGGGCGATCTTGCCCCCACGACTCACGACGACGAGGAAGCCCGGGAAGACACCTTCGTCGACGAGGGGCGAGAAGTGCTGTCCGATCCTCCCGAGCCGTCCGGCATCGAGACCCACGTCCTGCGGATCCACCTCCTGCTCGAGCCCGGTCACCGGCACAACCCTATTGCCCTTGTCGCGTCGCGCCGGTGAGCAGGAGACATCGCTGCTCCGCGGCAGGGAGCTGGAGTACCGGCGGAGCGTGGGCTCCGTGTTCCAGCGTCACAACCTCCTCTGGCGCTCACGGCGCTCGACAAGGTGATCGCTGCGTTTCCCCCCTGCAAGACCCCACTCGACGAACGCGCACGCGGTCGCGAGTTGCTCGCAGCGGAGCCCCCGGCCAACTTCGACTCCGGCGAGGGCGGCGAGATCCTGAAGCTCGTCGGCGAGTTGCCGCGCGAGTACCGCACGACGGTGATGCTCGCGACGCACGGCCCGCAAGTCGCCTCGCGAAGCGACCGCATGATCGGGCTTGCCGACGGCGCCGTCCTCGACGACCTAGATCTCTCCGGCAGGTCGGACGAGCCCGGGTGGGGCGGCGGAGCTCCTCGCCTACGCAGGCGTTGTCGGCCAGGCCGGCGTCTGGACCGAGCCGCGCAGCTGGATGGAGGCGCAGGAAAATGCTCTGGCCGACCGGCGCGGAGGAGAACGAGGGCAGCGGTCTCGCCTTCGCCGACGCGCAGCTCGGGGTCCCGTGGATGATCGTGAGGGGGATATCAGACTCGGTCTGGTCCCGGACGCCGAGGTGAGGTCGGGCGCGAAGTCGTCTACCTCGACGCTTCGCACGAGTCCGTGACGCTCAGGGGCGGAGGCGCTCGCGAAGCTCGGGAAGGAGTACACCTACGCCCCGGGCGAGATCAAGTGACGTTGACCTCCTGCGCGTTCGAGGGAGGGTGACCGACGGGCCCTATCGTGTAGAGCCATGCCTCCCCGGACCCGACCGGCCGCACCGGCGCGGGCGAGCGAGCCGCCGCCGCCGTTCTCGAGAGACCCCGAGCTGGAGGCGGTAGCACAGGGCTGCGAGCGCTTCATCCACGGAGCCGGGCGGCGACGAGCGAGAGACCTTCTCGGGACGATCCCGCCCGACGTCGAGATCGACCACTACGGCGTCGGCGGGATCGTGGCCGAGCTCGAGGCGGAGGTCGCCCGCATCCTCGGGAAGGAGGCGGCGATCTTCATTCCCACCGGCACCATGGCCCAGCAGGCGACGCTCCGCGTCCACGCCGACCGGCGCGGGCGGGTCGCCGTCGCGTTCCATCCTGCCTGCCACCTCGACAGCCACGAGGAACGCGGCTACGAGAGGTTGCACGGACTCTTCGGAGTGCCCGTCGGCGACCGCGACAGCCCCCTCACCGCCGCGAAGCTCGAGGGAGTCCACGAGCCCTTGGCGGCTCTGCTCATCGAGCTGCCCCAACGCGACCTCGGCGGGACGCTGCCGGACTGGGGCGACCTCGTGTCGCAGGTCGGGTGGGCACGGGAGCGATCCGCCGCCGTTCATCTCGACGGCGCGCGCCTCTGGGAGGCGGGTCCGTTCTACGCCAAGGCGAACAAGAAGAAGCTCTCGGACATCGCCGGCCTGTTCGACACGGTCTACGTGTCGTTCTACAAAGGTCTCGGCGGCATCGCCGGTTGCTGCGTCGCCGGACAAGCCGACGTGGTCGCCGAGCTCTCTCTCTGGCGCACGCGCCACGGCGGCCGAGTGTTCGCCATGTGGCCCTACGCCGCCTCTGCCTTGACCGTGCTCCACGAGAGGCTGCCGCGCATGGGCAAGTACCACCGGCATGCAATCGCCGTCGCCGAGGCGCTGGCGGATCTCCCTGGTGTCGAGGTGATGCCGCAGCCGGTGCAGGCACCGATGATGCACGTCCGGCTCGCCGTCACCGTCGAGGAGCTGCGGTCGCGCGCGATCGACATCGCGCGATCGGAGGGGATCTGGACCTTCAGCCGCCCGTTCCGCTCGGAAGGCACGAAGCTGCAGCGCTGCGAGCTGGCGGTGGGCGACTCGACTCTCGAGATCAGCGCCTCGGAGATGCGGGCGGTCTTCGAACGGCTCGTCGCCTCCGGATGAGCCGGGGAGCCTTCAGGCACTGTCTCACGGTCGCTCGACGGCCATGAGCCAGGCGGCGGCGAGGCCGCCTCCGGTCGCCGTCGTCCGCGTACGAAGAGCGTCCCGCGACGGCGCTGCGCCAGACTCATCGGCCAACGAGGCGGCACTCGGCCTCCGGCTTCGAGGCAGCACCCGGCCGCCGGCGAAGAGGTGGCGTACGCTCGTCCGTCAGTGGCATCGACCAACGCGGGTCTCACCGTCTTCTTCGACGAGCGCACGCTCGCCCACGACACGGGGACGGGCATGTGGGAGGCATCGCCGTCCGACCTCCTTTGCGAGCAGGAGCTGCACCCGGAGAACTCGATCCGCATCCGGAACATGAAGAGCGTGCTCGAACGTGGCCCGGTCGCCTCGGAGATCCTGTGGTCAGGCGGGCGGCTCGCCGAGGTGTCGGAGCTGCTCGCGGTCCACGACGCCGACTACGTGAAGGCCGTCCGGGCCCTCTGCGACTCGGGCGGAGGGAGGCTCACGGGGACCACGGTGGTGTCGGCGAAGTCGTGGGAACCTCTCCTCGCAGCGGCAGGCACGTCCCTCGCCGCGGCCGATGCAGTGCTCGAAGGATCGACGAGGCTCGCGCTCGCCCTCGTGCGCCCGCCGGGGCACCACGCCCAGCGGTCACAGGCGGACGGCTTCTGCGTCTTCTCGCACGCAGCGCTCGTCGCGCAGCGCGCCCGTGAGAGCGGGCTTCAGCGTGTGGCGGTGATCGACTGGGATGTACATCATGGCAACGGGACTCAGGAGTGCTTCTACGACCGCTCGGACGTCTTGACCGTGTCGATCCACATGGCCCACGGCGCGTGGGGTGCCTCGCATCCGCAAACCGGATCTCCCGACGAGACAGGAGTCGGGCGCGGCGAAGGCTTCAACGTCAACGTCGAGCTTCCCCTCGGCGCAGGCGATCGCGCATACTCGCGAGCGCTCTCCGCTGTCGTCTCGCCCGTTCTCGAGAAGTTCCAGCCGGAGCTCCTCGTGAGCGCCTGCGGCCAAGACGCTAGCGCGTTCGATCCAGAGGGGAGGCACAACGTCACGATGGCGGGCTTCCATGGGATAGGCCGCCAGTTCGCCGAGCTGGCGGACCGCCACTCTGGCGGCCGCGCCGTCCTGGTGCAAGAAGGTGGGTACGCCCGTTCGTACGCGGCTTACTGCCTGCACGCAACGGTCGAAGGCCTGCTCGGCCGAGCGCCCGAGCTCGCCGACCCTCTCGCCTATGTACCTGACGACCCGCGGCGCGGCGAGGACGCCATCCGTCGCGCGGCCGTGGCCCTCGAGCCGGCCTGGGGGCCGCTCGCCTGAGTCGAGGAGACGACATGTACCTTCCGTTCCCGATCGAGACCTACCGGCAGCGCATCGCCCGCCTGCGGGTGCTGATGGACGATGCCGGCATCGAGGGGCTGGTCGTGACCCAGCCGGATGCGATCTTCTGGCTCTGCGGGTTCGACACGATCGGCTACCTGTGGCCGCAGGCCCTCATCATCGACATCGGCGAGAGCGACCCGCGCCTCGTCACGCGCACCACCGAGGGGCCGAGCGCGCACGCGTCCTCATGGATCTCGGATCTGCACCTCTACGACATCGCGAAGGAGACGCCGGCGGAGAGGATCGCGGCCGGCGTTGCCGACCGAGGTCTCTCGCGGGCCGTCCTCGGCATCGACATGGGGGCGTTCACTCTCGTGCCCTCGGTGTGGACCGCGCTCCGGGAGGCGCTGCCTGAGGCCACGTTCGTCGATGCCGGTCTTCTCATCGCTGACGCCCGTCTGACAAAGGAGCCTGCCGAGCTCGCCTACCAGCGGCAAGCAGCCGCGATCGCCGACTACGCCATGGCGACGGTCCAGGACGCGATCGAACCTGGAATGAGCGAGGGAGAGCTCGCAGGCGTCGCATCTCTCGCTCTCGGCGAGGCGGGCAGCGAGTACGCCGCAATACCCCCGATGGTCGTCTCGGGTGAGCGGACGGCTCTCGTCCACGCGCTGGCGGGCCATCGAAGTGTGGCTCGGGGCGATCTCGTCTGCGTCGAACTGGCCGGTGTCGTCGCTCGCTACCACGCGGTCGTCATGCGGACGTTCTCGGTGGGGCCGATGTCGCCCCGCGTTGCCGAAGTCTCCGACTGCCTGTCGGAGGCCATGCTCGCGGCCATCGAGAGCGCCGTTCCCGGGACGCGAGCGCCCGTGCCGGATGCGCGCTGCAACGCCGTCCTCGAGCGCCTCGACCTCGTGCGGCGCCGCTGCCACCGCATCGGATACAGCCTCGGCATCGCCTACCCACCTGGATGGCTCGAACCGATGACCCTCGTCGAAGGCGACGACCACGTGCTCGCCCCGGGCATGTCGTTCACGATCGAGCCGAATCTGTCGCTTGCCGACGAGGGCTTCGGCCTGAAGCTCGGCGAGACCGTCGCCTGCGTCGAGAGCGGTTCGGAGCGCTGGTCGAAGCTCGAGCCGAGGACCGTCGAGGTCTAGCCGCGGTCTGGTCCGCGCCTCGGGCGCGCCGTGGCCCTCATCGGGAAGCCGAGGGCGCCCGCGGCCTTCGCGTCCATCATGGCGGGATCCCAGGGTGGCTCCCACACGAGGCGGACCTCGACGGGTACCGAAGCTCCGACCGCTTCTTCCACGGCCGCCCTCGCGTGCTCGGCAAGGCTCTCCGACACGGGGCAGCCGGGGGTTGTGAGTGTCAGCTCGACCACGACGGTGCCCTCAGACTCGAACACCCCGTAGACGAGCCCGAGAGACACGACGTCCAGGCAGAGCTCGGGGTCGCGCACGCCTTCGAGAGCCTCCCACGCAGCATCGATGGTCGCCTCAGTGGTCGCCTCAGCCCCGCGGGGCGCACCCGTCGCCGCCAGCTCCGGCAAGCTGATGGCTCCGGTCCGGGTGGGGTCGGAGTCGCTCATGCCGGCCTGCGGAAGATCACCTGCCAGTCGCCTCCGCCGACCTCGGAAGCTTCGTAGGCGAAGCCTTGTGAGGAGAGCACTCCCTCGAGGGGGACCGGCTCGAACGGTGCCAAGACTACGAGGTCCTCGCCATCGATGAGCCCTGACACGGCGGCCATGATCGTCTCGAACGGCTCTCTTCCGGCTGCGATTATCGGACGAGCATCCACATGAGCCATGGGGCACCTTCCTTCCTTGGATCTTTTCTTCTAGTCTAGATTTGATTTACCATCACAGCCAGCGAGGAATGAGAGGCGAGGATGGGCAGCGGGTCCACAGCCGGGGCCGGTGAGGCGGCACCTCCAGCAGACAATCCCAACCCCGTAGCCGGCGGTCGGACGGACACATCCCGAATCCCCGGAGCATGGCAAGGAAGGCCACCCGGCCTGCCGCGAGGTGTGCCTCCGCCTTCGGTGCCGTTGTCGTTCCTCGGCGCCGCTTCGCTGGGGCTCGTCGCCTGCGGGATCGCCTGGATCTGGGCGGCTCGGCCCGCTGCGGGCGATCCGACATCGGACATCGTCGTCGCAGCGGCGCACTTCGGGATGCTGGCGACCCTGTCGATGGGCGTGCTCGGGGCGCTGCACCAATTCACCCCGGTGGTGACACAGCAGCCGCTGCGCTCTGTTGGTTTGGCCCGGGCGACGTTCTCCACCTGGCTTGCAGCCTCGTGGCTCCTCCCCATCGGCTTCGCCTCCGAAGAGGAGCGGATCGTCGAGGCAGGAGGGGCTTTGGCGGCGGTCGCCGTCACCCTGCTCGTGGTCAACCTGTCGAAGCCGCTCGCCGCTCGGGGGAAGGGGGCTCCTGTGGTGGGGCTGCGTTTTGCCCTCGGTGGCTTCGTCGTCACCGCCTGCTTCGGCGTCGTCTACGTGGTGGACAGGACGGGCAACTGGTTCGACCTGAGCGGCCATGTGGTCATGGCGCACGCCGTCGTCGGGCTCTTCGCCTGGCTCGGCCTCACCTATGTGGCGGTAGCAGAGAAGCTCTGGCCGATGTTCTTCCTCGCCCACGTCCCAGGAGCGCGCAGAGCCGGGCGGATCGCCGTCTGGGCGGTGCCGTGCGGCGTGGCGCTGCTCGCTCCCGCCATCCTCACGGGCAGCCTCGGTCTCGCAATAGGCGGGGTCGTAGTGCTCGCCGCCGGTGTCGGCGCGCATCTCACCTCCCTCGGCGCCCACGTCATCCACCGCCGTCGACGGGCCGACCTGCATCTCTGCTTCGTTGTCACCTCCGCCCTCTTCCTCCTCGTCGGAGCAGGGCTCGGCCTTGCCGGGGCGCTCGTGCTGCCGCACCGACACAGCACGGGCATGGCACTCACCGCCGCCGCGGTCGCCGCCTTCGGCGGCTGGCTGCTCGAGACCCTCGTGGGCCATGCCCACAAGGTGGTCCCTTTCATCGGGTGGTCGGCACTGCGCGCCCGCGGGATCGCCACCAACCGAGCCGGCAAGCCGCTCATGTTCGCCGATCTCTACGGCCATACCTGGGCGGCCCTCAGCTTCGGCCTGCTCACCGCAGGCGCAGCCTCCCTGTGCACCGGCGTCGCGGCTCGCCTTCCGGCCGCCACGGCAACGGGCGGCATGCTCTTCGCAGCGACTGGAGTCGTCGTGGCAGCAAACCTGGCCGCGACCCCTCTACACATGCTGCGATCGAGAGACCATGCCATCGCGAGTACGGCCGGCGCCTCTCAGCTGAGCCCGCCGGAGGTGGTCTTCCGACCGAAGGCCCGCCTGCGACCTCGCGCTCGTCCACGGGTCTGACACATCTTTCAGATGTCTTGCGCGAGGGGTAGGACTTCTCACGAGCGAGGACCGGTTCCAAGGCGACGCGCCGAGGGAAGCGAATCGATGCGAAGCAGCAGCAGGTGATCCAGCGGCCGGAGGACCCCGAGTCCCTTCACCGCCTTGCCCGACTCTCGCCCATGTCTGTTGTCACGCCGGTCCCGGCCACGGGGTCTGCGGACCTACTGCCTGTACATCTTCAGTGATCGACTCTGTACGGAGTTACGTGATCGTGAGCACCGGCCGCCGCCACTGTTCCGCGTGCCGTCCACATCACGTCTGGGGGGAGCTACGGGCTCTCACGAGTGGCGGCCTTCGCTGATCATGCCGGCGCGCGCCCGATCCGCACACGCCAGACGTGAGGGCCCATCTCGACGTAGTCCCAGCTGAACTCGCCCGTGTGCTCTGCCTCGAACTGGTAGAAGAGGGGCTTCGGGTCGTGGTCGTTGACGACCAAGAGACCGGTCCCTGGCTCCAGCTCACCATATGCGGCGAAGATCGCCTCGTGGCGCCCGGCAGGCGCGAGAGGGCGTACGTCGAGCTCATGATCTGCAGTTCGCGACGCCGCACCCGGCACAGAGCGGAAGACGACCCGCTCGGTCGTGGCGTCGCGGGCCAGACCGTGCAGGACGGCCGTCACCCTCGCTGCCAGGTCGGGACGACCCGCTCGCACCGTCCGCCACGCCTCCGCCGCCAAGCGGCAGGCCTGGTCCGTCTGCCCGGCTCCGGCAAGGCCGCGGGCAGACCGCAGCAGGAGTGTGAGCAGCGCGGCGTCGAGGTCGGCCGACTCGGAATCGGATCCTTCCTCAACTTCGTCGCTGCGTCCAGGCGGACCGAGAGGCGTCGTGAGGCGCTGCATCTCTCCGAGCAGACCGGAAAGGTCGACCTCGCTCGCGCGTGAGAGCGCCGGCAGCAGGATGTCGTTCTCCTTGCCCACATGGCGAGCAAAGAGTTCGGCGAGCACCGCCGCATCGTCCGCCGCGCTCCTGCGGCTCTCGGTGGAAGCCAGGCCCTCGACTTCGCCCACGAGGCTGCGGTGCTCTGCGATCATCTCCGATACCGTGCCCGCGAGCTCGGGACAGAGCGCCGCAGCAGCGTAGATGGTCGTCTCCTCGGCGAGGGCGTGCGGGATCACCTCGTCCGCGAAATAAGCGACGAGCTCTGCAACGGCCGGCTCCCAGGCGAACCCGCCATCCACCACACGGCGAAGAGCACCAACCCGGGCCTCCACCTCTGCTCTCAGCTGTGCGTGGTGCGCGATCATCGCCTGACAAGCATCGGTCGCAGTCATGACCATCGCAGTCCCTCCTAGGCCCTTCACTTATCTCTAGCTTAACCTAGAGCTTTGGTCAGGGACACCAGGGCCGCTCGATCGGCAGGCGGGTGAGCCCAAGGCGCGCGATAGCTGAGAGGCGCTGCGGAGCTGGGAGAGGCTCAGGTGTTCGCCTGCACCGCAGCCGGCCGCACGTAGCTGCCGACCGGCGATCGCAGCCCCACAGCCAAGCGGTTCCAGCCGTTGATGGCCACGATGGCAAGGGTAAGTGCGACGACCTCCTCGGGGCTGAAGTTGTGCTCCACCTCTTCGAAGACGTCGTCGGGAGCGGCGGACTCCGGGAGCAAGGTCAGCGCCTCGCACCAGGCGAGGGCGGCGCGCTCACGCTCGGAGTAGAAAGGCGCTTCCTTCCAGGCCAGCACGACGTGCAGTCGCTGGGCCTCGACGCCCATCGCCTCTGCATCCTTCGTGTGCATGTCCAGGCAGTAGCCGCAGCCGTTGAGTTGGGACGCGCGCACCTTCACGAGCTCGAGCAAGTCCGGCTCGAGCGTGCTCTCGTGCACGGCCGCCTCCAGCCCGTACATTGCCTTCAGGGCACTCGGGAACACCTTTCGATAGTCGACGCGCATCCCGGCCTCTCCTCTCATGCCTTGGTATTTCCACCTGAGACTAGGGGCCAGAGCTGGCAGGCTTGACCGAAGCGCCTCCCTCGGACGTCGAGCACGCCCGAAGTCGACTGCCGCCACGACGATCGGTCCTCGGCGACGAGCGCCAAGCCAGTTTGCTTCTCAACCTGTCCGTGGTCGTCTGGCCCTTCGGCAGCTGGTGGATCCCTCCTCTTGTCCTGTTCGGGCTGTGACGCCACGAGCTGCGCCACTACTCGCTCTGCTGCGAACCTCGACTCTGGAGCTCGGTCTTTCCGCTCGGCATGTTCACCGTCGCGCCTGCGCGCTCGGGCGCGCGGCAGGCGCAGATGCCTGTCCGTCAGGCCACTTCAGGTGCTCGTCGCGTCCGGCGGGACCCGGTCCACCACGAGCCTGCATCCGCCGCGCCGCGCGTTCTTGACAGTGAGCCGCTCGACTCGCAGGCCCCCCAACCCTTCCGCCAGGCCCTCTGCAAGTCCCAGGTGGAGCTGGCAGACCGTCTCAGGGTCCTGGCTGGCAACGTCGGCGAAGGGACAGCGGCCGAGGACGAAGTCGACACGCCGGCCCTTGTCGGTGCGGATCGGCCGGAAGCCGCGTCGCGACATCTCCTCCTCGAGAAGATCCGCCGGGTCGCTCGAGCCAGCCATCTCGGCAGCTCTTCGGTGGCCGTCCTGACGACCGATCTGACGTGCTCGAAGACCCCGCCGGACGGCGTCGCTCAGCAGCCCCGCCAGCCACGCGTAGGCGCCAGGCGTGCCCCAGCTGCCTGCGGCCTCCGGGTGAAGGCTGTAGAGGAGACGAGGACGCCCGGGGCGCTCTCTACTCTCCAGCTCCTCCACCACGAGGTTCGCTGCCTTCAGCACCGCGAGGTGCTGCCTCACGGCGTTGTGGTTGAGCTTCACGTACTCGGTGAGCTCAGCCACTCCGACCGGCCTTTCGGCGTCGACTATGTAACGAAAGATCTTGTGCCTGGTCGGATCGCCGAGCGCCCGCGCCTCCACCTGCATGTCTGTGGCCAACTCTGTCATGTCCTCGATGTTCTAGTCTATAACAGAGGAAAGACGCTGATGAGCGGCGTCGGTCGTCCCGCCTGTGCTGCACGAGAGCTGAACGTCGGGTGAGCGACGTCATGCTTCGAGCTTCCGCTCGCTCTCACTCTCGCCCTTGGGTGCGCGGGTGCTCAGGGTGGCAATACGAGCGCTCCGAAGCCGGACGACCCCGGCGTCCGCGATCTCGACCTCCCGCAGCTCAGGTCGAGGCATGGCCGACACAGGGTCGACATCCTGGCCGGGTTCGTTCGCAGTCATAGCCGGCGGACCGTTCGGCCAGGGCAGCGGACGGCAGTGCATGGTGGCGCCTGATCGAGCATGGGCTGAGGCTCCGTTTTGCACGAACCTGGCGAGCAGCCTGTTCGCCCCGGTCGTCAGCTCGCCCGCACGGTGCACGAGACTTGTCAGGATGCCGTCGAAGATCCTGAGCTTGTGCACCAGGGCGAAGCTCGGAGATCGACCTGGATCCGCATGCGTGGCGCTGCTTGGCTACGCTGGAGGCGGCTTCCGGACTAGACACGGGGCAAATTGTCGTCCTGCAATAGTCCTCGGGGTCCCAGGAGAGGTGCGAGAGCGGCCGAATCGGGCTCACTGCTAATGAGTTGACCTCGTAAAGGGGTCCGAGGGTTCAAATCCCTCCCTCTCCGCTGCTGCGCTGCTGGTCAGAGGGCGTTTCTCTGGCCGCAAGGGTCGCGCGTCGCACTACCCAGGCAGCCATCCGTTGTGCCTCATCTGGTAGCAGCCGCCGAGAACAGGAGTCTGCGACTTTCTCGGCTCGCCGGCAGCGCAGTGCTCGGCATCGCCGGCGAAACCGCCATGCTCTTCAGAAGACTCGATGAGAGATGCGGTAAGGCGCTCGGCCGGTGCGACGGCGGTGCTCGTGTCAGGCGGAGATGGTCTCGGCCGTCCTGATCGCAGAGACACGATCGAGCCAGGGACGTGCCTCGAGCCGCTCGAAGATCTGCCTGACCTCGGACAGGCCCGGACCCGCTTCCGCCGCGCGACCGAGCGACACGAGCAGCTCTGCCTGCTCGAGCAGCGTGACCGCGAGCCAGAAGGGCGCGGAGCGCTCCCTGAAGACAGCGATGGCGGAAGAGAAGTCCTGCTCGCCAGATACTCCGGCGAGCTTCGCGCGGAAGCGGGCCACAGGTGCGGAGTCGTCTCACCGGGCTGCAGCCCCTCCAGCTCGGCGAGGAGTCGCTCAGCTCCTCCTCTGTCGATTACGCATGCCGCCTCCATCTCCTCGACAAGGGCCGCCTTCATCGCGGATGATGACCGGATCCCGAGCTCGGGCCTCACCTGCGTCGCCGCCCGAGCCGAGGCGAGTGCCTCGGCGTATCGTCCCTCCCCGCGCAGCAGCGTCGCCTTGGCCAACGAGAAGCAGGCGCGCGACTGGATCTCCTCCGAGTGCTCGCATGGCGAGCAGGCGTCGAGCAGCGCTCGCGGCATCGAGCTGGCCTCGTTCCACATGGATGCTCACGGCAGGAAGGAGGCGGCCTGTCACCGCGACCGGGACGTCGCCGCTCAGTGCTTCACCGACCCGCTGGAGTACCTCGTCCCATTGGCCGGACTCGGTCATCGAGCCGATCGCCTGGCACAAGAGCAACTGCTCGAAGGAGCGATCGCCCGCCCGGCGAGCGAGCTCAAGACCCTCCGAAGCCATGTCGAGCGCCTCGGCATGGCGGTCCTGGCCCTCGAGAAACGAGGCAAGGTTGTCGTAGGCACGCAGTGCGGCACCTGTGAGGTCGTGGTCGAGGGCCACCTTCAGGGCGTGGGTCACAAGGACTGTCGCCTCCTCGATCCGGTCGTGGAAGCCGAGCAGCACCGCCTTCGAATTGAGGCTCTGCGAGAGCTCCTCCGGCAAGGAGAACCGCTCGGCGAGGGTGAGTGCGAACTCGAGGCGAGCGGCAGCGAGCTCGTGCGCTCCTGCGAAGAGGTGCAAGCGCCCGAGCTGTGAGGCGAGAGTGGCGAGATCCGCGTCGTGTTCATCGTCCACCAGTAGCGAGAAAGCCTTCTCCATCCGCTCGATGCCCTGTTCGAGCCTCTCGTCGATGTAGCCGATCTCCCCGAGCCAGGCGGACACCCGGGCGCTTGCGTGCGTGTCCCCGATCGAGTCGAGCAGCGCGAGGGCATGCTCAAAGTGCGCCCTCACGTCCTCTCCTCTCCTTCCGACGAGGGCCATCCGGCCGGCCCGCTCGTGGAGAGCGCTCTGCTCAACGACGTCGTCGGTGATCTCCAGCGCCTGCTCGAAGTAGCGCTGCGCTTCGGCCACAGCGGCGAGGGTGGCCGCGCGCTCGCCGGCACGGACAGTCATCTCGAGTGCCTTCGCCCGCACTTGCTCGGCATCCGGTGCTCCCGGGGCCATGCGGTATGCCTCCAGGTAGCGGGAGGCGACCACCTCCACGATCTCGACGTCCTCGCTCCCCCAGGTGGAGAGCATGTGGGCGGCGACGGCGAGGTGCTTGTCCTTCCTGTCACGCTTCGGCAGTGACTCGTAGGACACCGTTCGGACCAGGTCCTGCAGGAACGCATACTGACCGCGGTCCGCCGCACGAGGGTCGGACTGGAGCGTGATCACCTCCTTGCGCACGAGCGACCGCATCATCTCGTCGATGGGCTCGCAGGCGATCCCGAGCAACGCCGAGAGCGACTCCTTGCTGAAGGCCTTGCCGATGCGGCCGCGTCCTGCAGCAGGGAGCGTTCCTCCGGCGACAGCCCGTCGAGCCGGGCGGTTATGAGAGCCTGCAGCGTCTCGGGGACGTCGAGTGTGTCGAGCGTGTCGAGCGGACCTGAAGGTCGGTAGCTGGCGCCCTCGCGGACGAGCAGCCCTCGGTCGATGAGCATGTGGGCCGTTTCGACCGCATACAGCGGAACTCCTTGCGAATGCGTGAGGATGCGCTCGGTGACGTCGTTCGGCAACCCGGGGACGAGGCCTGTGACGAGATCGTGCATGGCCGCAGGCGACAACGGATCGAGGTAGATCGACGTGAAGTTGCGGTGTCCAGCGCCCCAGGTGGACCGGCGATCGAGCAGATCGGGCCGTGAGAGGCTGAGGACGAAGATGCCGTGGTTGCGGGACCAGTCGAGCAGGTACTCGATGAAGTCGAGGAGCGAGGCATCCGCCCACTGCATGTCCTCGAAGGACATGACCACCGGGCGCGCCTCGGACATGCGCTCGAAGAAGAGGCGCCAGGCGGCGAAGAGGTCCTCCTTGTCGCGTGCGCTCCTTTCCTCGACGCCTATCAGGTGGGCAAGGCGCGGCTCGACCCAGCGTTGCTCTTCCGGAACAGGGACGTGCGCCTCGACCGCGGCATGGAGCTTCTCCGCCGAGGCGGCCGCGTCCTCACCCTCGATGATGCCGGCACGTCCGCGGACCATCTCGGCAAGTGCCCAGTAGGCGACTCCCTCCCCGTAGGACACGCCGTGCCGGTGACTATCCCGACTCGGGCGGCGATGTCGGCACCTGCCCGCTCGGCTCCGTAGGACGCGACCCGCGCGGCGAGGTCGGGGCCCGCCCGGACGGCGCGCTCGGCGTCGTCTTCGCGGGCGATAGGCACGCCCCAGACAGACATGACGGCATCGCCGATGAACTTCTCGATCACGCCGCCGTAACGGGAAACGGTCGATCGGGCGAGGTCGAAGTAGCCAGACAGGAGTTCGCGCACCTCTTCGGGATCCTTCGACTCGGCGAGAGGCGTGAATCCGACGAGATCGCAGAAGAGAACCGATACCTGGCGCAGTTCCGTCGAACGGCCTGCGACCCTGGACGAGACAGGTCCGCTCCCCGCCATCCCCGCTCCCGCTGGACCGCCCTGAGCAGAACCGTTCGCACTCGCCACCGGCGAGCCGCAGCACCCGCAGAACCGGTTGCCGCTCAGGATCTCGTTGCCACAGGAGGCGCAGGCTGCCGCAAGCGGCGAACCGCAGAACCCTCAGAAGCGCATCCCGACGGGGTTCTCCAGCGGCCACGATGGGCACTGCATGCGACGACCTCCGATGACGCTCAGCGGGAAGACTACGACGTTGACGAGGTGGCCCCACGTCCCTCGATCGTCAGCAGCTGTGTTTCCCTGGTCGATCGCCGGCCGCCCTCGCAAGGTCCTTCGCCTCTGTCGACGACTCCGCGTCGGGCGCATCCTGTAATTGGCCAAGCGGCAGGCCGGCAGTCGAGGCCGCGGGCCGGGAGGTGCCATGGTCAACAACAAGAGACTTCCATTGAGAAGGCTCGCGGTCGGCGCCTCCCTCGTCAGCCTCGGGCTCGGCTCGATCGTTGTGGCCCCGACGGCGCTGGCCCAAACGACCACGCAGCTGGCAAGTGTCCGGGCAGCTCACCACATGGGCTACGACAGAGCCGTCTTCGAGTTCAAAGGCCAGGTACCTGAGCGCCACGACGCCGGGTACGTGACGTCTGTTACCGCCGACCCGTCCGGGAAGCCTGTCGCAGTCGAGGGTCGCTACTACCTCGAACTGCACATGTTCCGGGCTACGGCGGTCGGCTCGTCGGTTTCCGCCAGGATCACGACCCACCTTCCCAACCTGGTGCAGGTCGTTCTGATCGGGGACTTCGAAGGTGTTCTCTCGTACGCGCTCGGACTCAACGAGCGGGTCCCGGTCAATGTCTTCACCCGGAGATCGCCGAGCCGGGTCGTCGTTGACATACCCGTACTCACCGAGCCCGTCCTCGGAATCGGCAGCCGCGGGGCGGACGTCCGGGCGGCGCAGTACATGCTGCGAGCGCACGGATACCAGCTCGTGCCTGACGGCATCTACGGCAGCCGCACCGATGCGGCCGTCCGGGCCTTCCAGCGGTCGCATCACCTGTCGGTCGACGGCACGATCGGTCACCAGACGTGGACCGCACTCGAGTCTCGTCTTGCCTACTGGGCGCGCGGTGACATGGTCCGGGCGCTTCAGGTCGAGCTGAACAAGTACGGCATGAACCTCGCAGTCGACGCCGTATACGGGCCGAGGACGCGCGCGGCCGTCACGCACCTCGAGCGGGAGAACTGGTTACCGGTGACAGCGGCCGTCGATCCTATGTTCTGGATGACGGTCGTGAGCAGCGGCCACCCGCTCCGGAAGACCTGAGTTCAGGCTCCGTCCGGATCCGGCGGATCCATGACGACCGGACCGGTCTCCGGCTGGCTCAGGTCGCCACCCTCTGGAAGCGCGGCATCCCCGGGACCGGAGGTTGCGGTCGTCGACTCCCCTTCTGCGAGGCCCGTCCGGGCGCTGTCACGAATTATCGGTCGTGACCCGGCGCGTGGCTTCGGAGAAGGTTTCGGCGAGATCGACGGCCAACGGAGGGCGTCCGCCACTTCGCCCTCGTCCTGCCTGCTTGCAGCACCGGGATCGGGACCCGGATCATGCACGGTCTCGTCGGCGGAGCCAGCCGGTGCCGGAACAGGCGGAGGCCACCGCTCCTGGCGTGAGGCTCCCTCTCTGTCGGTAGACGGTGCCGAACCCGGGCTGTTAGCACCGTCGGGCCATCCAGGAAGACCCCCACCGCCACTAGGTCCGGCGGGCCACTTTCGGGACGCAGGGCCCTGAGGTGCACCTGGGCCAGGGCCGGAGGTCCCGGGATCTCCCGCTCCGCCCCAAGGACCAGGCTGACGTTGCTGGCTCCATCCGACCGACGGCTCGGGGCCCGGGAAGGGCGCCCCCGCAGAAACCGTCCACCCTTCCGGTGACGACGACCACGCGGGGGGTGGTGCCGTGCCGATGCGGCTCGCCAGGTCGGTGACGTCGAAACCACCATGACGGTTTCGCAGATCGAAGTAGATGAGCGTGATCGCGACAGCCTGCAGGGGAAACAGCAGGCAGGCCGCTATACCGAGAACGGCAGCCGGTGCAGCAGGCTCTCTCACAGCCGAGAATGCAAGTCCGACCACGACGGACACGGCGATGAGGCCGACGAACTGCACCAACCCCACGAGCAGCAGCGTTCCGAGGGTCGCCCACCAGCGGCCCCGCACCAACGACACACAGCGGCGCAGGGCGGAGACTCCGCTGTCGCCTTCGAGGACGACGACGGCCGCCAAGATGGCGAAGGAGACGCCGAGATAGGCCTCCATGATGGTGGTGACGACGTTCACCAGCTGGAGCACGTTGGTCGCTGTGACCCCGAACGAGCTGGCCGCCAGGCTGAGGAAGATGCTCGGCAGGTCCAAGGCGATCATCACGACGGCGACTATCAGATAGACGAGCAGGAGCGAACCGAGACGCCGCAGCGCGACAGCCATTCCCCTCCTCCACGATGGCGCGCCGCCGAGGTAGCCCTGAGAGACCACGACCGACGTCACTGCCGACATGAGCGTCATCGAGAGGAGCACGACAAGGCCTGCCGCGGCGAACACGAGAGCGATGCGGCCGTCGGCTCCGTTCGCCAGCTGGACCGAGAGGGCGGGTCGCTGGGTGATCT
>JAJYVX010000232.1 GCA_021791795.1 Actinomycetes bacterium | reverse complement strand
CTCCGTCAGCGCTACGACGTCTTGAGGCGATCGACCTGCTCAGCGTCGTGAGAAGGTGCCTTCGAGGCCGAAATCAGGCCGGTAGGCGCCGAACTCGGGGCAGAGGTAGCCGTAGAGCTCCTGGACGACGCCATCGGGCTGCTTGGAGCGCAGCACGACGCGCGGGCCGCGCTGGTGGGTCTTCATCTCGCCGAGCGTCGTCTCGAACTCCCAGCGCTCGGGGTACAAGGCGGCGAGCTCGTGAGCCGGTGCGGCGACCGGGTCGGTGATCGTGGTGACGAGCCGGTAGAGCGGCTCCACACCAGCTCGCCCCGGGTCTGCGAGCTCGTACTCGACCACGCGCACGACGACGTCGCTTCGACGTCGCTTGTTCTTCACCACCTCGTGCAGCACCGAGAGGTACGAACCCGTCGGCGAGGCGCTCTCCGACGGGCAGGACGTGGTTGGACTTGGTCCGCCACAACAGGTCCGCTCCGGTCGCCCTCGCCTCGTTCCACAGCTTGAAGCTGTAGAAGTTCCGGTCGGCGAGCACGAGCATGCCGCTTGCGAACGAGCCGAGGAGCCCCCGGGCCAAGGTCGTCTCTCCGTCGCTCAACGGGCCCTCGTGCGCAGCAACGAGCGCGTGCGTGCCCGACTCGGCGAGCGCGACGACCCGCACCTGGGGGAAGGCCCCCTGCCCCTCGCCCCGTCCGGAACCCGGCCGGCCGAAGTGCGCGTCGTTCTCGGGCGTGTCGGCGAGGTCCAAGCACGTCCCGTCGATGCTCATGAGCCGCCAGCCGCGGTAGAACGCGCCCTTGGTCTCATCGGAGGCCATCGGGCGCGCTACCGCAGCGAACAGCGCCTCGAGGGGCTCCGGCCCGAGACGAGCGCGCGCCTTGAACAGCGAGGCCTTGGTCGGCACGTCCTACTGCCGGGACCACCCTGACGCCCAAGACAGTCCCTCGACGAGCTGACGCATCACCTCCTCGTAGGAGGCGTCGGCGAACAAAGCGAGCCCGAGCACGTAGTGCACGACGACCCGTGCCGGCAGCAGACGGTGGCGCCGCTCCTTGCGGCCCGCCTCGGCGACGACCCGGTCCACGACCTCGGGCGAGAACACGCGGGTGAGGATCCCGATCGAGATGTGGTCGGACAAGCGCTGGTCGGTCTCTGGCTTGACCCATCCTGCCCTGGGCATGGAGTGGAGAAGACCACGGGTGTAGTCTTAAGGAAACGGTATTGGGGCTAGTAGCGGCCTAGTAGGGCAGCGTCCCCTCTGTTCTGGCTGGCAGGCCCGCGTGGGACTACGACGAGGCCCCGTCGCTACGACGACAAGCTCTTGTGCGGGCCTTCGTCTCGCTCTCTCCCGCTGAGGCGTCGACCGAGCGGACCGTCGGCTACTACCCCAGTCTCTGGCCGATCAAGCGACGCTTTCGCGTGATGAAAGACTTCATCTCGCTCCGCCCCGTTGTCTACCGCTCACCGAGCGTCATGTCCGCAGCCACATCGCCCTCTGCGTGCTCGCGGCGACGATCGAGGCATTGATGGCGAACGACCTCGCCGCAGCCGAGGTGCGCAACCCCGACGTGAAGACCGAGCACCTCTCGGCACGCCGGGCGCTCGCCACGCTCGCCGAGGCGCGCCGGCACGAGATCACCGCTGGGGAGAGGAAGGTCGAGCTCTTCACACGCCGGAACCCGCTCCAGAAATGGGTGCTCGCAGCACCCGGCGCGGACACCTCGTCCTGGGAGAAGAAGACGATCACCTGATCAGGGCATCTCCCGCCGCGCAGTGGAAGCACCCTCGTCTCGCGCCCCGTTCACCTGGGCGTTTGCGAAGAGGTCGGAGAACTCCGGTCGAACCATCTCGAAACCGTTCTCACCGAGTACGCCGCGCATCACGACGCCCACAGCCCGCATCGCCGTCTCGATCAGTCGACGGAGCTACGCCTCAACGAATGATCGACCCGTCTCGGGAACCCGACTCAGCTACTGCTCCAGAAAGCCTCGCGGCCGTTGGGATCGTTCGTCGGATGACGCAGCTTTGACATCGCGCGCGCTTCGATCTGGCGTATCCGCTCTCGGGTGAGGTTGAAGTGTGCTCCAACCTCCTCGAGCGTTCTCGGCGCGCCGCGATCGATACCGAAGCGCAGTCGCAACACCGTGCGTTCGCGCTCGTCGAGCTGCGCGAGGACACGCGTGACCTCATGTGAGAGGAGCGATACTGCGGCCATCTCGAACGGCGAGGGCGCAAGGCGATCCTCGACGATGTCACCAAGCTCCCCATCGCCGTCCTCGCGAAGCGGCTCAGATAGCGAGAGCGGCTGTGCACGGATGCGCATGAGCTCTTCGACCTTCTCCTCGGAAACGCCCATCTCTGCGGCGAGCTCCGATCGCGCCACCTGTCGTCCGAGTCGCGCCTGGAGCTGCGACTGCGCAGAATGGAGTGCGGTCAACAGATCGGCGGCATGAATCGGAAGCCGGATTGTCCTCGCCGAGTTCGCGATGCCGCGCGACACCGCTTGGCGAATCCACCAGGTCGCATAGGTGGAGAACTTGAAGCCCTTGCGCCAATCGAACTTCTCGACGGCGTGGATGAGCCCGAGGTTTCCCTCTTGAATAAGGTCGAGGAGCGGAAGACCCGACGCCTGGTACTTCTTCGCGATGTGCACGACGAGACGGAGATTCGACTGAACGAAGGTCCGCTCGGCTTCGTCGCCGCACTTGATCGCTCGCTGAAGAGCGCTTCGCTCAGCAGGAGATCGCACGGCCTTGTCGGTGGCGAGACGCTCTCTAGCCGTCGCTCGTGCTTCGATCTCCTGCGCGAGGCGTGCTTCGTCTTCTTTGGTGAGAAGTGGATACTGGCCGATGTCGTGAAGATAGAGGCGGAAGGGGTCTTCCTCGTCTCTCTCGACGCGCGCGCCGGCCCTCATGACGATTCCCTCGCCGGTGCCTGAACCGGCCGACGGTCCCAGTCGCCATCGAGCGGTTCGGCGTCGATCAGGCCCGCCTGGTGACGGTCGCATGCCTCAACGACGTAAAGGTCCCGACCGACATGAACCGATCCCGTCCAGGTCGCAACCGAAGGACACCGCTCGCGCTTTCCCGACACGTCGACAAGGCGTTGACAGCGGAGCTCGGCATCCACGGGATCGGGACTCAGCCGCCGTGCGCGGACGACAGGCGCTCGCGCATCTTTTCGAGGGCTTGTAAGCGGCCCTCCATCTTCTCCGGCTCGTCCGCATCACGCGAGCGAATACGGGCCTCGAGCGCGTCAAGTCGCGCGAGTTCTTCGCGGATCAACCCCGGCTTGGTCGAAGCGTCGCTCGACTGCAGCGCGCGGTGGAACGAGTCGTAGGCATCGCGGGAACGTTGGAGGCCGAGCCGCGACGCGACTGCCCCGAAGGACAGGCCCTGGCCCCGAAGGGTGAGAACGTCTTGGTCACTTGCCCGGCGCGGGCGCGACGGAGCCGACCGTTCGCGAGAACTGTCGCGACGACCTCGCGCGGGGTCAGGTCTGCCGTTCCTAGACAGGTCGGACCGCGTTGGCCTGGAGGCCCTTTGGCCCCTGCGTGGTCTCGAACTGCACGTGCTGGCCCTCTTCGAGTCTCTTATAGTCAGTGCCCTCGATGGCACTGTGGTGGACGAACAAGTCCGATCCCCCGCCGTCCTGTGCGATAAAGCCGAAGCCCTTTTCAGAGCTGAACCACTTCACGGTTCCTGTCGCCATTGGTATCTCCTCTCGTGCGCAAGTTCGCCGAGAACCAACGTGATCGCCGGCCGGAGGTCGGATGCGCGGATGACGCCGACCTGCTTCGCCCAGCCTACCGCTCAGGGAGCCGGTCGCCGCCTGGACGCGAGCAAGGCGCGGCCAGGCCAGCGCACCGAGGACACGAGACCGGCCTTCTCGAGCAGCCGGATCAGCCGGGCCGTCGAGTCCCACTCATGGCGGTTGACACCGCGGCGGGGAAGACGCTGCAGCGTGTGGTGGAGGTTATGCCGGTTGTCCCCCATGCCAAAAACGGGCGAGCGGCGCGAGGTTGCTTGCCTTGTCGTGTTCTCTCGTGACGAACGGCCGGGCACCGAGGATACGAAAGGCGGAGTCGAAGGCGACGCACTCGGCTTCTGCCTCTACGTGGCGCTCCTTGTCCACGCGCTCGTCGAACGCGAGCTGCGCCAGGCGATGGCCGCCGCCGGCATCGCCAGCCTCCCGCTCT
>JAJYVX010000231.1 GCA_021791795.1 Actinomycetes bacterium | reverse complement strand
GCATCAGGTTCCTCGCGAAGGTCGTGCTCGGCGCCGTCACGGGCGCCTTGATCGCCGCTCCCCTCGAGCTTGCCTTCGCCGGATACCTGCCCGACGCGTACGTCGGCCAGCACACCGGGGCCTTCGCCACCATCCACGCGGCGCTGGGCGCCTCCTCGGCGCTCGGCCTCCCCTATCTGTACGGCACTCTGCTCGCCCCGCCGAAAGGGCACGGAGCCCTCGCCGTGCAGAGCTGGCAGATGTTCGGCGGGTTCGTCACGGCGTCGGTGATCGTTCTCGCCGTCCTGGGCTTCCTCGCAGCGAGGCGCGCCCTTCTCCTTCGCGCGGCCCTCGCGGTCGGATCGGCCCTCGTCGTGCTCTGGAGCTTCGGCGTCCAGCCGGTCCAACCCATCCTCGAACGGGTGGTTCCCGTGGCGAAGCGGGTCTGGGTCTCCCGCTACAGCGAGCCGTCCTGGGAGATGGCTCTCGTCGTGCTCGCCTGCTTCGGCATCGAGGCGATCGCCACCTCCAAGCGCCGCAACGCCATCCTCGGAGTCGTCGCCGGAGCCGCCACCCTCGGAGGGTTGGCCGTGGTCTTCCACGAGGCGCACACGACGCTTGTGAGCGAGACGAGCGTCTCTCCGGCGCACGCGGCGGATGCGACGACGATGCTCGCGTGGGCGGTGAGCTTCGTCCTCGCGATCACCGTGCTCGCCGTCGTCTCCGGCCTCGGCGAACGCCTCGTGCACCGAGGAAGAGCAGCCGGGCCCGACGAACGCCTCGTGCACCGAGGAAGCCCGGGAGGCGGGCGACCTCCCCGGTCGCACTCGCGCCGGCGCGTCCCAAGTCTCGGCAAGATCACCGCGGCGGCGGCGGGTGGCCTCGTCGCGCTCGACGTCTTCGCCATGGCTGCGCTGCCACCCCTTTCGGCGCCGCGGTCCGAGGCGATCGACATGGGTCCCGCCCACTTCCTCGCCGCCCACCTCGGCACCGGGCGGTTCTTCAGCTACGGCGTCTACCACCCCGACTACGGCTCCTACTTCGGCCTCGCGCAACTCGACACCAACGACACACCGGTGCCGAAGTCCTGGTCGCAATATGTGCAGGCCCACCTCGACGCCAACACGCGGGCCATCTACTTCGGGTCGCGGCCAGAGAAGCTGTCGGGTCTCTCTCCCATCCAGGCTCTCGTCGCCAACCTGAGCTCCTACGAGGCCCTCGACGTGCGCTACGTCCTGCTCCGACCATCCGTCCACGCCTTCGGCGACGCGGGCGGCCACCTCGCAGACGGAGTGCGCCTCGTCTACGAGGACAAGCTCGCGGCCATCTATGAGCTGCCGCACCCGATGCCGTTCTTCTACACGACCGGCAGCTCCTGCTCCCTCCACCCCGACGGCACTTCCGCCGTCACCGCGACATGCGCCGCAGCCTCGACCCTCGTCCGCAACGAGACGGACATGGCGGGCTGGTCCGTCACCGTGAACGGCCGCTCGGCCACTCTGACGCAGGCCGGAGACCTCCTGCAGGCCGTCAGGCTGCCGAAAGGCACGAGCACCGTGACCTACTCGTACGCCCCGAAGCACGAGACGCTCGGTCTCGGGCTCTTCGCCTTCGGCATGGTTGTGGCGATGGGCATCCCCTTCGGGGCGCGTCTGCGCCGTCGCCGGGGCGGCGCCGCCGCGACGGCTGCAGTGGCCGAGTCTCCTCGTGCTGAACCGCCCGCCCCACGTGCAGCCGGGGCGCGGGAGGTATAGGAACAGGTACATGCTTCTCGTCGGTTCGACCAACCATCTCGAAGACCTCGACCGGGAGTACACGATCGCCGAGGACACCTCCGTCACGGCGATCGCGGCGGGGCAGCTGCCGGGCGGGCCGGTGTACGTCCTGCTCGACAGCGAGCGAGTGGCGCGGGTGGGCGACTTCGAGCTCACCGAGGTGTCCGAATTGCCTTCGGCGACGGGCCAGAGCATGGCGGCGGCAGGGTCCAAGCTGATCGTCGGAACCGAGGGTGCCCATCTGCTCGAGGTGGACCCGGGCACGGGACAGGTGACCGCGCTCGAGTCGTTCGACCGCGTGCCCGGGAGAGAAGCTTGGGAGAACCCCGCCGCGTCCGAGCCGGACCTCTGCTCGATCGCCGTCGGAGGCGACGGCTCGCTCTTCGTGAACGTCCACGTCGGCGGGCTGTGGCGGTCTACCGACGCCGGGGCCACTTGGCAGAACGTCATCGAGCCGGCGCAGGACGTGCACGAGGTGGCGACAGGCGCGGGCGGTCGGGTCGTTGTGGCGGCGGCCCGCGGCGCCGCCTGGAGTGACGACAGCGGCCGGACGTGGAGGTGGACGGCCGAGGGGATGCACGCCGGCTATGCCCGGGCGGTGGCCGTTGATGGGGGCGTCGCCTACGTGACCTCGTCCACCGGTCCGACCACCACCGACGGGCGCATCTACCGGTGGAGCGCGGGTGGCGCGCTCGAGCAGTGCCGTACGGGTCTGCCGGACTCCTTCCCGTACAACCTCGACTCCGGCTGCGTCGCAGCGCGTTCGGGCGAAGTCGTGCTCGGCACGCGCGACGGTCGCCTCTACCGTTCGCGCGACGGCGGGGAGTCGTGGGAGCAGGTGGCCGAGCGCATGCACCCCATCACGTCCGTCCGCTTCGTGTGACCTGCGGCTCGGCGCCAAGCGCGTGAAGGATCTCGGAGGCAAGGTCGCAGTCGTGACCGGCGGCGCGAGCGGGATCGGCCTCGCCATGGCTCGGGCGTTCGCGGCCGAAGGGATGCGCCTCGTGCTTGCCGACCTCGACGAGGACGGCCTCGCCGCGGCTGCGGACGAGCTCGCAACTGGCAGCGCCGACGCCTCGACAGTGACGGCCGTGACCGACGTGTCGGACCCGGAGGCAGTCGAGCGCCTGCGGGACCGGGCGATCGAGTCGTTCGGTGCGGTTCACGTCGTCTGCAACAACGCCGGCGTCGGCGGCAGTGGCCTCAGCTGGGAGGTGCCGCTCGAGCAGTGGCGCTGGGTGATGGGCGTGAACTTCTTCGGCGTCGTGCACGGGATACGGAGCTTCGTACCGCTGCTCGTCGCCCAGAACGAGGGGCACATCGTGAACACGGCCTCGGCGGCCGGGCTCGTCACCACACCGTTCATGGCGCCGTACACGGCTTCGAAGCACGCCGTCGTCGCCACGAGCGAGACGCTGAAGATGGAGCTGTCCGGCCACGAGGTGGGCGTGTCGGTCCTCTGCCCCATGTGGGTGCGCACCCGCATCGACACCTCGTCCCGCAACGCCCCGCCGGAGGTGCGTGCCGCTCTCGGTCGCTCCGAGGACGGAGCTCGGCAGGGTGGCCCTTTCGCGGAGGTCATCGCCGGTCTCGTGCGCTCGGGGTTGGACCCGGCAGTCGTGGCGGCGAGGGTCGTGGAAGCCGTGAAGGAGGACCGGTTCTGGGTGCTGCCCCATCCGGAGGTGGCTTCGGGCGCCCGGGCGCGCGGCGAGCGCATCGCCTCCGGACGTCCACCCGAGTTCAATCCTGCGTCGCTCACGCCGCGCTCGGCAGAGCGCCAGGGCGGTCAGAGCACGCCCTTCGGCAGCTCGCTCGGCAGCACCCGCGAGGACGGCTGGACGACCGAGTAGCCGCCCTTGGACCACGCCCGGTACGCGACAGCGTGAGCACGGCACCAGGACTCGAAGCGCCCGAGCGTGGGAGAGGCCGTCACGAACAGGTATGCCGGCGCCGGGCTGGCTCGCACCACGGCGCCGAAGGGGGGATACCGGTCGTAGTCGTAGGCGGTGGCGTTCGTGGCCTCCTTCGTCTCGAAGGTGATCCGGTAGGCGATCCAGTACGGGGCGAAGGCGTAGTGGATGTGGTGCGTGGCGACGAGGGACTGCAGCCCGGAGTCGTCTATGGGCATCGTGACGTCGGGTGCAGGGAACTTGACGACCGAGAGCGGCGTTTCGCCGAGTGCGAAGGCGCCGAGGGCGGCGAGCGCGGCGAGTCCGACCCCGGCGGGCAGCAGCTTCACGAGGGATCCCCTCGCCCGGGCCGCCCGGCGCAGGAGGCCGCCGGAGCTCTCGAGTCCCACGCCGAGGAGGAGCATGGCCATGGTCGCGGCGAACATGGCGTAGCGGGCCGCTGCCGCCCTGCTCGTGAGTGGGTTGAAGGCATAGAGGACCGGGAGCACGAGGAGCGTCGTGACCGGCAGGACGCAACGCTTCGACCGGCCGGTCACGACGTAGAAGAGCACCGCGACGAA
>JAJYVX010000032.1:9798-22494 GCA_021791795.1 Actinomycetes bacterium | reverse complement strand
ACGGAACGTGTCGGGCGCGCGTGACAGGCACATGAGCGACATGTAACCGCCGTAGCTCCAGCCGTTCACCGCGACCCGCCGAGGGTCGGCCAGCCCCTCGGCCACGGCCCAGCGGACGGCCGCCACCTGATCGTCGACCTCCACATGGCCGGTCAGGTGACGGATGGGTGCTTCGAAGACGAGGCCCCGTCTGGCACTGCCCCGTCCGTCGGCCACGATCACGGTGCAACCCAGCCTCGCGAGAGCCTGCGAGCGAAGCATCGCCGTGGAACGCCAGGAGTTCTGCGCCAACTGCACGCTGGGGCCGCCGTAGACG
Organism: Actinomycetes bacterium; assembly: GCA_021791795.1. Lineage (GTDB taxonomy): Bacteria > Actinomycetota > Acidimicrobiia > Acidimicrobiales > Bog-793 > JAKATT01. The sequence goes on along the minus strand of JAJYVX010000032.1, from coordinate 22,178 downwards.
GTGACCACGAGTGGGCCCGGCCCGGCCCGTCCTTCGACGTCTCCTCGGTGGAAGACGAGGCCGTTCAGCTCGGTCCCGTCGGTCGCGGGGAGCCTCACGAGCTCCGGCGGGTCGAGCTCGAGCTCGCTCACACGGGGATCTGTGCGGTCGTAGACCGTGCGCAGAGCGCGACCGTCCTCGAGCGAGCACAGCGTCAGGTGGGGCGGCCGCACGAGAGACGAGTGGGTGTCGACGAACGCTCGGAGCGTCCGTCCGCAGACGACCTCGTGTACGCCCGGATCCGTCGTGAGTCGTGTCACCTCGCCGCCGTCGAGCGACACGCGGTAGAGGTGCTTCTCCGTCGCCTCGTCGCGGGCGGCTGTGAACCAGACGAGCCCTCGCTCCTCGTCGACGGCTTCGAGCTTGTCGACGGCCCATTCGCCCGAGGTGAGAGCGTGGCGAAACGAGCCGTCGGCGTTCCGCACCTCGAGATGCCGCCAGCCACTCCGTTCCGAGCTCCAGCAGAAGCCCGTGAGCTCCCCTATTGTCCCGAGAGCACGGAAGTCGTCGTGCAGCCGCACCCACGGTTCGGCGGTCTCGCTGTGAAGGACCGCCCCCTCGCCCGTCGTCACGTCGAAGCGGTACAGGTCGAGCCGCTTCTGCTCACGTGTGACCACCTCCGCGGCGAGCGCGCCGCCGGGCAGCCAGTGGACCCTCGCAAGGTACTCCTTGGCGACCTCGCCGCCCGACGGCCCGAACCGCATCCACACGGTGTCGCCGCCGTCCGCCTGCACCACGCCGAGGCGAACCCGCGCGTTGGCGGCACCGGCGAACGGGTAGCGGTGGTCCTCGTACGCCCCGCCGTTCGGCCCGTCGCTTCCGGGGTGAGGGATGCGGTAGATGGGGATGTGCCGTTCGTCCACCTCGGCATAGGCGACGAGAGACCCGTCAGGCGACCACCATGTGCCGTGGGCGCGACCCATCTCCTCTTGTGCCAGGTATTCGGCGAGCCCGTTCGAGAGCCCATCCTCGGCGGTGAAGGTGAGCCGGACGGGATCCTCGGGGCAGGCCCTGTCGGTGCCGGCGACGTAGAGATCACCGGCTCTCACGAACGCCACCTTGGAGCCGTCGGGCGAGATGCGAGGATCCTCCGCCGCGGCCGCGCCGCCGGCCTCACCCGAGGCGACAGCGAGCCTGCGCTCGGGTGCCGCGTCGCCACCGTCCTACCGCGCGAGCTCGCCAACGCCGCGCAGCACGAAGACGCCGCTCGGGAGAGGGACCATGAGCACGTCGGCCTCCTCTGCCCAGACGGCCGACGTGACGCCGAGACCGACCTCTCTTGCGCGCTCGCGGCGGAGCCGCTCCTCGAGCGTGAGGTCGTCCTCGCTCCGTGCCGCGTTGTCGAGGCGGACCTCGATCGGCCCGGCGCCCGGCCGCTCGAGGTCGAGGACGTAGAGCCGGCGGTCGAGGCCGAGGTCGGGGCTGTGCAAGTACGTGAGAACTCCGTCGCCCGGCCCGAAGCCCAGGCTGACCGGGACGGCAGTGCCCGGGAGGGGTAACCGGGCGATCTCCTCGTACGGGATCGGCAGTTTCACGGCGGCGAACGCTACCGGGCAGGGAGCACGCCGTGCCTACGCTCGGACGGATGGCGCTCTACGAGGAGATCCGGGACGGGCTCGGGATCGCGCTCAACGAGAGCCGGTGGCTCGACGTCCGTGTCGACGGCCGGCGGGCAGAAGTGCGCTTCCTCCTCCAGGTGCTCACCCTGCCCGAGGCGGGGCCGGAGCCGAGCGACACGCGCCGCGTCATCCGCTGCTGGGGCGTCAGTCGCCTCATTGCCTCATTGCGGGACGCGCCGCTCAGGGATCACGACGCTCCGGCGGCGGGCCTAGAGCTTCGTGACCTCCCCGCCGCGCTGAGGTCTTTCGGGGCCCTTCCCGTCTACGGATGGCGGTTCGTCGACCCGCCGAGCTCCTGGATAGAGCGGTGGGAGCACAGGTTGAGCCTCGACGAGCGGTTCGCCGAGACGACGGCCGACGAGCACCGTCTCTATCTCTTCCAGGACGGCGCCGACCGCTGCCTCGAGATCTGCGTCGTCTTCGGTGACATGTCCGTCACGGATCACAAAGGAAGGCAGCTCTCGCTCGAGCGGTTCGTGGGAGATGCCCGGCGGTGGTGGGAAGCGTTGTCGGCGGGGGATCCCCGGGTGCAGGGACACGGGATCGTCCCGGTCTCGCGGGACTGAGCATGGGGTCGGGCCGCCCAGCACCAGGAAGAAGAAGGAGGAGGAGCGGGAGGGACGATGGTTGAGAACCCGAGCGCCGGTGCAGCCGGCACGATCGAGGTGGGCGGGGATCTGACTGTGAACCGGCTCGGTTTCGGTGCGATGAGGATCACGGGCGAGGGGATCTTCGGTGGCCCGCCCGATCTCGAGCTGGCGAAGGAGGTGCTGCGCAGGGCCGTCGCGTGGGGCGTGAACTTCATCGACACGGCGGACTCCTACGGGCCCTCGGTGAGCGAGGAGCTCATCGCTGAGGCGCTTCACCCCTATCCCGATGATCTCGTCATAGCTACGAAGGCCGGGCTCGTGCGCCCAGGGCCCGGCAAGTGGGTACCCGACGGCCGGCCCGAGCACATCCGTGAGGCTTGCGAGGGGAGCCTCAAAAGGCTCCGTCTCGAGCAGATCCCCCTCTACCAGTTCCACCGACCCGATCCCAAGGTTCCCCTGGGCGAGTCGGTCGGGACGCTCGTCGAGCTCAGGGACGAGGGGAAGATCCGGCACATCGGAGTGTCCAACTTCAACGAGGACCAGCTGAGAGAGGCGATGTCTCTCACGCCTGTCGTCTCCCTGCAGAACCGGTTCAACGTGAGAGACCGGTCGTCCGAGTCGCTCGTCGACCTTTGCGAGGAGGAGGCTCTCGTGTTCCTTCCCTGGGCTCCGATCCAGGAGGCGGAACGACACAAGGCCGTCTCGGCCGCCGCGGCGAGGCTCGGGGTGAGCGCACGCCAGGTCGTCATCGCCTGGTTGCTCGCCCGGTCGCCGGCGATCCTGCCCATCCCCGGGACCGGCTCCGTCGAGCACCTTCGCGACAACCTCGCGGCCGCGTCCCTCGAGCTCTCCGCGAGCGAGATCGCTGCCATAACCGGGTGACGCCTGAGCAGCGCCTTCAACGGCAACGATTAGGGGCAGTGCCCCCGCATCGTCACAAGCGTCGCAGGCGTCGCCTTCATCTCCGGCCCCACCGGGGGAGAGGACGCGGCCTCGCCAGCGTTGCCTGCGCGGGGCTCGCACTTGTCGTCTCGGCCTGCTCGTCGAGCAGTGCGCCTTCCTCCAAGGGCTCGTCCGTCCCGAGCAGCTCCACTTCTGCGACGAGCCCACCTGGAACCGGGAAGGTGCTCAGTTGGCACGCTTGCGACGGTCGTTTCTTGTGCGGGAGCTTGCCGGTACCGATGTCCTATGCCGATCCGGCCGCAGGATCGATCCGGTTGGCCGTCATGGCGCTCCCCCGTCCGGGCGCCGCTGGCTCGTCAGCGCCCGCAGGGCTCTCCGGCCCGGATCTCCTCTTGAACCCGGGCGGGCCGGGCGAGTCCGGCGTCCAGTTCTTGAGCTCCGCTGCCTCGAGCTTCCCCGCCTCGCTCCGGCAGCATTTCAACCTCGTGAGCTGGGACCCGCGAGGGGTCGGCCAGAGCTCGCCCGCCGTCCAGTGCCTGTCGCCGGCTGCGTTCCGCGCCTACGCGGACACTCCTCCTGCGCCGGAGGGCCCTGCCGGCGTGCCGGCCTTCGTCGCGAGCGTCCAGAGCTTTGACCGGGCGTGCGCGGCGCACACTTCGCGCAGGCTGCTCGAGAACATCTCCACGGCGGACAGCGCGAGGGACATGGACCGCCTCAGAGCGGCGCTCGGACAGCAGAAGCTCACCTACCTCGGCTTCTCCTATGGGACCTATCTCGGATACTGGTACGCGCTCCTCTTTCCCCGGCGCGTGCGGGCCATGGTCCTCGACGGCGCGGTCGACCCCACGATCAGTCAGGTGGAGACGGCCACGTTGCAGGCGCAGTCACTCGAGGTGGATCTCCACGACTTCTTCAACTGGTGCCCTGGCACCCCGAGTTGCAGGAGCTTGTTGCCGGGCGGCGCCCGGCAAGCCTTCGCGACGGTGATGAACCGGCTGAAGAGCGGCGGGTCGCTGCTCGCTCAGCTGTCGTCGACTGTGGGCGGCACCCAGCGCATCCACTACGGGGACGGCCTGACGGGGGTGGTCGCCCCCCTCTACGCGAAAAGCGAGTGGCCTCTCCTCGCCCAGGCGCTCTCGCAGGCACTGAAGGGCAACGGCACCCTGCTGGCGGCCCTCGCCTTCGAGTACGACGGTTTCAACTCGAACGGCACGCTCCAGAACGTCCAGGCTGCAAACGCCGCCACGACGTGTGCCGACCATCCCTCCGCCTTCTCCATCTCCAAGCTGTCGAGCCTCGCGCGCTCGCTCGCTAGGTCGGCGCCGGACTTCGGCGCCGTCGAGGCGTACAGCTTGTACGGCTGCACGCCCTGGTCGGTGCACCTCACGGCTCCGGCGCAGGCAAGCGTGAGCCGGCGGCTTCCCGCTGTCGTCGTCGTCGGCTCCACACACGACCCTGTCACGCCCTTCAGCTGGGCGAAGGCGCTCAGCGCGGTCCTGCCCCACTCCGTGCTGCTCACTCGTGTGGGTGACGGCCACACCGGCTACTTCGCGAGCGCCTGCGTTCGCGCCGAGGCGGACGCCTATCTGGAGTCGCTCAAGACGCCGGCGCCCGGCACCGTCTGTCAGAGCGGCGCGTAGGCGCACCGCCCCGCAGACGGACCGGGCGGAGCCCCGGAGCATCCCCGGCCGGAGCGTCCTCAACCGGAGCCTCCCCGGCCGAAGCATCCCCGGCCGGAGCGACACTCAGCCGGGGCAGCCGTCGCCGTCGAGCCCGTCCGCCTGCCAGCTCCCGTCCGCCTGCCAGCTCCCGTCGTCCGGAAGTGCGCCCATGCCCAGCTGGTACCCGGAGAGATATGCGTCCGCCTCGGCGCGGCGAGGGAAGCGATCCTCGAGCGCACGGAAGGAAGCGCCGTGCGACGGCACCACCAGGTGGGCCAGCTCGTGCACGAGCACTGCGTCGAGCACCCAGTCCGGAACGATCTTCAGGCGGTGGGAGACCCGGATCTGCCCGGTGGTCGGAGTGCAGGACGCCCAACGGCCGCGCTGGTTCGTCACCCAGCGCACCGAAGCCGGCCGGATCCCGTCGAGGTACCGGTCGGCCATGCGGTTCGCCCGTTCCTCGAGCTCGGCGTCACCGGACGCGACCCCATGGGCTCGCCGGCGCAGCATCTGGCGGGTCAGGCGCTCCACCAGCTCCTGACGCTCGGCGGCCGGCAGCCGAGCCGGGGCGACGATCACGATCTTGCCGTGCTCGAGGAAGCCGACCGCAGTCTTCTTCCGTCTCGCCGAGAACCGCACCTCGATCTCGGGGGCGTCGGTCGGTACCGGCGGCGACACCAATGGTGCGACGGGGATGGGGCGCTGCTGGACACCGCTCCGGCTAGGCGGAGGCGGCGTCGAGGAGGAGCATTTGCTGGCCATGGTTCCTCCTTGGGTTGTCGTTCGGCCGCGGACCAACCTACTTGGGGGATGTGTCACTCGGCGGCGGACGCGCGCCCCCCGGTAGTGAGGAAGTCCCGCACGGCTCCCCTCCCGCGACTCACTGACCACGGCTTGGATGTGACCCGACCGAACGGGGGTGACCGGGGCAGCCCGAGTGCTTTAACCTTGCCCGGTTCCCTAGGTCGAAGTGGGGGATCGAGCCATGTTCCACCGTCGAGACGGGTGCTTGACCCGGGGTGTCGCCGCCCGTTCCATCCGGGCCGGACTGGCCGTGGCACTCCTTGCCGGCGCCGCGGTGCTGGCGGGACTCACGGCGGCTTCTGAAGCGCCTGCTTTCGCGTCGCACACGACCGCTCGTGCCCCTGGCAGGGCGCTGCCCGAGCCGGTGCCGTTCTTCCAGCTCCCTGTACCTGTCGGGGCCGGAGGGATTCCGGCGGCGCGCTCCGGCCCTCCACCGACCTCCGCACAGTGCCTGGCGTCCATCGGTGTGAACTGCTACTGGCCGTACCAGATCCGCGCGGCCTACGGGATGGGTCAGCTCTACGCCAATCACGAGACCGGCAAGGGGGAGACGATCGTCATCGTCGATTCGTTCGGCTCGCCCACGATCGGCCACGACCTCGCCGCGTTCGACTCGGCGTTCAAGATCCCTGGCCCGCCGGAGCTGAGGATCATCGCCCCGGCGGGCAAGATCCCGGCGTACTACCCGAATCCGGCCAGGGTGGGCTGGGCGGAGGAGACGACGCTCGACGTGGAGTGGTCGCACGCCATGGCTCCCGGCGCCCGGATCCTCCTCGTCGAGACGCCGATCAACGAGACCATCGGCACGACGGGATTCCCCCAGATGATCAAGGCAGAGAACTACGTCGTCTCCCACAAGCTGGGCAACGTGATATCGCAGAGCTTCGGGGCGCCCGAGCAGACGTTCCCGAGCGCGAATTCCATCGAGAGCCTGCGCAGCGCGTACAAGGCCGCGGCGCGGGCGGGGGTCTCGGTGCTGGCCGCCGCCGGCGACGAGGGCGCGAGTGGACCCGCCAACGCCGCCGGAACGAAGTACTTCACCCGCCGGGTCGTGAGCTGGCCCGCTTCCGACCCGCTCGTGACTGCCGTCGGTGGTACGGAGCTTCGGCTGAACAGTAAGGGACAGCGCATCGCGCCCGACGTCGTCTGGAACGACACCGCGGCCGAGGGCGCGCCGGCCGCCACAGGAGGCGGCGTGTCGAGCGTGTTCGCGCGTCCTCGGTACCAGGATGCGCTGAAGGCGGTCGTCGGCGCGCACCGCGGCATCCCCGACATCTCGCTCAGCGCCTCCATCTCGGGCGCGGTGCTCATATACGCCAGCTTCCCCGGCGGTCCGGGAGGGTGGCAGCCGATCGCAGGTACAAGCGAGGCGACCCCGCTGCTCGCCGGCATCGTCGCTATAGCCGACCAGGTGGCCGGCCACGGGCTTGGCCTCCTGAACCCGACGCTGTACAGGCTCGGCGCCGGGTCGAAAGCCCTCGTCGACATCACCTCGGGCAACAACTCGGTCTTCTTCACCGAGAGCGGCACGAAGCACGAAGTGGTCGGTTACAGGGCCACGAAGGGGTTCGACCTCGCGAGCGGCAACGGGACCCCGTACGCGCCTGCGCTCGTGGCCGCCCTCGCCAAGGGCTGAGCTCAGGCCGAGAAGGACACCTCGCCTCCGACGACGGTGGCGAGCACCGCTATGTCGCCGATGTCACCGGCTTCGACCTCTCGTGGATCTGCCTCGAGGACGGCAAAGTCGGCGAGCTTGCCCACAGAGAGCGTCCCGCGCTCAGCCTCGCACCGGGCGGCATAGGCAGAGCCGACCGTCCATGCGCGCAAGGCCTCGTCGGCCGTCACGGCCTCTTCCTGCCCGAGGGGGACGCCCGCCGCCGTCCGTCGCACGACCAGGTCACGGATACCGAGAAGCGGCCGCCCGTCGACGACGGGGCGGTCGGAACTTCCCGGCACGACGATCCCCTTCCGGCGAAACCCGCCCATCCTGTACGCGATCGCACTCCGCTCCGGACCGAGCGCCGCGAGCATCCCGTCGCCGATCTCGGAGACGAAGCGCCCCTGCGGCACCGGGATGACGCCGAGCGCTGCGAGTCGGTCGGCCTGCTCGTCGTTCGCCACGCCACAGTGCTCCACCCGGTGGCGGTGGTCGCCCCGGGGCACCTGCGCGAGAGCCTCCCCGTAGCAGTCGAGCACGAAGCGGATCGCCCGGTCGCCTATGGCGTGGGTGGCCAGCTGCCAGCCGGCGGTGTGGGCAGCGACGAGGAGGCGGCGCAGGTCGTCGGGGTCGGACTGCGGATAGCCGGAGTTCCCGGCCTCATCCGCGAAATCGTCCTCCATCCAGCAGGTCCGCCCGATGAGCGAGCCGTCGCTGAATATCTTGAGCGGCCCGATGCGCAGCCACTCGTCGCCGAGGCCGGTGCGGATGCCGGCGTCCAGCGCCAGCTCCACCCCGTCGTCCGGATGGCCGTTCACCGGGCCGAGCACGTCGGCCGAGATCATGACGATGCTCCGCACACCGAGCCAGCCGCGCTCGCGGGCGAGTTGATAGGCGGCGAGCTCGAGCGGGCTCTCACCGATCCAACCGCCGGCGACTCCTGCGTCGGTCACGCTCGTGAGACCCTCGGTGACGTACCGCTCGTGAGCGAGCCGGATCGCTCCGGCAAGCTCCTCGAGCGAGCGGGGGAGCACGAGCGCCTGCACGAGGGCCTGGGCCCGCTCTTCCAAGAGCCCCGTCGGCTCGCCGTTCTCGTCGAGCCGCACGAGCCCGCCCTCGATCGGTCGCCGCTCGGCACCGCCCGTCATGGCGAACACCGCCGAGCTGACGACGCACATGTGGCCGGAGGTGTGCTTCAAGAGGACCGGCCGCCCCCCGGCCACCTCGTCGAGCCGGCGCCGCTCGGGATGCCGGCCGCCGATCTTGTTCTGGTCGTAGCCGGAGCCGACGACGAACATGCCGGCGGGAAGGCCGGCGGCGGACGAGCCGACCAGTTCGTAGAGGTGCTCGAGCGACTCGACGGGCGGGGAGGAGAGGTCCAGCTCGCCGAGTCGCAGCCCGAAGCCGGTCGTGTGGCAGTGCGCATCGTGGAAGCCGGGCACGACGGTCGCCTCGCGTCCGAAGTCATGGCGAAGAGGCGCCTCGAGCCCGTCCGTCTCCTCGTCGAGGGCGACGATGCGGGAGGCGGAGACGGCGAGCCTTCTCGCGATCGGATGCGCGGGATCGAGAGTGGCGAAACGCCCCTCGTACAGCGCGTCGACCTTCACCGCCCCATAGTCGCGCGCTGCCGTCGAGGGGACCACGGGGCCAGTCGCGGACCACGGGGCCAGTCGCGGACCACGGGGCCAGTCGCGGCGACCACGGGCCAGTCGCGGCGACCACGGGGTCGGTCGCGGCGACCACGGATCGGTCGCGGGCCCGCGCGCGGTCGCGCGCGACCGCACGTCGCGCCGCACTCTGCTGGTACCTCCCTATGCGGCCTCGGTAGCCTCCGGTCGATGCCGCCCCGAGACGCCCGAGAAGCCCGAGAAGCTCCGGATGCCGCAACCGCCCCGGATGCTCCAGACGCTCGGGATTCCCCCGTCTTGCCGCAGGACGCTCTTCGTCGTGTCGCCTACCTGCTCGAGCGAGCCCGTGCCGAGACCTACAAGGTGAGGGCATTCCGCCGAGCGGCGGCCACCGTCGACTCGACCGAACCCGGGAGGCTCCGCCGCCTGGCGGACGTCGGGCGGCTCAGCGATCTCGACGGTGTCGGGGCCACGACCGCCAAAGTGATAGCCGAGGCGCTCTCCGGCGAGGTGCCCTCCTACCTGCGCCAGCTCGAGGCCGAGGCCGGGGAGCCCGGGTCGGGCGGTGAAGGCGGAGCGGCAGTGAGCGCGCAGGCGCTCGAGCTGAGACGTGCCCTGAGGGGCGACTGCCACTCCCACTCCGACTGGTCGGACGGTGGCAGCCCGATCGAGGAGATGGCCCGGGCGGCCAAGTCCCTCGGTCACGACTACTGGGCGCTCACCGACCACAGCCCGCGCCTCACCGTGGCGCACGGCCTCGACCGCGAGCGGCTTCTCCGTCAGCTCGAGATCGTGGACAGGCTGAACGAAGAGATGGCGCCTTTTCGGGTCCTGTCAGGCATCGAGGTCGACATCCTGGAGGACGGCACTCTCGACCAGGACGAAGATCTTCTCGCCCGTCTGGACGTCGTCGTCGCGAGCGTTCACTCGAAACTGCGCATGCCCGCGGAGGAGATGACCCCGCGCATGGTGCGCGCCGTTGAGAGCTCCCACGTCGACATCCTCGGGCACTGCACAGGCAGGCTCATCGTGGGCCGGGGCAGACCGCAGTCCGCGTTCGACCCGGAGCAGGTGTTCGGTGCCTGCGCCCGAACGGGTACCGCGGTGGAGATCAACTCCCGTCCCGAGCGACGGGACCCACCGCCAGACCTCTTGCGTGCCGCCGAGGCGCTGGGCTGCGTCTTCAGCGTCGACACCGACGCGCACGCTCCGGGGCAGCTCGAATGGCAGGACCTCGGCTGCGAGCAGGCCGTAGATGCCGGGGTCGACGCAACCCGCGTCGTGAACGCCCGCCCCCTCAAAGACCTCCTCGCCTGGACGGCCGAGCACTCTGCCTGAGAGGGAGTGCGCCCGACGCCCGCCGCCCGACGCTCGACGCGAGGTGTGAGCCTCAGCCGAGGCGGGCCCACGTCCAGGCGTAGTCCTCGTCCTCGACGTCGAGGGCTGCCTGGGCGAGGTCGAGCGGGCGGAACGTGTCGACCATCACCGCCAGTTCCTTCGTACCGGGCTTGCCGAGAGCACGCTCCACGCTGCCCGGTTGCGGACCGTGGACGAAGCCGCTCGGGTGGAGCGAGGCCGAGCCCTGCCCTATGCCCGCGCCCGCCCGGCTCATGAAGTCGCCGCCGCAGTAGAAGATCACCTCGTCGGAGTCGACGTTCGCGTGCGCGTAGGGAACGGGCACCGCCTCCGGGTCGAAGTCGAACAGGCGCGGCACGAAAGAGCAGACGACGAAGTTCGGCCCGGCGAAGGTCTGGTGGACCGGCGGGGGCTGGTGCAGGCGGCCGACGATCGGCTCGAAGTCGTGGATCGAGAACGCCCACGGGTACAGGCATCCGTCCCAGCCGACCACGTCGAAGGGATGGTGGGCGTAGCGATAACGGGTGAAGCCGGCCCTCGGCCGCACGAGTACGTCGGCCTCCTCCTCCGACTCGACGAGAAGCGGCTCAGCAGGTGCTCGGATGTCGCGCTCGGAGTAGGGCGCGCCTTCTTTCAGCTGGCCGCGGGTCGAGAGGTAGCGCTGCGGCACCTGGACATGACCCGATGCCTCGACGACGAGCATCCGCACCGGCTCGGGCTCGTCCACCACCCAACGGTGGGTGGTGTGCGTCGGCACCACGACGTAGTCGCCGGCACCCGCCTCGAGACGGCCGAAGACGCTCTCGAGGCTCGCTCGTCCGGACTCGAGGTAGTAGAGCTGGTCGCCCACCGCATCCCTGTAGAGAGGGCTCGTCTCGCCGGCGACCACGTAGGAGAGCCTGAGATCGGAGTTGTGGAGGAAGAGATGCCTTCCCGTGACCGGATCGCCTCCGGACTTCAGCTCGTGCAGCCTGAAGTGCCTCGGCAGGACCGGCTGGTTCGGGTGCACCCGTTCCTCTTCGGTCTCGACCGTCTCCGCCGCCGTGATGGCCGTCGGCGGGCGGGCGTGGTAAAGGAGCGCGCTCTCCTCCGAGAACCCGTTGCTGCTCATGAGCTCCTCCGCCCGGAGCGTGCCTCCGCCGTCGCGGAACTGCACGTGCCTCTTGCGCGGGATCTCGCCGACCTGGCGGTAGTAGGGCATCAGAGGTTGCCGCGCCGCTCCTGCTCGCGCTCGAGAGCGACGAAGAGAGCCTTGAAGTTGCCGTTGCCGAAGCCGCGGGAGCCGTGCCGTTCGATCAGCTCGAAGAAGACGGTCGGCCGATCCTGGTTCATCTGCGAGAAGATCTGCAGGAGGTATCCCTCATCGTCCCGGTCGGCGAGGATACCGAGCTCCTGCAGGGCCGTGATGTCGAGGTGGAGGTCGGAGAAGCGGCCACGCAGGTCGTCGTAGTAGGTCTCCGGCACCCGCATGAAGTCGATGCCCCGAGCCTGCAGAGCCCGCACGGACGAGAGGATGTCGTCGGTCGAGATCGCGACGTGCTGCAGGCCGGGCCCGTTGTAGAAGTCGAGGTACTCGTCCACCTGGGAGCGCTTCTTGCCGGGGGCCGGCTCGTTGATGGGGAACTTGATACGCCCCACTCCGTCCGACACGACCTTGCTCATGAGGGCCGAGTACTCCGTCGAGATCTCCTCGTCCGTGAAGCCCTGTACGAGGGAGAAACCGAGCACCTTCTCGTAGAAGTCCACCCAGAAGTCCATCCTGTTGAGCTCGACGTTCGCCACAGAGTGGTCGAAGTCGACCAACCGGACGGGAGGAAGCGGGTCGGTGACGGACGAGCGCGCCTCGTAGCCGGGCGCGAACACGCCGCTGTAGTCACGGCGCTCGACGAAGCTGTGGACGGTCTCGCCGTAGGCGAGGATCGTCGCCTTGGAGATGACGCCGCAGTCGTCCTTCTCCTCGTACGGCTCGCGGACCGGCACCGCACCGCGCCCAACGGCCTCGCGGAAGGCGGCGCCGGCATCGGCCACCCTGAGGGAGATGTCCCGCACCCCGTCCCCGTGGCGTGCCACGTGGCGTGCGATCTCGGTTCCCTCGCGCAGCGACGATGTCAAGGCGAAACGCA
>JAJYVX010000032.1:0-9788 GCA_021791795.1 Actinomycetes bacterium | reverse complement strand
CGACATACGAACACCTGTCCCTCACCCCTGTCTCCGGTCCGAGATAGGCGACGAGGTGGAAGCCCCAGCCGGTCCTGTAGTAGTGGGCCGCCTGACGGGCGTTCCCGACCCAGAACTCGATCGCGTCGACGGCTTCCAAGTCGAGGGGGTCCGGCTGCTTCAGCTCCGCCGAGCCTGTCGAGGATCCTGCCGTGATCGTCATGCGAACCTCCATCACTGCAGCGAGATGTCGTCCGCGACACGTTACCGCCGGTCGTTCGCGGGGGCCGATGGCCGATGCGCCGAGGAGGATCTTGCGGTTCACGTCCGCGACAAGTAGGAGGACGCCCGATGAAGCGGGGTCGGAGGCGAGTTTCGCTCCTTCTGTGATAGCGCGGGCAGTGTCGGCAAGGTCCATCGAGACCGATGCGGTCGGGAGCCCTCTCGCCCTCGCCTCGGCCCGCGTGAGCCCGACCGACGCGACGGGCGGGTCCGTGTAGACCGTGCGGGGGCAGGTGTCGTCGACCGGGATCTCGCCCCTGTCGCCAGGCTCGACCCGAGGTTGTCGAGGCCGAGGCCATTGGTTCGCGGCGCGCGCCCGGCGGCGAGGAGCAGGGTGCCCACCGCGATGCGAGTCTCGTCGTCGAGCTCTGCTGTGCCGTTCGCCACCTTTCGCACAAAGTGGGACAGGCCGCCGCCGACGACGACCATGCGCTGAGGACGCTCGCGGCGGCGAAGGGCGTCGTCGCTCGTCCAGATGCGGACATCGCCCTGCTCGAGGCCTTCTATCGGTGGTCTCGTCGGAGCCGAACCGGTGGCGACGACGAGATCTGTGCCGCGGATCACCACCTGTCCGGCCTGATCCGCTTCCCCGCCGCCGGCCCGCTCGACGACGATGCGTCCTCCTCCGGTCATCCTTCCGCGGCCGCGGATGATCGTCACTCCGCTCGCGCGAGGGCGTCCGCATGGCCGCTGTCGTCGCGGTGCTCGGCAACCTGGTCGCGCCGCAGGACCACCCGCTCGTAGGCGCCGTCGGCGGGTCCGGGGTCTGTCTCGCCGCCCGACGACGTCGTAGACGTGCTCGGCGTGCTGTGGCGCGAGCGAAGCCCCAGGCGTACCCATGGCGAACGGAGGGACGGCAGCCGGCCCTGTCGGTGACCCGGGTGCGGGAGTGGTGGTGGCGAGGCGAGCGACCCGCTCTGTCGTCGAGTCCTACGGCGGTCGCGGGACTCTCGTCACGATCGGCCTGTTCACGGTGCTCTTCGGAGGCTGGGCGGGCATCGTGCCGTTTGTGGGGCCACTGTTCGGTTACGGTGCCACCGGCACGGGGGCGTTCTTCTGGGACCTTGCGCACGCGCTGTTGTGGCTGGTACCTGGCGCGGCCTCCGTGCTCACGGGTCTCGTCCTCGCCACGCAGGCGCCCGGCGTGTCGGCCGGGGCGGCGAGCGGGCGACCACTCCTCGTCGGGTTCGTCACCGTCCTCTGCGGAGCATGGCTCGTGACAGGACCGTTCGCCTGGCCCGTGCTCGAGGGAGCACAGCCGTACATGGTAGCGGCCACCCCACTTCGCGAACTCTCGTACTGGATCGGCTACTCGCTCGGTCCGGGAGTCATCCTCGCGATGCTCGGCGGCTCCGCGATGGGCGCCTCCTTGATGAACCGCCGGAGCGCCGCCCGCGCGGCGGCCCGGGCGTATCCGGGCCGGAAGAGGCCCTGTGTTACCGTCGAGAGCCGTGCGTCGCCGTTCCGGGCCTCCGTCGATGACGGGCGTCTATCAGGCCGCCGGCAACGCGGCGACGACCCGCACGGCGACCGGTGAGAGCATCGGCCAGGGTTTCGTCTCGCCGAGCGGAGCCAACGGCAAGCTCTCGGGTGAGGGCTACTTCGGCCGGGCGGTCGAGGGCACCGGCGTCGCATGGGGACTGCTGGCAGTGTTCCTCTTCACGGTCGTGCTCAGCTTCGCCTACTACCGGGCCGCCTGGGCCGCGCCGACTCGCACTTACAGCGGCGACATCGGGGATCCCGAGCAGATCATGTGGTTCCTCGGCTGGATCCCCTACGCCATCCTCCACGGCCACAACCCGCTCGTCACGAACTACGGGCTCTACCCGAGCGGCGCAAACGTGATGTGGAACACGTCGGTGATCCTGCCGTCGATCCTCGTGTCGCCTGTGACGCTCGCCTTCGGTCCGATAGCCGCCTTCAACGTCCTCGTCGTGAGCGCGCCGGTCTTCACCGCCTGCACCGCCTACCTGGCCTTCGTCCGCTACGTGCGCTCGAAGGTGGCCGCAGTCGTGGGCGCGGTGGCGTTCGGTTTCTGCCCCTTCCTCGTGTACCAGCAGCTCGGCCACCAGCAGCTGTCTCTGCTCGCGTTGCTGCCGCTCACGTTCCTTCTCATGGACGAGCTCTTCGTGCGCCAGCGGTGGCGGTTCTTCGTCACCGGGGTTCTCCTCGGCGTGGTCGCCGCATGTCAGCTGCTCACGGGCGAGGAGATGCTCACGATCGAGGCCATCATGGGAGTGGTCGGCCTTGCCACCCTGGCAGTCCTTCACCACCGCCAGGTGAGAGAGAAGCTTCCCTATGCGCTGAAGGGGGCGGCGACCGCGCTCGGTGCTTTCGTCGTCCTTGCCGCCTACCCGCTCTACGTCCAGTTCCGTGGCCCGCTCCGGGTCCACTCGGTCCACCCCGCTTCCCTCTACGTCACCGACCTCGCAGGTGTGGTGCAGCCTGTGGGCCAGCTGGTCTCGTTTCGCCTCGTGCCGGATGCCTGGACACTGCACGTGGAGCCAACCTCCTACATCGGCATCCCACTTCTCCTCGTAGTCCTCCTCACGATCGTGTTCGGCATCCGGCGGCGGCCGGTCGTCGCGCTGGCGCTCGTCATGCTCGTCGTCTTCGGGCTCTTCACCCTCGGCCCGAGGCTGCACCTCGACGGTCATATCGGTTTCACCCTGCCCTGGGGCTGGCTCGGGCTCGACCACCGCACGCTCGTGCGCAACATCCTGCCCGTGCGGCTCACGGTCGTGATCGACTTCTTCGTCGCTCTTCTCCTCGCGATCTTCATAGACATGCTGATTGCCGTGCGGAAGCGCGTCGCGCCCGTGGCGGCGGGCGCCGCGCTCGTCGGCCTCGCCCTCGTGTCCTGGATACCTGCCGCCGCCGGTACGACGACTCCGGCCCTGCCGTCGTTCTTCACGACTCCGCTGAAGGACCGCATCCCCGCAGGCTCCGTCGCCCTTGTCAGCCCGTACGTCTACGGTTCGTTCACCGAGACCGCCCTCGTATGGCAGTCGGCGAGCGGCATGCGCTACCGGATGGTCGAGGGCTGGCTCATAGTGCCGGGCAAGCACGAGGGTCCCCCGACGATCGCCTCGACCACGCTCCAGGCTCTCGAGGCCCGGCCGGTAGCGGTCACGCCGGCCCTTCGCTCCGAGATGCTCTCCTACTTCCAGGCGAACAAGGTCGACGTGGTCATCGTCGGCCCGGGGCCAGGCGAGTCGAACCAGGTGCCATTCTTCACGACGCTCCTGCGCCACGGACCGTACAGCACCGCCGGAGGCGTGTACGTCTGGCGGGTCGGCTGACGCTCCCGGCTGTCCGGCCGCCACCGCCCGCGACTGAGATGTCCGAAATCCGCTAGATCTCTGCACATACCGCTGCCATACTCACGCCATGGTGCTCGAGGGAACGCCGGGCCGACTCGACGACGACGCGTGCTTCCGCGCTCTTGTGGCCCGGGACCGGCGATTCGACGGCTGGTTCTTCGTCGGCGTCACGTCGACCCGGATCTACTGCCGCCCGAGCTGCCCGTCGGTGATGCCGAAACGGCAGAACGCCCGTTTCTTCCCTACGGCAGCAGGAGCGCAGCGAGCCGGCTTCCGCGCATGCAAGCGCTGCCGGCCAGACGGTGTTCCTGGCTCTCCTGAGTGGAACCGCCGGGGCGACGCGGTCGGGCGGGCGATGCGTCTCATCGCCGACGGAGTCGTCGACCGCGAAGGTGTGAACGCCCTCGCCGGCCGGCTGGGGTTCAGCTCCAGGCACCTCCAGAGGGTCCTCGTCTCCGAGTTGGGCGCGGGTCCGCTCGAGCTCGCCCGGGCGAAGAGGTGCGAGTCGGCCAGGATCCTCCTCGAGACGACGGCCATGCGTCTCGGCGAGGTGGCCTTCGCAGCCGGCTTCGGCAGCATCCGGCAGTTCAACGACACGATCAGGCAGGTGTACGGGGAAGTTCCCTCCGCCCTGCGCCGGCGATCTGGCGCCCTCGCGGCGAGCGGCGCCGGCGGTCGGCGGGCCGCGTCTGCAGCCGTGACGCTGCGGCTCCCCTACCGCGCTCCGCTCGGCTCGGAGGCCCTCTTCGGGTTCCTCGCGGCCCGGGCGGTGCCGGGAGTCGAGGAGGGCGGCCCGGGCTGGTACCGCCGTGCTCTCGACCTGCCGCACGGCCCGGGCGTCGTCACCGTGAGGACGCTGCCGGCCGGAGAGGCCGCCCTTCACTGCAGGCTCGAGCTCGAGGACTCGAGAGACCTCGGCACGGCTGTGCAGCGGACGCGGCGCCTGTTCGACCTCGACTGCGATCCCGGCTCCGTCGCCGAAGTGCTCCGGACCTGCCCTCTCCTCGGCGGGCAGGTGAAGCGTCTGCCGGGCTTGAGGACCCCGGGTCACGTCGAGGGCAACGAGCTGGCCGTGAGAGCCGTGCTCGGCCAGCAGGTGAGCGTGCCGGGTGCGCGGACTCTCAGCGGGAAGCTTGCCGAGGCATATGGGGAGCCGCTTCCTGTTCCCGTGGACGGCGTGGCGCGCCTGTTCCCGTCGGCCGCCGTCCTCGCCGCGCTCTCCCCCGAGGACCTGCCCCTGCCCACCACGCGGGCCGTGGCGGTCATCCGGCTCTGCGGGGCTCTGGCGGACGGCAGCGTCTCGCTCGACCCGGGCGCGGACCGCGACCGGGCGGCAGCCGAACTGCTCTCGATCCCCGGCATCGGTCCATGGACGGTGGGCTACGTGCGGATGAGGGCGCTCGGAGACCCCGACGCCTTCCTGCCGACGGATCTCGGGGCCATGAGGGCGCTCGAGCGCCTCGGCGCGTCGCGGGGCGAGAAGGCGGTGCTGGCGCTCGCAGAGAGCTGGCGGCCCTATCGGTCCTATGCCCTCCAGTACCTCTGGTCGGTGCTCGCCACGCCCGGCGAGACGGCCACAGCCACTGCGGGTGCCACAACGACGGCCACGGCGACCGCCGTGCCGGGCGCCACAACCACAGCAACAGCCACATCGAGAGCGAAGAAGGAGAAGGAACCGACATGACGATGACGAACGGTGCCGTGCCGCGCCGAACCGGGAAGCGGCCGTTGTCGGTCCCGGCCTTCGCGGCCGGCGACTGCTGGGCGGTGATCGAGACGCCTGTCGGCGACATGGTGCTTGCCGGGAACGACACGGCTCTGCACCACGTGCTCCTTCCCGCCACCTTCGACGCCGGGGAGCTCGAGCCCGACCGGGCCGGGACCGCTTCGTCCGTCCGAGCCGCCGCCGAGCAGATCTCTGCCTACTTCAGGCACGACTTGGAGGAATTCGACCTCCCGCTCGAGCCGGCCGGCTCCAGGTTCCAGCGAGAGGTGTGGTTCGCCCTGGCGGACATCCCGTACGGCGAGACGGAGAGCTACGCGTCCCTCGCTGCGAGAGTTGGCAGGGCAGGCGCCTTCCGCGCCGTCGGAGCGACGAACGGCCGGAACCCGCTGCCGCTCGTGCTGGCCTGCCACCGCGTGATCGGTTCCGACGGGAGCCTCACGGGCTATGGCGGCGGCATCGAGCTGAAGCGGACGCTCCTTGCCCACGAGGGATGGTGCGGCGGCCTGCCGGGGGACAAGAGGAGCTGAGCGGCCCGCGCCGCCGCGGCCCCGGGTCAGCCCGCCAGCAGCCTCGGCTCGATCCTCGACTCGACCGCGCCGCCGGCTCCGTCCTGTTCGACCCGGTACGCGGCCTTGCCGGCGGTCTCGGAGAGCGCCTCGACGAGCACGGTGCCGACGTAGTGGAGGCCGACGCCGTCATCGGTGGCAAAGGAGAGCGGAAGGGTGCCCTCGGCCACGAGCTTGTGGAGCAGCGGGCGGCGCTGCTCCTCGCTGTCGTAGTGGACACCGTTGCCGTAGGGGAGGAGGGCGAGGCCGTTCGTCACCGGGCGCAGCTCCGGACCGAAGGAGTCGGTGGTCCCGCCGACGTGCCAGCAGAGGGAGCCGGCGCTCACGCCGCTCAGCACCACGCCGGCTTCCCAGGCTTCCCGCATGAGCTCGTCGAGGCCGTGGAGCCGCCAGAGGGCGAGCAGGTTCGCCACCGAGCCGCCGCCCACCCAGACGACGTCCTGTGCGAGCAGATGGGCGCGCATGTCGGCGACGTTCGGCATGTTGAAGAGCTGGAGGTCCGTAGCGAACACGTCCTCGTGAGAAGCGGCACCGTAGAGCGCCCTGAGGACGATGTCGTCGTCGCCGCTCGCGGTGTTCAAGAAGCAGATCCTCGGCGTGCTGGTCGTGCCGGACAGCTCGAGGGCGTACTTGAGAAGGGCCCCGAACCGCCACTCGAACCATCCCCGCTCGGTCATCTCCAACCCGCCGCTCGTCGCCAGTATCTGCCGTTCTTTCCGGTCCTTTGACACGGAATGGTTCTAGCCGCTGAGGTGGGCTGGTTGCACGGCCAGGCGTGTGCCGATCGCCGGTACCGTTCTGTCCGATGGCCACTTCGATCGCTCAGAAGGAGCGCCAGGCGCTCGCCGCACTGCTCGAGGACGAAGGCCCGCTCGCGCCGACGCTGTGCGAAGGCTGGGCGACGTCGGACCTCGCCGCTCACCTCTATGTGAGGGAGCACAGGCCGATTGCCGCCGCGGGCATCCTCGTGCCGCCGCTCGCCCGTCTCACCGAGCACGCGATGGAGTCCGCAAAGCGCGAGCTCGGCTACGCGAAGCTCGTCTCGGCTGTACGGAGCGGACCTCCCTTTCCCTGGACACTCCTCGACAGCGCCATGAACGTCGCCGAGTACTTCGTCCACCACGAGGACGTCCGGCGGGCCGGCGGCGACGCCGAGCCGCGGGTGGACGCCGATCTCGACGAGGCTCTCTGGAGGGTGCTCAGGCGTTCTGCCGTCCTTCTCTCCCTCCGCCTGCGCGGGCTCGGCCTCGAGATCGCCGCCCCTTCGTTCGGGCGCTTCACCGCGAGCCAGGCAAAGCCCCATGTGTTGCTCGAGGGAGGGCCACAAGAGCTGGTCCTCTTCCTCTTCGGTCGCAAGGCTGTCGCGAGAGTCCGCATCGAAGGGAGCGAGGAAGCAAGAGAACGCCTGATGAAGGCAAAGCTGGCCTTTTGAGCCTGCGCCGCCTCCTCAGAGAGTGGCGCTCGCGAGCACGGCACCTCCCGGTCCCACCACCCGGGCGTCGGTCACGTCGCCCAGCGCCCAGGATCGAGGCAGCCGGACCGACCAGGTTCCCTGGCCGTCCTGCAGCTGGAACGTGCCGACGCTCACGACCCGCCCGGAGACACTGACGACGCAGCTCACCCACGCCGAGACGTGGAGGTCGCGCACCGACATGAGCAGCCACTCCGGCGTCGTGCGGGTGAGCAGCACCTCACCCGCAGTCTGCGAACCCGACCGGAGTGCTCTCACCTCGACGTTCGCCAAGCCGGAGCCGCCGCTCGAACCGCCGTAGCCCCGGGGACCGGTGACACCTCCGGCTCCACCCTGCACTGCCGCAGGCGTCGCCGGGGCGATCGCCTCGCCGACGGCCACGCCCGAGCCGATGGCGGCGAGCATGGCGGCGGCGACGGCCCCGCTGAGCCTCCACTTGCGTGACTGGAGCAACGCCGCTGCCCTGAGCGCCAGCCGCGGCGGCGGCTGCGGTGAGCTCTCCCGGCGAAGCCGTTCGAGAAGGCGGACCTCGAAGCCCACCGGTGGATCCACCTCGCCGGCCATCAACAAGAGCGTGTCGGCGGCCGGCGCCAGCTGGTCCACGGCGCTACGGCAGGCGGCGCAGCAGTCGAGGTGGGAGAGGGCCGCCGACCGCTCGGGTCCGCCGACGATCGCGAGAGCGATCTCCGCCGCGCGGGAGCGGACCTCGTCACAGGAAAGGGGCCGGGTCGATTCGCCGCCGTCCGGATTCATGCCGTCACCCCCTCGGCGGGCAGGCCGGCTGCGAGTGCGAGGCGCACCTTCGCGAGGGCGGCGCGGATGCGGGTCTTCGCCGTGCCGAGTGGGATCGACTCGCGGCGTGATATCTCGTCGGCCGTGAGCCCGTAGAAGGCGGCGAGCATGAGCGCCCGGGCCTGCTCGGGCGGGAGGTTCGCGACGGCGGTCCGGACGGCGGCGGCAGCATCTCGCCGCTCTGCCAGCTCGCCAGGCTCCGGACCCGGGCTGACGAGACCCAGCGCGAGGAGGGCCTCCGGGTCTACCGGCGTGGCGCGGCGGATGCGAAGGAAGTCGATGCAAAGGTTCCGCGTGATGGTGAGGACCCAGGTGGAGACGGAGGCACGGCGGACGTCGTATGCGCCCGAGTGCTGCCACACCCGCATGAGCGCCTCCTGCGAGAGATCCTCTGCCGTGCGGGCGTCCTGGACGATCGCGAGCGCCAAGCCGTACACGCGGCGTTGGTAGCGGCGCACGAACGCGACGGCGGCGCTCTCGTCGCCGAGTGCCATCGCTCCGAGGAGCGCCTCGTCCGACCGGGTGTCGCCGGCCGGGGCTGTGGTGCTCACGAATGAGTTACGGACGAGACCGGCCCGGGGATTTCCCACACCCTCGTCCACCTACGCACGTGCAGCCATCGTCGAAGCCTCCCGGAGCGCCCTAGATTGCACCCGATGCCCGAGGCGCCACGACAGGACCGCCTCGAGCGCCTCACGAACCTCGTGCTGGTGCTCCTCGACACGCGCCGCCCGCTCACCTTACGCGAGCTGGCGGACATGGTCGCGGGCTATCCCGAGGGGGGCGAGGCGGCACGCCAGGCCTTCGAGCGGGACAAACGAGCGCTGCGAAGTCTCGGGATTCCCATCGCGGTCGAGCCGATGGAGGGAGAGGAGCAGGCGGGTTACCGCATCCGGAAGGACGACTACTACCTGCCGGACCTGCGGTTGACGGACGAGGAGAAGCAGGCTCTCGGCTTCGCCGTGGCCGCCGTCCAGCTCGGGGGAAGCGCCGCTTCGAGCGCCCTCGCGAAGCTCGGGGCGCTTCCGCCGTCGGGGCGGGCGCAGGCCTCCGCTCTTGCGTCGGGGGGAGGCCCCGGCCTCGCCCCCGTGGCCGTCCTCCCGTCGTTGCCCGCGCTCGGCACCGTGCACGAGGCGATCCGCATGCGTGCGACCCTGTCCTTCTCCTACAGGGGCCGCCGCCGTCGAGTCGAGCCACACGTTCTCGCGTTCCGGGGTTCGGCCTGGTATCTGGTCGGCCGCGAGCTGTCTGCGAGCGGCGGGCCGCAGACGAGGACCTTCCGCGTCGACCGCTTCGCCTCCCAACCAGAGCTCGGCCCGGCGGGCTCCTTCGAGGCTCCACCGGCCTTCGGTCTCGAGGAGGTCAACCTGCTGCCGTGGAGCGTGCCGACCGGATCCGAGGCGGAGGTGGCCGTGGCGGAGCTCGTCGTCGACGCGCGCCTGGCCGCGCTCGTCGTCGGGCGCGTCGCGCCGGAAGCCGTGATCGGCTCCGAGCCGGAGGGCGCCGTACGGCTCCGCCTTCCGGTCGGTGACGAGGCTGCCTTCGTCTCCTTCGTGTCCGGCCTCGGTGACGCCGCCGTCGTTGAAGCCCCGCCGGAGCTGCGCTCGGCCGTCGTCGCCCGACTGCAGGCGGTGGCGGACGCACCCTCG
>JAJYVX010000230.1 GCA_021791795.1 Actinomycetes bacterium | reverse complement strand
TGAGGTCTCCGGTCGTGAGCGTCGAGTCGATCGTGAGATTGTGCACGACGGCGCCGAGGACGCTGTTCATGGCGACCAGGTTCGTCACCTGGCCCTTCACGTCGCGAAGCAGGGCCTGGAAGAAGATGTCCTGGCGCCGGATGCGGCTCCAGTCGCTCATCCCGTCGTAGTTCCACTGCCCGTTCTGGTAGTAGTACAGATGGCGGCTGCGAACGAACGCGAGCGCCATGCCACCGCTGATGGTCTGGCAGCCGGTGTGGCGGATCGAAAGACCGCTGTAGGCGTCCTTGATCGGCATCGGGAAGTCGATCCGAAGGCCGCCGATCGCCTGCACCATGCCCTGGAAGCC
Organism: Actinomycetes bacterium; assembly: GCA_021791795.1. Taxonomy (GTDB): domain Bacteria; phylum Actinomycetota; class Acidimicrobiia; order Acidimicrobiales; family Bog-793; genus JAKATT01. The sequence continues at coordinate 3,888 of JAJYVX010000230.1, read as the reverse complement.
GGCGAAGTTGACCTCGGCGAAGTGGTCGATCGGGATCCCGAAGTCCTGCTTCAGGGTCTTTATGAGCAGGCTCGGGCCGGAGTTGAAGGCGGCGTTGATCTTGTTCTGGCCCGAGATGTACTGGATGTGGCCGGGGATGTTCACCCAGAGGTCACGGGGGATCGAGAGCATGTAGACCTGCTGGGTCGCCGGGATGACCCGGGCGATGATGATGACGTCGCTCCGCTGGCCCGAGACGACCGACGGCGAGCCGAACTTGCCGGCTTGGGCTCCGTCTTTCACAAAGCTCCGCGTGTCGGAGCCGATGAGGAGCATGTCGAAGGGAGCGCCGGGCTTCGAGTGGTGGAGCACGCCCTTTTGGATGGTGACGTGGTGGACCTGTCCGAGGCGGTAGTTGAGGTACCACCAGGCGCCGAGCCCGGCGGCCGGGACGATCACGAGGACGCCGGCGAGCGTGCCGAGGACCCGGCGCCGCCAGCGCTGGACGCGTGTGCGCGCCGCCGCCCGGGCAGTTCGGCGTGATCGGCGGGAGGCCGTGTAGACGCGTCGGTGGGCGCCGGGGACGGCGCCGGGCGTCGCCCGCTCAGCCCCGGTACCGAAATCGTCGCCCGTCGGCGCCACGTGGACCTCCTCGTCTCGCGGTACCGGGACGCCCGGCACCGTCATCTTGCGCCGGCAACCTGAAGCCAGCATGAACGCCGGCTGGGACCGAGGGCCTGACCGGCGCTGCCGACCTGCCTTTTCGCCGGTGCGTGGGATAAGAAACAGTCATTATGAGGGTGCTCGTCGCCGAGGATGACCCCGGGCTGCGCTCGGTGATCGAGCGAGGTCTCGTCGAGGCTGGCTACGTCGTCGACGCCGTCGACAACGGGCCGGATGCGCTCGCCTACCTCGCCGCGTACGACTATGTGGTGGCCATCTTGGACTGGCGGATGCCGGGACGCACGGGGGTCGAGATCGTGAGAGAGCTCCGCAGGCAAAAGAGCACCCTGCCGGTGCTGATGCTAACCGCACGTGACGCCCCTTCTGATCGCGTCGAGGGGCTCGACGCCGGTGCCGACGACTACCTCGTGAAGCCCTTCGACTTCGGCGAGCTGCTCGCCCGCTTGCGTGCGCTGAGGCGCCGCTCGCCCGAGACGAGGACGGACACCCTGAGCTTCGGCGACCTCGAGGTCGACTCCCTGGCCTGGTCCGTCACCGTCGGCGGCGAGCCCGTCTCGCTCACGAAGACCGAGCTCCGGATCCTCGAGCTGCTCTTGCAGCGGGCGCCCGCGGTCGTCTCGCGCTCCTCGATCGCCATCCACGCCTGGCAGGACGAGGCCGACGCCGTCGGGTCGAACACGATCGACGTCCATATCGCGCGCCTTCGCGCCAAGCTCTCCGAGGCGAACCTCCGGATCGAGACGGTCCGGGGCACGGGATACCGCCTCCTCGAGGCCGACCGATGAACCTCCGCCTGCGGGGCCGCTTCAGCCGGCGCGAGCTGCTCGGCGCCGCACGGGTGGCCACGATCGCGACGCTGCTCGTCGCCGTGAGCTACGCCGGCGTCGTCGCGCTCCTCGACTTCGCCGTCGCCCAGCACTTGACCGGCCAAGTCGACCGCCAGCTGTCGGCGAGGCTGCAGGCGGCGGCGGCAAGCCCCGGGCGGGCCTTCTCGAGCGAGGGCATCCAGACCAACGGCGCCCGGTACGGGCTCGGGATCTACGGTGAGCCGATCCGGCTGTGGTCCTTCGACGAGACCGGCACCTTGGTGCGCTCTGCTCCGGGCGATCCGCTTCTTCCCGCAGGGACCCGCCCGCCACCGTCCCGGGTCGTCACCTCTCTCGACGACGGGGTGGCGGGCACGACCTACCGCCTGCAGTGGCAGCCGGTCCGAGCGGGCTGGCTGCTCGCCGGGGAGAGCCTCACCGAGCTCGGCCACGTCGAGGCGGTCCTCATCGGCTCGGAGGCGATCGCCTTTCCCTTCTTGCTGCTGGCGTTCTTCCTCGTCGCCCTCGCGATCGGGCTGCGGAGCGCACGGCCGGTCGAGATCGCCAGGCGTCGCCAGCTCGAGTTCACCGCCGACGCCTCCCACGAGCTTCGTACGCCGCTCAGCGTGATCGAGGCCGAGGTCAGCCTGGCGAGGACCCAGCCCCGCAGCCCCGAGGTCTACGAGGCCGTCCTCGACCGGATCGGCCGTGAGAGCAAGCGCCTGCGGCGGATCGTCGAGGACCTCCTCTGGCTGGCGCGGGCGGACTCCGAGCCGGCGGACCCGAGGGGGCACCGGGTCGACCTCTGCGAGGTGGCGCGCGTCACTGCCGAGCGCTTCACCGCTGTGGCGGCAGCTCGCCGCCAGGAGATCGACGTCGAGCTGCCCACTTTCTTGAACGGGGGGCTTCCGGTATCGGCCCCTCCGGAGTGGGTGGACAAGCTCGCCGGCACCCTCGCCGACAACGCCTGCCGGTACGCCGGTGAGGGTGGGCGCATCAAGATCTCGGCGGTGCGGCTCGACACGAACTGGCTCGCCCTGCGGGTGGAAGACGATGGACCGGGCGTCGACCCGGAGCTCGGCGAGGAGCTCGTCCACCGCTTCAAGCGGGCGACGACCGTCGAGGGCGGCCACGGGCTCGGCCTCGCCATCGCCGACTCGGTCGTGCGCGCTACGGGCGGGAGGTTCCAGATCGGACGGTCCCCGCTCGGCGGAGCGCTCTTCGAGGCCTCCTGGCGGCGGTCACCCGAGCGCTAGCCGGCAAAGGAGCGGGCGAGCTGGCCCAGGGCTCGCCCGCCGGAGCCCTCCGTCACCCCGAGGCGCCGGCGGCGCGACCGATGAAGCGGACCTCGACGGCGAGCTCGACCCCGGTGCGCTCGAGGACAGCCGACCCGACGGCGTCGATCACGGCCCGGACGTCGTCGGCAGAACCGCCCGCGTCGGCCTGGATGAAATTGGCGTGCTTGTCCGACACCGCGGCCGAGCCGATCCGGAAGCCCTTCAGCCCGGCGGCCTCGATCAAGCGGCCGGCCGAGTCGCCGGGCGGGTTCGTGAAGATCGACCCGGCGTTCTGCCCGCCCGGCTGGTGCTCACGCCGCCAGCGGACGATCTCGGCGATGCGGGCAGCGCCCTCCGGCTCGTCGCCGGGTTCGAGCTCGTAGGTGGCCTCGAGGACGAGCTCGCTTTGCGAGATCGCCGAGTGGCGGTAGGAGAATGCGAGATCGGCCGCCGTGCGGTCCCTCGTCCCGGCGCCGGGGGCGGCGAGGTCGATCACACGAGCCGAGACGAGGCGGTCCTTCGTCTCGGCCCCGTGCCCGCCTGCGTTCATGCGGACGGCCCCGCCGACCGACCCAGGGATCCCGACGGCCCACTCCATGCCCGAGAGGCCCGCCGCCACGGCGCGCCGGGCGAGCACCGGATAGGACAACGCCGCGCCGGCCCTCACGACGGTCCCCTCGATCTCGAGCCCGGCATAGGGCTCCGCGAGGTGGACCGCCAGGCCGGAAAAGCCCGCGTCGGCGACAAGGAGGTTCGAGCCCTTGCCGACGACGAGCACCTCGACACCGGTCGCCTCGACGGTCGCGGCAAGGCTGTCGAGCGCCGCCTCTCCGTCGAGCTCGACGAACAGTGCCGCACGCCCGCCGACGCGGTAGGTCGTGAGCGGGCCGAGAGGGACCTCGGCCCGGGCGAGGCGCCCGAGACGGCGGGCCGCCTCGGCAAGGGCGTGATCGAGCTCGTCGCTCACCAGCGGTCGTCGCCGAGCAGCTCGTCAGGAAGGCCTGCGAGGTCTCCGGCCTCGAGAGAGAGGCAGAGGTCCCCCTCGCGAAGCGTCTCTCGCAGGTAGGCGAGGAGGCCCTCGTGGTCGGGCACGTAGGAGATGGCCGCCTCGGGATGGGCGGCGCGCACGGCGTCGACGACGA
>JAJYVX010000229.1 GCA_021791795.1 Actinomycetes bacterium | reverse complement strand
CGAGTTCGCCTATGACCTCGCACCGATGCGGCGCGTCGTCGCCTTCTCCACCTACATCCGCTACTCGCGCGAGGTCGCCCGCTCGCTGCCCGAGGTCGCCGCACACGCCGCCGAGCAGGGCCTCGAAGGGGTCTCGGTCGAGACCCGACACGTGGATGGCCAGATGGGTGCCCTCGAGCGGGACCAGGCGCTCTCCTGGCTCCGGGAGGATCCCCCAGAGGGCGCCTGCCGGGTGCTCACGAACGCACGCTGCCTCTCCGAGGGCGTCGACGTCCCCGCACTCGACGCGGTGATCTTCACGAACCCGCGCCGCTCCCAGATCGACGTCGTCCAGGCCGTCGGGCGGGTCATGCGCGTCGCCGAGGGCAAGCGCTACGGCTACGTCATCGTCCCCGTGCCCGTCCCCGCAGGCAGCGACCCCGAGACGGTCCTCGACTCGGACAAGGCCTACCAGGTCGTCTGGCAGGTGCTCCAGGCGCTCCGTGCCCACGACGACCGCTTCGACACCGAGATCAACAAGCTCGACCTCGAACGTTCCCGCCTCTCTCGCCTGCAGGTCGTCGGCGTGGGCGGCGCAGCTCCCTGGGAGAGCGACCACCTCGGCGACCAGGCCCGCCTTCCGTTGTCCTGGGAAGGCCTCGAGGACAAGGTCTACGCCCGGGTGCTCAAGCGCTGCGGGAGCCGCGTCTACCTCGAGACGTGGGCCGAGGACGTCGCCCGCATCGCGCAGGCCCACATCACCCGCATCGAGACGGCAATCCGACACGGCGGGGGCATCGGTGCTGCCTTCAGCTCCTACCTGGAGAGCCTTCGTCGCACGATCAACCCCTCCGTCGGCGAGGACGAGGCGATCGAGATGCTCGCACAACACCTTGTCACGGCGCCGATCTTCGAGGCGCTCTTCGGCGATGCGGAGTTCACGAAGCGCAACCCGGTCTCGGAATCCATGGCCGAGGTGCTCCACGTCCTCCACGAAGAGGAGGCGATCGAGCGCGAGCGGGCCGAGCTGTCGGACTTCTACGCGTCGGTGCGGCGCCGCATCGAGGGGATCACGAGCCTCGAGGGGCGCCAGCGCATCGTGAAGGAGCTCTACGAGGTCTTCTTCCAGCGGGCCTTCCCAAAGGCCGCCGACCGCCTCGGCATCGTCTACACCCCGATCGAGATCGTCGACTTCATGCTGCGAGCCGTCGATCGGGTGTTGCGGGACACCTTCGGGGCGCAACTCGGCGCAGACGGGGTCCACGTGCTCGACCCTTTCTGCGGCACGGGGACCTTCCTCGCCCGCCTGCTGCCGCTGCTCAAGCAGGTCGACCTCTCCCGCGCGTATCGCGACCTGCTCCATGCGAACGAGATCGTGCTCCTCGCCTACTACGTCGCCGCGATCAACATCGAACAGACCTATCACGCCCTTCGAGGCGAAGGGCCGTACGAGCCATTCCCGGGCATCGTGCTCACCGACACCTTCCAGCTCGGCGAGGGCGAGGGCGAGCTGCTGCCGGAGTTCCTCCGTCCGAACTCCGAGCGAGCCCGCCGCCAACAGCAGCTCCCTATCACCGTCGTCCTAGGAAACCCTCCCTACTCTGTCGGCCAAGGGTCGGAGAACGACAACAACAAGAACCTCGCGTACCCGAGGCTCGACGAACGAATCAGAGGCACCTACGCGGCCCGCTCGAATGCCGGGCTCAAGCGCAACCTCTACGACTCCTACGTGCGCGCCTTCCGCTGGGCGACAGACCGCGTCGGCGCGCAGGGCGTCGTCTGCTTCGTCAGCAACGGCGCCTACATCGACGCCACCTCCGCCGATGGGTTGCGCAAGGCGCTCGCCGAGGAGTGCAGCGCCATCTGGTGCCTCAACCTGCGAGGGAACCAGCGAACCTCCGGCGAGACGTCACGCAGGGAAGGTGGGAAGGTCTTCGGCCAAGGCAGCCGCACGCCGATCGCGATCACCCTTCTCGTGAAAGATCCCTGCCATGACGGCCCTACCGAGCTGCATTACCACGACATCGGCGACTACCTCACTCGAGAGGAGAAGCTCGCGAAGCTCGCAGCGTTCGGGGATCTCGCCGGCGTCCCCTGGCAGCAAATCGCGCCGAACGCAGCGGGCGACTGGGTCAACCAGCGGAGCGAGCTCTTCGCCACCTTCCAACCCCTCGGCGACAAGGCCGGTCGTGACCGGGAAGTTCTCTTCAGCACCTACTCGCTCGGAGTGGTGACCAATCGTGACGCCTGGACCTACAGCTTCTCCCGACGTGACCTGCTCGAGCACGTAACCGCGACCATCGACGTCTACAACGCCGAGCGGGAGCGGTTCCACCGCGAGGTCGCGCTTGGTCGAGCACACCCTACCGACGAGGACGTCGGCCGCTTCGTCGACACCGACCCTCGTCGGATCAGCTGGACCGCGAACCTCAAGTCGGACCTGCGCCGCAACCGGCCGGCCACTATCGAATCAGCCAGAGCAATCGAGTCGATGTACCGGCCGTTCTCGAAGCAGTGGCTCTACTTCGACCGGCAGTGGAACGAGAGGGTCTACCTCATCCCGTCGCTCTTCCCGACCCCCGAGCACGGCAACCGGGTGATCGCCGTCTCGGCGAACGGAACACGCTCGTCCTTTTCAGTGTTGGCGACTGATTGCGTGCCGAGTCTCCACCTGGCCGACGCCTCCAATGGAAGTCAGTGCTTTCCGCGCTACCAGTACCGTGAGCGCCGAGACGAGCAGAGCCTCTTCGGGGAGACCTCAGATCCGTACGAGCGCCTCGACGCCATCAGCGAACGCACCCTCGAGCGTTACCGAGCCCGCTTCGGGGACAAGGTGAACGCGGACGACGTCTTCCACTACGTCTACGGCCTGCTCCACTCGCCCGAGTACCGCGGCCGCTTCGCCGCCGAACTCGGCAAGATGATCCCGAGGATCCCCATGGTCGAGGGGTTCTGGGATTTCGTCTCGGCAGGCCAGCGCCTCGCCGAGCTGCACGTTGGCTACGGGCGTGTCGACCCGTGGCCGCTCGAAGGGATGCCGGGCGCGGGGGCGAGCCCTGCAGCGTTACGGGTCCAGCAGCTCCGCTTCGCCGGACGTAGCCGGGAGCAGGACCGCTCCACGATCGTCGTCAATGAGCACGTCACGCTCTCGGGCATCCCCGAGGAGGCCCACCGCTACGAGGTGAACGGGCGCAGCGCTCTCGAGTGGCTGATCGATCGCTACCGGGTCCGAATCGACAAAGACTCCGGCATCTTGAACGACCCGAATGCCTGGGGCGACGAGCACGGTGACCCGCGCTACATCGTCGACCTCATCGCCCGGATCGTCCGCGTGTCGGTTGAGACCGTCGAGATCGTCGAGGCACTGCCGGCGCTCGGGCTATGACTGATGGGCTCCGACCGCTCGGCCTGTCATCGTCTCCCGACGCTAGGTGAATGGATCCGGCGATGGCGGACGGACCACCCTTCGACAACACCTCTCGAACGGGCTTTCGAGATGACCAGCTCGCCCGGATCGGCGAGCTCGTCGTCCTCTGCTCGAACATCGAATGGAACGCGTACCTCGCGATCGAGCTGATCGCTTTCCCACCAGACACGAGCGCCGAGCCGGTCATCGGAGGCGAGTCCGCAGGGTGGATCTACGACAGGCTCGTGCGAGTCGCTATCGAACTCGTGGAGGACGATGGGCTGCGCACGGGATGGATCGCCTGGGTCAAGGATGCGAGAGCGCTGTCCGAGGAACGAAACGTCGTTGTGCACTCCACCTGGGCCCGGTCCAATCTCGGGATGGTCGGGCGCCGGATGCAGCGGAGGGGCGCGAGCCGCCACAAGCACTTTGACGAAGGCGAGGTTCAGAGGCTCATCGAGCAGGGTGGGAAAATCGCTCAGCAGTGGGGCGAGCTGATCGTTGCCACGTGGCGGCCGCGCGGGGCCAGATAGTCGACCAAGTCGACACTGCCACCGCGCCGTCCTTGCCGCCCCGCAGGCTCATTCTGCGTTGGGTGCTCTCCAGAACGCCGTCCCCTTGTGACGCGGCAGTCTCCCGACCGCCGTCCGGGTTGCCAGCGAGCGACCAGGTGGCCCTTGCTGGCTGACGGCCCAGCGCTTCTGCCCTACCTCTGCCCCACCCGCCGCAGCGCCTCGTCGACGAACGCCGACAAGCTGAGCGTCGTCCGGGCGAGCACCTCGGCGAGGATCTCGGCCTCGGCCTCCGAGACGGTGACGACGACCTTGCGCGGGTCGTCCACCCGTCGGCGCTCCGCCGGGCGACCGGCCGCTGCGAACAG
>JAJYVX010000228.1 GCA_021791795.1 Actinomycetes bacterium | reverse complement strand
CGGGCGAGAAGGACTTTGTGAGCTCAAACCGCGCCCGGTTGTGGTCGAGGGGCTATCCCGGCCGACGACATGCACCTTTCCTGGCTCGCCGAGCTGGCGCGGCGGGCTGCTGACTAGTGGCCTTGACCTATGAGAGGTGTTGTCCCTAAGATATCTAGGAACCTAGATGAATGGAGCCGAGGATGATCGAGTTCCACCTCGACACGCGTTCGGGAGTCGCCCCCTACCAGCAAGTCGTCCGGCAGGTCCGCCACGCCCTGCGGCTGGGGCTCCTCGAAGTGGACGAGCAGCTCCCGACCGTGAAGGAGGTGGTGGCCGCCCTCGCCATCAACCCGAACACCGTCCTCAAGGCCTACAAGGAGCTGGAGCACCTCGGCCTGGTCGCCGCTCGACCCGGCGTCGGTACCTTCGTCATCAAGACGCTCACCGACGACTCGTTGGCGGCGCACGGGCCGCTCCGCCAGGATCTGAAGCGCTGGCTGTCAAAGGCGCGGCGCGCCGGACTCGACGACGAGAGCATCGAGGCGCTCTTTCGCAACCTCCTCTGGTCCACCTCCGAAGAAGGTGTAGCGTGACCGCCGTCTTGGAGGCGAGCGGCCTCGGGAAGCGCTACGGCCACAAGTGGGCGCTCTCCGAGTGCATGCTCGCCATCCCCGCCGGCAAGGTGGTCGGGCTGGTCGGACCCAACGGCGCGGGAAAGAGCACGCTCCTCCAACTCGCGGTCGGGCTCCTTCATCCAGACGCTGGATCGATCGCCGTTCTGGGCGAGCGGCCAGGCGCGAGTTCGAGCGAAATGGCCCGCGTCGGCTATGTCGCCCAGGACACCCCGACCTACGCGGGGCTCTCGGTCAGTGATCACCTGCGCTTCGGCGCCCGGATGAACCCGAGTTGGGACGGAGCACTCGCCGAGCAACGGATCGCCCATCTCGGGCTCGACCCCCACCAGAAGGCGGGCAGGCTTTCGGGCGGTCAGCGAGCCCAGCTCGCGCTGACCCTGGCGGTGGCGAAGCGGCCGGAGCTGCTCGTCCTCGATGAGCCCGTTGCGAGCCTGGATCCTCTGGCCCGGCGTGAGTTCCTCCAGGGCTTGATGGAGGTCGTCGCGGAGCACGGCGCCAGCGTCATCGTGTCCTCGCACCTCGTCGCCGACCTGGAGCGGATCTGTGACTACCTGATCGTGCTCGTCGGCTCCCGGGTCCGGGTCGCAGGTGACATCGACGACCTGCTCGCATCCCATCACCGCTTGACGGGCCCACGACACGAGCGCGACGCCCTGCCGAGCGGTCAGGCGGTCATCGCCGGAAGCCACACCGACAAGCAGAGCACCCTCGTCGTGCGCGCCGATGGGCCCATTCTCGATCCCTCGTGGTCGGTTGAACAGCTCGACCTCGAAGACATCGTTCTCGCCTACATGGCCCGCGCTGTCGAACAGCCCAAGCTGGAGGTCCGCTCGTGATCCGGGTTGCATTTCGTCAGTTCCGCACCGAGGCGATCATCGGCTTCGGTCTGCTCGCTGCGTTCGCGATCGTGCTCGCGGTTACCGGTCCGCACTTGGCGCACGTCTACGACGCATTCGAGTCCAACTGCAAATCGGCGGGGAACTGCGCCACGGCAACGAACCCAGTGCTCAGTGTCGACAAGTCGCTCCAGAGTGCCTTGCCGTTCATTGTGGCCATCGCGCCCGCCCTCGTCGGCGTCTTCTTTGGTGCACCGATCATTGCCCGGGAGCTCGAGACCGGCACCTTCCGGCTGGCGTGGACCCAGAGCGTCACGAGAAGGCATTGGCTGGCGGTGAAGCTCGGGCTCGTCGGGATCGCCGCGATGGCGATGGGCGGCCTGCTCACCTGGATGGCTAACTGGTGGGCCAGTCCGCTCAACGCAGTGAACCAGGACCGCTTCGGCGTCGCGAACTTCGGTTTCAACGGCATCGTACCGATCGGCTACGCGGCGTTCGCCTTCGCACTCGGGGCGACCGCAGGCGTGCTGCTGCGCCGGACGATCGCGGCAATGGCCGTCACGGGCGGCGGGTTCGCTGCCGCCCGCCTCATGGTCACCTATTGGGTTCGCCCGAACCTCGCCTCGCCCGTGCGCAAGTCCCTCCCGCTGTCGTCCGGCCACGGTCCTGGCTTTCTTGTCGGGGGACCTCACGGGAGCCTGATGGCTCTTGGCGCTTCCATCAGTTCCTCTACTCCGAAGGCTGGCGATGTCGCGCTCACCGGTTCCCCGATGCTGAACGTGCCGAACGGGTGGGTGTACTCGACTGCGGTGGTTGACAAGACGGGGCACGCTCCCACGAGCCAGCAGGTGATCCACGCATGTCCGGTCTTTGGCCCGGTCGCAAAACAGATGGCTGCTGGCGGCAGCCCACCAGCGCCATCGACAGCACAGCTCCAAGCGTGCGTCACCAAGCTCTCCGCGACGTTCCACACGGTTCTCACCTATCAGCCGGCAAGTCGCTTCTGGCCGTTCCAGTGGGCCGAGATGGGCATATTCCTCGCGGCTGCCCTGGCGCTGTGCGGGCTCACTTACTGGTGGCTCCGCCGCCGGTACGCGTGATTTGCGGTGCTCCTGGAGAGCTTGAAGGACCGCCCTCCGGGCGTCTGCAGACGAGCGAGGTGGCCGTAGCCCACGAGTTCTGGCGTGCTACGGCAGCGCTGAGAGCTGTTTTCGCACGTCAGCGAGGTTCGAATACGACTGCCTACGGCCCACGCAAAAATTCGCGAAATCGTCGCTGGTCATGCGCGTCGCCCAGCGGGAAGTCCTTGGTGGACTCGAACTTCGGCGCGACCTGACTATCGACCGAGGCCGGGACCGCGATCGCGACGTTTGTCCCGGAGTCGTTCCTGCTCACGGGCGTAGCCGAGAGCTCGATCCTTCCATGTGCCGACCGTCCCCTGGAGTTTCTCGTATTGCGCGTCCTCGAGCGGGAAGGCGATCCTGGACAGCCGGTCGATCCGCGTCAGCATCTCGGCGAACACCGCCGCGTCGAAGCCGCGGTCCTTCTCGGAGGCCAGGTCGAGCAGCCGGTCGAGCCCGTAGCGATCCGCGACGGCAAAGAGATCGACGAAGCGCGAGCCTCGGCCCGGCCGAATAGGGCGAGGAGCTTGTCGACGGCGAGCTCCTCGCCCGATAGCACGCGAATGCCGAGGCGTTCCTCGACGGGAAGCAGCCGAGCGTCGCTTCCCAGATCGACTTCCGTCTGGTCCGTAGCATCGTCCACGAGCAGGCGAGCGAACCAGGATGATCGATGATCCGTTCGACCTGCAGGCCGTCGCCGAGGAGTGCCCGCTCTGCGGCAGGAAGCAGCTCGTCGACAGCGACGGCGCTCGGACCGAAGAAGTCCAGATCGCGCGTTCGGCGATCGACTTCGCCCCTGACGATCAGCGCCGCGCCGCCAGCCAAGGCGAAATCGTCGGACTCGGCCAGTTCAACGACGATGTGCGCGACCCGTTCCTGGAGGGGACTCAGCACTCAGGATCGACCCTGACCGCGCCGGCGAAACCACTCCGACCACGCGGCGCGGACGTAGGGGGGGAGGACGAGCTCGTCGATGATGCGCGCCAGCTCGTCGGCGTCGATGTAGTAGCGGACGTCGTCTTCGGTCCCCTCGCGGAGCACCTGCTCGTAGACGCGCAGTCGATCCGCTCGCCGGCTCAGGTCATAGGTGAGGGATGGCTCGCTCCAGGCGATGTGGAGGGGCAACTCGACGAGGCCGGACGCCTTGGCAAGAGAGGGGTCGTCGATGTCGTCGGGAATCGCCACCGGGCGCGATGCCGGCCCGAGCCAGGGGTTGCGAGTCCTTGCCACGCTCGGATCATACGGTCGGGGTGCGCGGGGGCAGGGGCGGCCGCACCTTCGCCCCCGAAGGGGGCGCACCCTGTATCTATCCGGGCAGACGCGCGAGCAGGACGGTCAACGGTTTCCGCAGGTCATGGAAGTTCGAATACGAGTGCCTACGGCCCACCCCTCGAATCTGCCAGACTGTATGGCATACTGGGGTCGTGAGAACGACCTTGGAGCTCGACGACGCCCTCCTCGCGTCGCTGATGGCGCGTCTGCCTGGCGTGTCGAAGACCGAGGCGATCCAGCGAGCGGTGCGCTTCTATCTCACGCACGACGCCGTTGATCAGCTGCGCCAGCTTGCGGGGACGGTGGAGATCGATGACCTGTCACGAGAGCTGCGCGGGGCTGACCGAACGATGTGACCGTCCTTGCCGACACGTCGATCTGGGTGGAGTACCTGCGGCACGGCAAAGAGTCCAGGGCAGCTCGACTGG
>JAJYVX010000227.1 GCA_021791795.1 Actinomycetes bacterium | reverse complement strand
CGCGGTGGTCGACTACGCGAGGGCGCGCTTCGACCTCGTGGTGCTCGACACCCAGATCATCGAGGCGGCCGACACCTCGGGGCTCGTCGGCGGCCTCGTGGTGCCGCTCCTGTGCGACGGAGCGTACGGCGTCGCGCTCAGCGACACCTCGATGGCCGGCGTGCAGAACACCCTCGTCCGGGTGAACATGCTCATCGCCAACGGCGCGCCGCGGGACCACCTGATGCTCGGGGTCAACCGCGCCTCGCCGGTCTCGGGCCTCGACGAGGGGCTCATGCGTCGGCGCTGCGAGTCCCTTGCCGCATGGGTCGGCATGGTGCGGGTGGACCCGAGGATCGTGAGCGTCTTCGAGCAGGGGTCCATCCCCGGCGACCCCGACGCCCCTGAGATCCCCGCGTGGTGCGCGCTGCTCGACGCGGTCTTGCACCGGGCGACCGGGCTCGAGATCTTCGGCGTGCGGGCAGAGAACGCTGCGAAGCCCCGCCGATCCGGCTTTTGGCGCAGGCGGTGAGCGCGGCTGGGACAACGCCGCCTGGTCGCAACGGGCCTGGCGTCGACCCCGGGCTGTTCGACGAACTGTTCCCGCTCGATCCTACGTCGGCCGGTCGACGCCAGCGTCTCGGTCGAAGACGGCGTCCCACACCCGGCCCGGCCGCATCGCCGCCGGGCGCTGCACCACCGGCGAGCACGGCGATGTCGGCAGGCCCGGCCGGCCCAGCCCACCCGGGTCGCTCCCGTTCGACAGGGCGCTCGAGCTGGCACAGCGCCCCCCGGCGCCCAGGTTGGCGCCGTGCGGCCGCCGTCGGGCTTGCCTGTGCGGCGCTCGCGCTCGTCGTCCGCCTCGTGCTCGTCCACGTGCTGCCGGCCGACGTGCAACACCTCTCCGCCGGCGAGCTCGGCCTCGGAGCGCTCGTCGTCATGGTCGCGACGGGCTGGTGTGCACGCCTCGGCGTGCCGGTCGTCGTGTGCGGGGCCGTGGTGCTGGCGGCTTCGATCGTCGACGTCGCCGCGCCGGTCGGGATCGGCCTCGTACTCGTCGCTGTGCTCGCCAGCCGCCCTGGCTGAATCGACGGGCGCTTGGCCGCCGCCGTGGTCGTGGCCGGGCGGCCGGTACAGCGTCAGTCGCCTCCAGCGCCGGGGAGTCAGGCGACCCGATTTGCGGGCCGGTGCATAGGTCCTGGCGTGCAGGCAACGACCACGCTGACGACCGCACCGCAGGCGGCTGGCGACGCGCACCGCTGGAGCGTGAGGTGGTGCGCGCTCTTGGAGCGCATCCTCGCCGGGCGGGCGGCTGCGGGGATCGACCGTTCCGGGCTCCGTGGCTCGGTCGCTCTCGTCGTGCTCCCGTCGTTCAGCCTGGTCGATCCACAGGTCGATCTCGGGCGCAAGGGGCGAGCGCACGACGGCACCAGGCTGCGGTTCCCCGCGCGCATCGTCTGGTCAGCCGATTGCGGTGCCGACGGCAGCGGCGCCGGGAACGGCGCGCCGGTGGTGCTCGTGCCGGCGGGCGGGAGCACCGTCTGCTCCTTCGAGGTGACCGGCGTCGGCGTCTCGGCGTCCGGGTCGACGCTCGTCAGCGCGTGCGCGCCGGGACGCCACGACGACCCTCTGGCGAGTGCGGGGGACGGGTTCGCCCCTGAGGTGTTGTACGCAAGGCCGATGGCAGCCCGGCGCGTGCTGGCCGAGCTCGACCGCATCTGCGAGGACGGCCGTCTCGCCCTGTGGGAGGCCCGCCAGATGCTCGAGCGCCACGCCGAGTGGATGCTGCGCCATCGTCACGCCGCCGTCGCCGCCGAGATCTCTCCCGAGCGTGACCTCCACCTGCTGGATGCGACCGACCTCGAGGTCGTGCGGACCGAGCTGCTGCTCGGCGATCCCGCGGGGCGGATCTCACCCGCCTACGACCGGATCATCGAGCGCTGCCTCGCCCCGTCGGCCTTTGCCCGCGTCGACCCGCAGCGCCGGGTGATGACCTCGCTGCGCTCGGTCGCAGAGTCGGCGATCCGGCGGAGGATCGGCGACCCACACGTCGGACGCAAGGTGCGCCGGCTGCTGCGCGAGGAGACGTTCGCCGGTCTCGCCGAGCTGCTCGCCTGCTACCGAGAGCGCTGGCCGGGCGACGCGATCGGGATGCGCAGGGTCGCGGCCGCCGTCGAGGTGATGAGCGTTGCCGCACCGGTCTCCTCGGACCGGCTCGACTCGTCTCGAGCCCCGCTCGACAGGGCGGGTTGAACGAAGTGGGACCGGACGTGCGCCGAGCATCCGAAGACCCAGACGCCCGACCCATCGTGCCGGCGACCGTTGGGACCATCGACCCTGTTGCAACCCCAGGGGCATCGGTGTTTGATACATCCAACCAAAGGATGGGGACATGAGAACCAGTACCGGGCTCGCCGGGGCGCGCCGTCTCGCTCCGCGCGACATGTCGGTCGCAAGTGCAGCGTTGCGAGCGGCGCGGAGCGCTCGCGGCGCGGCGCTCGCGGGCCTCGCAAGCGGCGTGCTCAGTATGCCCGAGCTGATCGAGCTGGCGATGGGGGATGAGGGGGTGGCGCTCCGCCGCATCCTGGTCCACTCGCTGCTCGCCGAGCTCGGCTGCCCGGAGCGCCGCCGCGACGAGCTTTTCGGGTTGCTGCGGCGCATCTGCCACGTGGCTCCTGGTCGGAGGCTCACGCTCGCATGGATCTGCGACCGACGAGCGATCGGCCGGCGATCGGGCGCCCTCGCCGACGCGCTCGTCGCTTACGTCGCCCGTGACGGGGTCCGGCCGCTGGCGACGCCCGGCTGGCCCTATGCCGGCCCACCGCCGCCGGCGCAGCCGAGCCGATCTCGGACCCGGTGCACAGGTTGAGACCGATGAACGACGACCAGCTGTTCGACGACCTCGAGGCGCTCTCCCAGCTCGAGATCGGCACCCCGTCGTGGCGCGCTCTCGCTGAGCGGATCTTCGCCAGCTCCGAGGCGAGCATGCGCATCGCCAGCCGACGGGCGAGCCACCAGCCCCACATCGTCTGGGAGCGCGATCGAGACGACGTTCTCCAGCTCGTGCGCATGGTGCACTGGCGGATGCTCGGCGAGGTCGGCGTCGGCAAGGTGTTCGCGTTCCCGTTCGAGGCGTGGGAGGCGGCGTTGCTCACCCGTGCTCGCAGCGCGGTGCGTGGCTGGGCGTCGACGGTCGAGGTGACGGGGATCTCTGGCTACTCGGGCGTCGCCCGACGGCAGCGTGCGATGCACGAGGTGCGCGAGCGCATCGAGGTCGATTTCGGGGAGCGGCTCACCGACGACGAGGTGGCCGAGACCTACAACGACCGGATCGGCGGAGGGCCGACCCGCGTCCACAGCGCCCCGGCGCAGACCGCCGACTACCGCGGCGTGAGCGTCGTCGTCGGTGCCGATCTCGCCCGGCTTCCGAGCACCG
Organism: Actinomycetes bacterium; assembly: GCA_021791795.1. GTDB lineage: Bacteria > Actinomycetota > Acidimicrobiia > Acidimicrobiales > Bog-793 > JAKATT01. The sequence continues at coordinate 866 of JAJYVX010000227.1, read as the reverse complement.
AGAGCGTGGAGCGCCTCGTCGCCGACCGGCTCGCGGACGCGACGACGATGACGCTCGTCGCGCGGACGATCGAGGAGGCGAGCGCCATCGACGCACAGCTCGGAGTCATCGCGAAGGCGTGGCTCTCTCCCTGGCCCGACGAGAACCTGCCGAGCACCGCTCTGGTCGCGAGGATCGTCGGCGTCCCGGTCGCCAGGGTGCGAAAGGCGCTCGATCGCATCCGGGCCATCTGCCGGGGCCTCCAGGTCGCAGGTGGCGGAGACGACGCGACCTCGTTGGCGGTCGCGCGCGCCGTGGCAGAGGCGTGGATCGCAGACGACCGCCTCGGCCGCGTCGCCGAGCTTCGTTGGTCCCGTTGGCCAGAGCGCGAGCTGGTCTCGGTGGACGAGGTCGCGAGGCGTCTCTCGCGACCGAGGGCCGACGTCGTCCGGTCGCTCGAGGTGATCGAGCAGATGCTCGAGCGCCACCTGGTCGTCGAGCACGATGCCCCGGCGGCTTTGAGCTCGTCGAGCTGAACGGTCGAGGGCGGCCAGGCGACCGAGGGGGGTCGCGCCGGCTTGCTGGCGGGTGGAGCAGGTCCGGGGGAGCGGCACCGGTCGCATCCCACGCCGCATACCGTTATGGTATACCGACACAGTGGCCACCGAGCAGATCGCAGTCCGGCTCCCCGAGAAGCTCCTCTCAGAGCTCGACGCGCTCGTCGCAAGTGGTGTCTACGAGAGCCGGGCGGCTGCGGTGCGAGCCGGCGTCGAAGCCATCACGGCCCTCGAACACCACCGGCAGATCGACCGAGCCATCGTCGCCGGCTACCAGCGCACTCCCCCCACCGCGGTCGACCAAGACGCTGCTCTCGTCTCGCTCCGAGA
>JAJYVX010000031.1 GCA_021791795.1 Actinomycetes bacterium | reverse complement strand
GTAGACCACGGCCGTTCCGCGGCTCGGCTCCTCCGGCAGGACGAGGTCGACTATTCGCTCGAAGCCGATGGAGATGCCGCAAGCAGGGACTTGCCGCCCTAGCGAACGCCCGACCAGTCCGTCGTAGCGGCCTCCGCCTGCAACCGAGCCTGAAGCGGCTTCGTGACGGACCTCGAATATCTGGCCTGTGTAGTAGCCGAGGCCGCGGACGATCGTCGGGTCGAGCGCGTAGGAGAATTCGCCTGGCCCTTCGCGAGACGACTGGAGGGCTTCGAGCGCACCCGCCGTGCTCTGCAGGTCCTCGAGGACGTCGTCGAGCCTGCCCGCCACGCCCGGGATGGCGTCCGAGGCACGCCGGGCCAGCTCGGCAGGGCTCTCGGCCGATCCGAGCAGGTTGACGATCCGCTCCGTCTGCCCGCCGACGTCGTCACCGAATCCCTTGTCCGTCAGCTCGGCTCGGACCCCGGACCAGCCGACCTTGTCGAGCTTGTCGAGTGTGACCAGGTAGCTCGGCTTACCGTCTTCCGGCACTCCACAGGCAGCGGCCATGGCCGTGAGCAGGCGGCGATCGTTCACGTGCACCTTGACAGGCCGGACTCCCGCGGCGGCGAGGGCCGACAGGGTGGCTTCGAGGAGCTCTGCCTCGGCGAGAACGCTCGACTCGCCGATCGTGTCGATGTCGCACTGGGTGAACTGGCGATAGCGGCCCTTCTGCGGGCGTTCGGCTCGCCAGACGGGCCCGATCTGCATGGCACGAAACGGCGACGGCAGCTGGCCCTGGTTGTTGGCGTAGAACCGGGTGAGCGGGACGGTGAGATCGAAGCGCAGGCCGAGGTCGACCAGATCTTCCACGGCTGTCCCGCCTTCGACTGCAGGCGGCAGGCCGCGCCTTAGAACCTTGTAGATGAGCTTCTCGTTCTCGCCGCCCTCTCCGGAGGTGAGCCTTGCGATGTTCTCGAGAGCGGGGGTCTCGATCCGCCGGAAACCGAAGCGCTCGTAGGTGTCGACGAGGTGCCGCACCAAAGCCTCCCGCCGGCTCACCTGGCCGGGTGTCAGGTCGCGGGTACCGCGGGGCGGGCTGTTGTCGAGCTTCGGCACGCCACAAGCTAACCCGAGCCCGATTGACCGGGCGCCGGCCCGCTCGGTCGGCGGCTCCTGGGCGGCCCGTCGGCTGCAGGGGTCGCCGTCGGTCCTCAGCCGGCGTCAGCCGTCCGTGGGACGCCAGCCGGCGTCAGCTCTGGGGGAGAGGCAGCTGACTCGTGCACTCTCTTTCCCGGCGTTGAGGCGAACCCCGGCCGGGCGGGGGCGTTGAGTCGGGCCCGGCTGAGCCCGGGCAGGCGCCGGGGCACTGCCCGACCGGACCCTCAACGGCCCGCCATGACCTTCAACGGCCCGACCCGACCCTCAACGGCCCGACCCGGCCTGCAATTCCTGCAGAGATAGCGCCTGAGCGAGGCGGTAACTCTTCACGATTTGTGGAAACCCACGCCACGCGACGCCCTGGCTCAGTGTCTGTGCGGAAGCTCAGGCCGCGGAGCGGCCCCCGGTGCACGCTCGCCAGGTCTCGAGGGCTGCGGGACCGCTCCTCGTCCGATCGAACGCGCACAGCCCCGTTATCGACTTTGCCTGGATGAAGAGCCTCCGCCTCGTCCTCGCATCTCATCCAAGAAAGCCGCCCGCCGCGACCGGCGACCACGACCCGGTCCTGACCGTAGACCTCGGCGGCGCTCAAGACCACGAGAGCGAGAGCGCCGGTCGCCAAGAGATGCGTCGGTCACAGGCTCGCGTTCAGGTCGTCGGCGATGTACATCAGGCGCTTGCGGCGTGCATGGCCCTCGGCGAGGAACGAGCTCGCCCGTCCCTCGAGCTCAGGTCGACCATCGAAGCCCCAGCCGCTATGACCGACCGGCCAGTACGCGGCCGCTGGAGATCGACTCGCGCTGACCGACGCCTCTGTGATTGGACGAGCTCGGGGGGGAGGACTCGAACCCCCAATAACAGGGCCAGAACCTGTCGTGTTGCCGATTACACCACCCCCGAACGGGCGACGGCGAGCGTAACAGCTCCCGACCAGGCTCACCGCCAGCCCGCACCTCCGCCTCCCGGCCGAACGCCCAACCCGCAACCCGCAGCCCGCCCGCCCAAGACGCCGCTCGCCCGCTCGACGGAGCGCCTGGCCCGCGCCCGACCCGTCAGCCGCTCACCCACCCCGTGTTGGCGTAACCGAAGATGCGTCCGAAGCCGACCGCCAGGCTCTGCGACCAGACCTTGCCGAGCGTGCTCCAGATGCTCGGCTTCGGTGCGGGGTCGGGCGAGACGCTCGCCTTCAGACCCTCGGCCGCCGCCACGCCGAGCACCCATTTCGTCTCGAGAGGGTCGGCGACGATGATCACCCGTGCACCAGATGAAGCCGAGTCGGAGAGCGACACTGCGTGGAGCTGAGCGGGCAAGCCGTTCACGGCGATCTCCTCGACGTCGCGCCGGGGCACCCCGTAAGACTCGACGCAGTGGGCAAGGACTGCGGCCTCGACCGGGTCGGCGGCGGAGGGCCTTCCGCCGGTGGTGATCACGACACGGGCACGTTTGCCCTTGAAGAGGGCGACCGCCTGGTTGCACCTGGCATGCAGGTCGGCCGTCACGCCGTGGGGGCCAGACGGGGTGCCGACAGCGACGATCGCGGACGACGGCACCGCGGCCGCCACGGCCGTCGGGGCTCGGGATGCCGCCACCACCTGTACCGAGGTGACGACGAGATAGATGAAGGCCGCCGCCACGACGAGGTACACGACACGGCGGAAGATCCGGAAGACGAAGAGCACGTCAATCAGCCCCTCCACCGAGGCGCTCGAGCGCCCGATCGATGCGGTCGAGGACCCGCGCCTGACCGAGCACCTCGAGCGACTCGAACAGCGGCAGCCCTACGGTCCTGCCAAGCGTGGCGACCCGAACCGGCGCCTGCGCCTTGCCAAGCCTCCTCTGATGCAACTCGGCGACCTCCTCGAGAGCCTGCTTCAACCCGGCCGCCTCGAAGCTCGCGGCCCCGCCGAACCTCTCCCGCACCTCGAAGAGGATCGCCGGCGCCTCCTCGTCCCTGCGCACGGCCTTCTCGAAGGACTCGTCCTCGACGGCGAACGTCTCGTCGAAGAGAAACCCGACATATCCCCCCACATCACCCAAAACCCCCACTCGCTCTTGCACGAGGGGCGCGAGTACCCCCCACTCCGGCGAGGAGAGCACGCTGACGTCGAGGCCGCCCGTCTCCTGTGCCCAATGCCTGCAACGCGCGGTGAACTCCTCGAGCGGCAGCGCCCGTATGTAGACGCCGTTGAAGTGGAGCAGCTTCTGTTCATCGAAAAAGGCGGGCGAATGGTTCACGTCCTCCAGTCGGAATGCCTCGACGAGGTCAGCCGGCGTGAAGAACTCCCGCCCGTCCGGGAAGCTCCAGCCGAGAAGCGCCAGGTAGTTCGCCATCGCCTCTGGCAGGAAGCCCTGCGCGCGGTAGTCCTCGATCGCCACGCGGTCGCGCCGCTTCGAGATCTTCTGGCGCTTGGCGTTCACGAGCAGCGGCAGATGGGCGAAGGCGGGGAGTGGGACCCTCCCAGCCGTCTCGTTGAGCGCCTCCCAGATGAGGACCGCCTTCGGTGTCGTCGGCAGGTGCTCCTCTGCCCGAAGCACGTGGGTGATCCGCATGTCCCGATCGTCCGCGACGACAGCCAGCACGAAGAGCGCATCGCCGTTCGACTTCGCCACGACGAAGTCCTCGATGGTCCTGTTGGCGAACTCGACGTCACCACGGATTAGGTCGTGCACGACCGTGACCCCGTCGTCCGGCACCCGGAACCGCAGGGCCCTGCCGGGCCCGCGCTCCAGGCCCCGGGCGCGGCAGTAACCGTCGTATCCAGGGGTTGCGTTTCCCTTCGTCCGCGCCACCACCGCCTCACGGCTGCAGTCACAGGCATAGAGGTGCGACGCGTCCCAAAGGGCGTCGAGCACGATGTCGTAGAGAGCAGACCTCTCCGACTGGCGGTACGGGCCATCGTCCCAGTCGATGCCGAGCCAGCGCAGGGCGGACAGGATGCCTTCGTACTGCTCTTCCTGGTGGCGCTCCCGGTCGGTGTCCTCGATGCGGACTATGAACGCCCCACCGGCAGCACGCGCCAGGCACCAGTTGTAGAGAGCGGTACGAGCCGTGCCGACATGGAAGTACCCGGTGGGGGAGGGCGCTATCCGGACGCGGACGGTTCCCTCACCGCCAATTGTCACTCCTCGGTGACCGAGATCGCCTGCTTCGGGCAGGAGCGAACGCACTCCATCACCTTGTCACGTAGCTCCTCTTCGGGGTGGTCGTTCAACACGTAGAGAAAGTCGTCGTCACGGACCTCGAAGACCTCGGGCAGGATCCCCATGCACACTGCGTTCGACTCGCACAGGTCGTAGTCGACGACGATTCGCATCCGGCCTCTCCTTCGGGCGCTCCCGCGGGCGGCTACCTGCCGCCGAGCGCCAATGGTAGGGCGGCCGGATCAGCCACGCTGGCAGGGCGAGCACCTGAGCCGGCTCCACTTTCGACGTGCTCGACCGTCCGCTGTCGCCTCGCGTGACCGGCCTGATCGACCACCTCACTCCCCCGCCCGGGCGGTACCTTGCAGGCGAGCCTCCAAGCGGTCGATGAACGCGACCTGCGCAGGCTTGAGCCGCTCCCTCGCGTCGTCCGGCGAGCACCACGCGGCCCGATCTACCTCGGGGAAGCGCTCGAGTTGACCGGAGCGAGGCGGCCACTCCATCTCGAAGAGATTCGAAACCGCCGCGGTCACGTCGAGGTCGCCCTCGACCGCCCAGCAACGGACCCACTTCCCGCCCTTCTGGCGGATCTCGCCGAGGTCGACGAAGCCGGCCTCGGGGGGAGCTTGGCCCAGCTCCTCCGCGAATTCGCGTGTTGCGGCCGCGAGCGGCTCCTCGTCCGGCCCGTACTCACCCTTCGGGACCGACCACACGCCGCTGTCCTTCTTCGCGAAGAGCGGACCGCCGGGGTGGACGACGAGCACCTCGATCCCTCCCCGTGGTGTCTCCCGGTAGAGGAGAAGGCCGGCGCTCTGCCTCACGTCCCAGCCGTCATATGGTCGGCGTCTCGCGCCAGCGGCCGAAGACGTCGGCCATGGCGTCCATCATCTCGCCGACCGTGGCGTATGCCCCCACCGCCCGGAGGATCGCGGGCATGAGGTTGCGGCTGCTGTCCGAGGCGATACCGCGGACCTCGGCAAGTGTGGCGGCCACGTCGTCCGCTGATCGCCGGAACCTCACGTCGGCGAGGCGTTTGCACTGCAACTCCTCCACCTCCGGACCTATCTGCAGGATCGGCGGTGGCTCCTCCTCGTTGCCCTCGTGGAACGCGGTGACACCCACGACGTGGCGGCGCCCCGTCGCGAGCCTCTGCTCGAAGGCGTAGGCGGCGTCGGCGATCTCGCCCTGGAACCAGCCCTGCTCGATACCGGCGTATATCCCCTCGAGGATCGAGCCCGAGCCGAGCTCGTCGAGGTAGGAGAACACCTCCTCCGCCCTGCGTTCCATCTCGTCGGTCAGCTCCTCGACGAAGAAGGAGCCGCCGAGCGGATCGGCCACGTTCGCGACGCCTGTCTCGTGCGCGAGGACTTGTTGCGTACGAAGGGCGATCCGAGCCGCTTTTTCGGTCGGGAGCGCCAGGACCTCGTCCATCGAGTTGGTGTGAAGGCTCTGCGTGCCCCCGAGCACGCCTGCGAGCGCCTCGATAGCGGTTCGCACGATGTTCACCTCGGGTTGCTGCGCGGTGAGCGAGCATCCTGCCGTCTGAGTGTGGAAACGGAGCTGGAGCGACTTCTCGCTCGTCGCCCCGTAACGCTCTTCGAGCCATCGGGCCCATATCCGCCTCGCGGCCCGATACTTCGCGATCTCCTCGAAGAAATCGATGTGGGCGTTGAAGAAGAAGCTCAACCTCGGCGCGAACTCGTCCACCGGCAGGCCTGCCGCCATCGCCGCCTCCACGTAGCCGAAGCCGTTCGCCAAGGTGAACGCCAGCTCCTGCGCAGCGGTCGAGCCGGCCTCGCGGATGTGGTAGCCGGAGACGGAGATCGTGTGCCATTTCGGCATCTCCGCCGTGCAGAAACGGATCATGTCAGTCACTATCCGCATCGACGGGCGCGGCGGGAACACGTACTCCTTCTGCGCCTGGTACTCCTTCAAGATGTCGTTCTGTATCGTGCCGCCGAGCGCCGCCCGCGCCGTCCCGGTCTTCTCCGCGGCCGCGACGTACATGGCGAGCAGGATGGCGGCGGGCGAGTTGATGGTCATCGACGTCGTGACCCGGCCGAGGTCGATCCCCGAGAAGAGGTCCTCGACATCCGCGAGAGTGTCGACCGCGACCCCGCAGCGGCCGACTTCCCCGAGCGAGTGCGGATCGTCCGAGTCGCGACCCATGAGAGTCGGGAGGTCGAATGCCGTCGAGAGACCGTCGCCGCCGGAGCGCAGGATCTCCTTGAAGCGCACGTTGGTGTCCTCGGCGGTCCCGAAGCCGGCGAACAACCGCATGGTCCAGAGCTTCGACCGGTACATCGAGGCGTACGGCCCCCGCGTGAAGGGAGGGATGCCCGGGCGTTCAGATACGGCCGGGCCGTAGACGGGCTCGAGCGGGATGCCCGACAGGGTCTCGAAGTCGGCGTCACGCAGAGGCGCTCGCTCGAACCGTTCGCGCCACGTCGCCACGGTGTCGCCCATAGCGCCCTTGCCACCCCCCCCGCCGTCGCTGCGGTCGTTCTTGTGTCCGCTCACATGAAAGAGTCTACGAACGCCCAGGCTCGGCTTCGGCGACGGCCACCCGGTTCCTGCCCTCGTGCTTCGCCCTGTACATGGCACCGTCGGCTTGTGCGAGCAGCGACTCCGCTGTGGCGTACGAATCGGAGAGGACCGCCACGCCGATGGAGATGCGCACCGGCAACGAGCCGGCCGGGCCTTCGAGGTCGAGCTCCGCGATGCGCCTGCGCAGGTCCTCGGCGATGAGCACGGCCCCGTCTGGGCCCGTGTCCGGCAGGAGGGCTACGAACTGCTCGCCCCCGTAACGACAGAGCAGGTCGGTGCGCCGCAGCCTCTCGCGCAGCGCCCTCGCGATCCGCTCGAGGACCACGTCGCCGACGGAGTGGCCGAACGTGTCGTTCACGGGCTTCAAGTGGTCGATGTCGGCGAAGAGCACGGATGCCGGCTCCCCGTGGAAGACGAAGCGCCCGATGGCGCGCTCGACTGCGACGAGCAGCGCACGGCGGTTCGGCAGCCCGGTCAGTGCGTCGGTCTGCGCCTCGAACCGCACGGCCTCGAGCTCCGGGCATGCTCGACCGCCGTTGCGCACTGGTCTGCGAAGAACTCGAGTGCCTGGATGTGAGTGCGATCCGGCAGGAGACCGTCCTTCGGTTCGTCGACGGAGATGAGCCCGACGAGCTCGCCGCGACTGCCGATGAGCGGCACCGTGAGCATGTCCTCGGCATGCCACTGACCCTCGCGCCAGCCCGGATGAGCCTCCGGCGTGATGAGCTTGGCGTTCAACTCGTGAGGCAGGGTGAATCGCCGATGGTCGAAGAGGTACGACCTGCTCACGAGCATGTCCCGCTGCATGGCCGGAGCGAACTCCGCCGGAGTGAGGCGGTGCTCTCTCAGGTGCTCGTCCTCCTCCGCCGTGAGTCCGACCGAGGCACGCATCTCGAGCTGTGCCTCGTCGACGAGGAGGTAGATGGCGGCACGCTTGAAGCCGCCCGCAGTCGTCATGGCTTTCGCTATCCCACTCAGGACCTCGTCGAGGGCAACCTCTCCCCGCACCTGTGCGCTCGCCGCCATGAGGGCTTCGAGCTGGCCCTTCTGCGCCTCCGCCACGGCGAGCGCGACGCGCTCCGCAGATCGCGCGCGGAGGATCTCGAGCCCCACCGTCGTGAGCTCGGCAAGGGTCTCGAGGAGCAGCGCCTGGTCCGGCGGGGGCAGCTCACCCGACAGGGGGTCGTCGGGGTTGAGGAATCCCATCGCCCGGCCGTCGGAGCCGACGAGCGGGACGAACATGAGCGATCCCTCGCGCCATCTCCGCGAAGGCACGGAGACGCTCGTCTGCAACACGCCGGCACGAACGTCGTCGCGGCCGCGCACGGCGTGCTCGGGGGGCAGCCAGTGGACCGCCCCGACCCTTAGCGCTGCATGGCTGAGCGCTTCGAAGGCACTCGAGGTGAGCACCATCGAGCGGAGCGATCGTTCGGCGCTCTGGCCTATGCCAGACATCGAGCGGTAGCGGAAATGGCCGTCGGCGCCGCGAAGCGCGGCAACGCAGGCGGCGTAACCGAGCGTGGCGCGGGCGGTGTCTGTTATCAGGCGAAGAAGAGTCGCTTCGTCGGAGATGAGCGAGAGCCGGCGTGCCACCTGGAGGACCCCGCGCAGCTGGCCCGCCGTCCGATCGAACGCGTCCGCGTGACGGGCGCCTGTCTGAAGGACAACCGGGCCCTTCGGCCCTGCCGCCTCGCGGCGATCAGCCTGCACGACCTAGCCCGTCGCCACCGTCCATGCACACAATTTCGAGGAGTTCCAATGCGGTCATCTCGGCCCCACGCCGCTCAGTCCCCCTCGCGCTACCGAGGAATTGTAAGCAATCGGGACGTAAAGCGAAAGTGAGGCCCTCCGATTTGATAGATGTTGAGGTATGCATCTCGTCGTTCTCCGGGAGAGCGCGCCCTTTGAGCGACGCGTCGCTCTCGTGCCTGACGGCGTGCCGAAGCTCAGCGCGGCAGGCATCGAAGTCACCGTCGAATCGGGAGCCGGGAGCGGAGCGCTCATAGGAGACGGGGCCTACGAGGAAAAGGGCGCAAGAATCGCCGAGTCCGTGGACGAGGCGCTGCAGGCGGCCGATGTCGTGTGCAAGGTGCAGCCGCCCGCCGTGGAGGAGGCGCGCCGCTTGAGGGAGGGCTCCGCAGTCGTGAGCTTCCTCCAACCGATGGCCGACCTCGATCTCGTGCGGACCTTCCTCGAACGGCGAGTGACCGCGTTCAGCCTCGACCTCCTCCCGCGCATCTCGCGCGCGCAGTCGATGGACGCCCTCTCGTCGCAGGCGACGGTCTCGGGCTACCGGGCGACGCTCGTCGCCGCCCAGGCGTTGCCTCGCTTCTTCCCGATGTTCATGACGGCCGCTGGCACAGTGCCGCCGGCCAAGGTTCTCGTGCTTGGTGCAGGGGTCGCCGGACTGCAGGCGATCGCGACGGCTCGCCGGCTCGGTGCAGTCGTGCGCGCCTACGACGTGCGCCCGGCTGCGCGGGAGGAGGTGCGCTCGCTCGGGGCGACGTTCGTCGAGCTCGAGCTCGAGTCGCAGGAAGGCGAAGGAGGTTACGCACGCGAGCAGACAGAGGAGTTCCTCACCCGCCAGCGAGAGCTCATCGGCAAGGAGGTGCAGGCAGCCGACGCCGTCATAACGACCGCCGCCATCCCAGGCAGACGCGCCCCCGTGCTCGTCACCGCGCCGATGGTCGCAGCCATGTCGCCCGGAAGCGTCGTGGTCGACCTCGCCGCTGAGAGCGGTGGCAACTGCGAGCTGTCGAAGCCGGGCGAGACCGTGGACGTGAACGGGGTCAGCGTCTACGGCGCCTTGAACATGCCGAGCACCATGGCGGTCCACGCTTCGTTCCTCTACTCGCGCAACGTGTCCGACTTCGTGCAGGTCCTCGTCAAGGACGGCGCGTTCGCACCGGACTTCGACGACGAGATCGTGAAGGGAACATGTGTGACCCACGGCGGCGAAGTGCTCCACGTCGCGACCCGCGAGGCGATCGAAGGGGGGGTCTCGTGAACGGAGGCGACCTGGTCACGCTGTTCACGGTGTTCGTGCTGGCAGCGTTCGTCGGCTTCGAGGTGATCTCGAAAGTCCCGAGCATCCTGCACACGCCGCTCATGTCGGGCACGAACGCTGTGCACGGCGTCGTCATCGTCGGTGCGATGATCGTCCTCGGCCAGGCCCAGGGCACGATCGAGATAGTCCTCGGCTTCATCGCCGTCGTACTCGCAACGCTCAACGTCGTCGGCGGCTTCGTCGTCACGGACCGCATGCTCGAGATGTTCAAGGGCCGGCAGCCGCAGAAGCCGAAGGGGGCGGGAGGAGACGGCGGCGGAGGTGCGCTGGGCGCCGCGCCTGCTGCCGGTTCGACCACCGCTCCGGCCTCCGCCGAGAAGGCAGCGCCGTGAGCATCGACACCGGCATCCACGTCGCCTATCTGGTCGCGAGCATCTGCTTCGTCATCGCCCTCAAGGGCTTGTCAGGCCCGAAGACGGCTCGCGGGGGCAACCTCATCGGTGCGGCGGGGATGCTCATCGCCATCGGCATGACGTTCGCCACGCCGGGCCTGTCGCGTTTCGGCCTCATGGCCGGCGCCATGGTCATCGGGGTGGCAATCGGCTTCCCGGCCGCTCGTCTCGTGAAGATGACGGCCATGCCGCAGATGGTCGCCGCCTTCAACGGCGTCGGGGGCGGAGCGGCGGCGATCATCGCCGTCGCCGAGTTCGTGAAGGCGAGTCCCGGCAGCCTCGCCGTTTACCAGGTCGTCGAGGTTCTCTTCGGCGTCATCGTCGGGTCGGTCTCCTTCGCTGGCTCGATCATCGCCTTCGCGAAGCTGCAGGAGCTCATGACCGGGCGGCCCATAACCTATGCCGGCCAGCAGCTGCTCAACGGCTTGGTGGGCGCGGGCATCCTCGGGCTTTCCGTGGCAGCCTGTGTGGACCCCCACAACTGGCTGATCGCCGTCATCGGCATCCTCGGCCTTCTCTTCGGCGTCGCCTTCGTCCTGCCGATAGGTGGGGCGGACGTGCCCGTCCTCATCTCGCTCCTCAACTCGTTCACCGGCCTCGCCGTCGCGGCGAGCGGCTTCGTGCTCAACTCCGTCGTCCTCGTCATCGCCGGCACCCTCGTCGGTGCGTCGGGAACGCTCCTCACCCGGATGATGAGCGCCGCCATGGGGAGGTCGCTCCCGAACATCCTCTTCTCCGCCTTCGGGTCGGTGGTCACCGCGACGGGCGGTGCCGAGGGCGCCGAGGGCCGGACCGTGAGATCAGCCTCGGCCGAGGACATCGCCGTGCTGCTCGCCTACTCGCAAAAGGTGATCATCGTGCCGGGCTACGGCTTGGCGGTAGCCCAGGCACAGCACACCGTGCGCGAGCTCGCCGAGCTGCTCGAGGCACGGGGAGTCGACGTCTTCTACGCCATACACCCAGTCGCCGGCCGCATGCCCGGCCACATGAACGTCCTTCTCGCCGAGGCGAACGTGCCCTATGACGAGCTGAAGGAGATGGACGAGGCCAACCCCGAATTCCAGACGGCCGACGTGGCCCTCGTCATCGGCGCGAACGACGTCGTGAACCCGGCGGCGAAGAACTCCCCGGGCAGCCCCATCTACGGCATGCCTATCCTGGCCGTCGACGAGGCGCACAACGTCGTGTTCCTGAAGCGCTCGATGCGCCCCGGTTTTGCCGGTATCGACAACGAGCTGTTGTTCGACCCGAAGACGACTCTGCTCTTCGGCGACGCCAAGGACTCGCTCACGAAGCTGGTCGCCGCCGTGAAGGCGCTCTGAACCGGGGCTGCCGGGGCAGCCACCTGAGGACGCTCTGAACCGAGGCCGAGGCCGGGTTACGCTCGCCTTGCCATGGCGACCCGGGGAAGGCGACTCGTCGTCGTGATCATGGCGATCGTGGCATTCGTCGTGGTCGTCGTCGTAGTCGGCGTTATCGGCGCCGGGACGGTCTTCGACAGCCTCACCTCGTCGCCGACGACGACGACGGTCCCGGGTCCACTCGGCATCTACACCGACCAGATCAACCGGGCCGTGGCAGCTGCCGAGCACGTGCTCGGGCTGAATCTCCCCACGCGCGAGGGCAAGGCCGCTCCGACGGGCCTGCCTGCCAGCATGGCGGGCGTTCCTCGCCACGAGGTGCTGGGATTCGTTCCCGGATACGAGTTGCCCCACATGGGGCCGGTCGACTACGCCGACTTCAGCGAGCTCGTCTTCTCGGCCGTCGGCGTGCGCGGCACCGGCACCCTCGACACGTCCTCTCTCGGCTATGAGGAGATCGGCTACGGGGCCGCGGCGCATCTCGTCTCGTCGGCACACGCCGCGGGCGTCCCGGTCCTGCTCAGCCTGTCGCAGTCCGACCAGCCGACGATCGACCAGTTGGTGAGCGAGCCCGCGATACACGCGGCCCGCCTGGCAGCCGCGGTCGAGCCGATGCTCAGCGCGAACGGTTTCGACGGCGTCGACTTCGACATAGAGGGACAGAACGCAGGCGAGAGTGGGGCCTTCTCGCGCTTCGTCTCCGCGTTCGCAACCGACCTGCACGCGAAGAACAGCACCTGGTCGCTCGTCGTGAACACGTACCCGGACTCCGCCATGTCCTCGGAGACGTTCTTCGACGTGCGCTCGCTCGCACGATCGGCCCAGTTGTTCGTCATGGCCTACGACATGAACGACTTCCAGACGCCGACGGCTACTGCGCCGCTCACCGACGCCTACCTGTCCGACGGAACCGTGCTCGCCAGCTACGCGGCCGAAGGGCTCGCCTCGAAGACGATCCTCGGCATCCCCTTCTACGGCTACGACTTCGCCGCTTCGAAGGCCTCGGTTCCGGCCGACGCTCTCGGCTACCCCTTCTCCGTCACCTACGACGCGATCATCGCCGCCGGTCACCGGGCGCTGTGGGACCCGGTGTCCGAGACGCCGTACACGCCCTTCTTCCGCCATGGTCACTGGCATCAGACATGGTTCGACAATCCGATGTCCGTGGCGCTCAAGACGGCGCTCGCGGCGCAGTTCCACTTCGCGGGAGTGGGCGCGTGGGAGCTCGGGATGGCATCGGGGCACCCGGCGATGTCTGCCGCGCTGGTGGACGGCGCACCGGTCGTGAAGCTCCCGCTCGCCCGGCGGTCCTGAGAGCGGGAGCTGCTACAGGACCCCGGCCGACGGGTGGTGGATGGCTTGCCCGCCTCCGAGCGGCTCGACGAGCCAGTAGTCCTCGGTGGCCACGCGCTCGAAACCGGAGGACTCGTAGAGGTGCAGGGCGGAGTCGTTGTGCACGGCGACCTCGAGGGTGATCCTCCCCACTCCCTCTGCGCGGAGGCTCTCCGTCACGTCTGCGAGCACCTGGCGCCCGACGCCGATGCCCTGGCGGCTCGGGAGCACGGCGAAGCCGTAGATCCCGGCACTGCGCGTTCCCCCGTCCTCCTGTCGATCGACGCGAAGCGTGCCGACCAGCTCAGAGTCGAGCTCGACGACCAGGGTGTCGTCCAAAGCCGCTTTGGTCGACTCGAGCTCGAAGCTCTCGGGCGGCATCTGGAACGCCTGCACGAGGCAGTCCTTCACAAACCCCGCGTCCTCGTCCCACGCCGTCCGCACGAGCACGTCGAGCGTCCGGTTCCGGCCGGCAGGCGCTCTCAGCTGGACCATGCGGTGCTCGGAGCCTTCGTAGTGGGCACCGCAGCGCTCGGCAAAACAGTGTGCGGGCAGCCACTCCCTGTCCATCACGAGCAGCAGCCTGGCCACAGCCCGCCTCCGTACCTCTGCCACCGCCTCGCCGTACAGCCTGGTCCAGACGCCCTTGCGCCGGTATCCCGGGTGCACCATCCCGGTGAGCTCGATCTCCCCCGCACGCCACTGGTAGAGACCGAGGAACCCAACGAGCTCGTTCCCGTCGCAGCACGTGAAGTCGCTCGGATGCTCGCCCGAGCGGCTGCGCAACGTGCGGAACTCGAGCTTCAGCCGGCCGCCGTCGACGGCGAGGCAGGCTTCCTCCAGACGCTCGACGGCGTGGAGCTCTGTCGGACTCAGTGCTCGAGAGGACTCGAAGCGCAGCTCAGGCGCTGCGCCGGACGTCACTCGGCTGAGAGCTCGCCGGCGATCTCGTCGAAGCGGCGGACGAGGCGCGATTTGCGTCGGGCGGCCTGGTTCGGGTGGATGACACCCTTCGCGGCCGCCTTGTCGATCCGCTTCACAGCGAGCCGCAGCCGCTCGTCGGCGTCCTCGACGCCGGTCTCGGCCGCGCTGAGGGCGTTCTTCGTGCGCGTCTTCATCTCCGAGCGCACGGCCTTGTTGCGTTGGTGCCGAGCCTCGTTCTGACTGTTGCGCTTGATCTGGGACTTGATGTTCGCCATGCGGAGGAGGAATCCTAGCAGCGCACCGTGACCTGCCCGTCCGGGGATCGATGGCACGATGGACCTCAAGTGATACCGACCGAGTCCATCCGGAACTTCTCCATCATCAGCCACGTCGACCACGGGAAGTCGACGCTGTCCGACCGCATCCTCGAGCTCACCGCCGCCGTCGACCCCCGCGAGATGCGCGAGCAGTACCTCGACTCGATGGACATAGAGCGCGAGCGCGGGATCACGATCAAGGCCCAGAACGTCCGGGTGCACTGGCGTGACCACATCCTCCAGCTCATCGACACGCCGGGCCACGTCGACTTCGGGTACGAGGTGTCGAGGTCGCTCGCTGCCTGCGAGGGTGTCGTCCTCCTCGTCGACGCCTCGCAAGGGATCGAGGCGCAGACGCTCGCGAACTGCTACCTCGCCATCGAGCACGACCTCGAGATCGTCCCGGCGCTCAACAAGATCGACCTCCCGGCAGCTGACCCCGATCGCTACGCGGCCGAGATCGAACAGGTGCTCGGGCTCGAGAGGGAGGGCATCCTCCGCATCTCGGCGAAGACCGGAGAAGGCGTCGCCGACCTGCTCGACGCGGTCGTGGC
This sequence comes from Actinomycetes bacterium, assembly GCA_021791795.1. Lineage (GTDB taxonomy): Bacteria > Actinomycetota > Acidimicrobiia > Acidimicrobiales > Bog-793 > JAKATT01. The sequence continues at coordinate 7,965 of JAJYVX010000031.1, read as the reverse complement.
CCGCATCCCGGCGCCGGCCGGCGACAGCTCGGCACCGCTCCGAGCGCTCATCTTCGACTCCTACTACGACCAGTACCGCGGCGTCGTGAACTCGCTGCGAATCGTCGACGGCACGCTCCGGGCGCACACGAGGGTTCGGCTGTTCCAGGCAGGGACCACCCACGAGGTCGAGGAGATCGGCGTGCGCACGCCGGCGAACCTGCCAGTGGCGGAGCTCGGTCCCGGCGAGGTCGGCTACCTCATCGCCGGGATCAAGGCGGTCGGCGAGGCGAAGGTCGGCGAGACGGTGACCGACGCCGGCCGGCCGGCGGTGGCTCCGCTCGAGGGCTACCGCGACCCGAAGCCCATGGTCTTCTGCGGCCTGTACCCGGTCGACGGCGACGAGCTGCCGGAGCTGAGGGACTCGCTCGACAAGCTGAAGCTCTCCGATGCGTCGATCACCTTCGAGCCCGAGACATCTGCGGCGCTCGGCTTCGGCTTCCGCTGCGGCTTCCTCGGCCTCTTGCACATGGAGATCGCCCGCGAGCGGCTCGAGCGGGAATTCAACCTGTCGCTCATCGCCACGGCCCCCTCGGTGGAGTACGTGGCACACCTCACCACCGGCGAAACGGTGCTCGTCGACAACCCATCGGTCATGCCGCCCCCGCAGAGTCTCGAGTCGATCGACGAGCCGATGCTGAACGTGACGATCATTGCTCCGGCCGAGTACACGGGGACCGTGATGGACCTCTGCCAGTCCCGCCGGGGGACTCTCCACAAGATGCAGTACCTCTCCCCCGAGCGGATCGAGCTCATCTACAGCGTGCCCCTCGCCGACGTGGTCGTGGATTTCTTCGACCAGCTGAAGTCGCGCACGAAGGGCTACGCCAGCCTCGACTACGAACAGACAGGCTACGAGCAGTCGGACCTCGTGAAGGTGGACATCCTCTTGAACGGGGCACCGGTCGACGCGTTCAGCTCAGTCGTACCAAAGAGCCGGGCACAGGACTACGGGCGCAAGATGACGGCGAAGCTGCGCGAGCTCATCCCGAGGCAGCTCTTCGACATACCCATCCAGGCAGCGATCGGCGGCCGGATCATCGCCCGGGAGACGGTGAAGGCAAAGCGCAAGGACGTGCTGGCGAAGTGCTACGGCGGTGACATCACCCGCAAGCGCAAGTTGCTCGAACGCCAGCGCGAGGGGAAGAAGCGGATGAAGTCGATCGGCCGGGTCGAAGTGCCCCAGGAGGCCTTCATCTCGGCCCTCCGGCTGGAGGACTGAACCGAGGTCCGAGACACGACCCGTCACCTGCCGCGGGCCTGGGGAATTCATCTCAGGTGAGCCGGATATTGTTTATCTGGTGCGCCTGAACTTCTCGGCCCGGAGAGAGCCGGCGTGGTAGCCGGATTCGTCATCTTCCTCCGCGAGGGCGTGGAGGCGAGCATGATCGTGGCGATCCTGCTCGCCTACCTCGACAAGATCGGCCAGCGCAGGTACTTCCGGGACGTCGCTCTCGGCGTCGGCGCGGCGTTGCTCCTCGCAGGCGGTGGCGGCGTGCTCGCCTACTTCACCATCAGGACCTATGCCGGGTCGCGGGTGCAGACGATCTTCGAGACCGTGACCTACCTCCTCGCCGCCTGCGTCCTCACCTACATGACGTTCTGGATGCGGCGCCATGCGCGGACCATCTCGCGGGAGTTGCGGGAGCGGACCGAGCGCGCCCTCGCCACCGGCGAGCGCTTCGGACTCGCCTTCCTCGCCTTCCAGGCCGTGGGCCGCGAGGGCCTCGAGACGGCCGTGTTCACGCTAGCCATCGTCTTCGCCGCCGGATCGGGCGGCCACTTCGCCCTCGCGGGCGGCGCCATCGGACTCGCAGCCGCCCTCGCCGTCGCGTTCCTCATCTACAAGCTCGGCAAGAGGATCAACATCGGCCGCTTCTTCTCCGTTCTCGGCGGCGTCCTCATGTTCTTCGCCGCCGGTCTGCTGGCCGATGCCGTCGAGAACATGCAGCAACTCGGCTGGATCCGGGTCCTCAAGACGTCGCTCTGGGACACGAGCCACCTCCTCAACGAGGACTCTGCGCTGGGCGACGTCTTCCACTCCCTATTCGGCTATGCGGACCGTCCGAGCGTGCTGCAGGCGGTGGTGTACGTGGTGTTCCTCGGGGCTGGCTTTGCCGCGATGTGGGCGATCGGGCAGCGGCAGGACCGCAGCCCTGCCGCGGCGGCGCACCGCTCCGGAGCACCTTCCGGCCTGCCGGCGGCACCGGGCTCGTAGCGCGTTGGCAGTCTCGCCCTGAGTCTGCCAACCTCCCAGCACGACCGGTACAATCGAGGCGTTGTGGACGACGACGCACTTGCTTCGGACGAGCTGGACGAGAGGGTCGTGCTCGACGAGAGGAAGGCTGCGATCCTCCGCACCGTCGTGACCGGATACGTCGAGACGGCACAGCCGGTCGGCTCGGCGCAGGTGGCGAGGGATGCGCCCATCGAGGTCTCGCCGGCAACCATCCGCGCCGACATGGCCGCGCTCGAACGGGAGGGGTTCCTGACGCACCCCCACACGAGCGCCGGAAGGGTGCCGACCGACAAGGGGTACCGCTTCTTCGTGGACCATCTCGCCGCCCCTCTCCCCCTCGGGCCCCAGAAGCAGGAGCAGGTGCAGGAGTTCTTTTCCCGCGCCCATGGCGAGATCGAGCGGATGCTGCAGGACACGAGCCAGCTGCTCTCCCAGCTCACCGACTGCGTCGCAGTGGTCGTGAGCCCTGAGTACGAGCGGCTCGTCGTGCGCTCCGCCCATCTCACCCGGGTCGCCCGGCGCACAGGGGTGCTCGTCGTCGTCCTCTCGAACGGTGCGGTCGACAAGGAGGCGATCGCGATCGAGCAGGAGACGTCCGACGACGACATCGCGGCGGCGAACTCCCACATGCAGCAGCACTTCGCCGATCGGGCGATGGGTCAGCTCGCACCGGGCAGCCTCTCGCTCCCCGGCACGGGACAACCCGAGGTGGACGGCCTCGTCGAGCTCTGCCGGCAGGCACTCGACACGACTCAGCAGCCGGAGGCGAGGAACGACCACGTGTTCGTCGGCGGCACGTCGAAGATGGCCGAGCGCTTCGATGCCGTGGAGCAGGTCCGCTCGGTACTCACCATCCTCGAACAGTCCTACGTGGTGGTGACCGTCCTCCAAGACGTGCTCGCCCAGGGTCTGTCCGTCTCGATCGGCTCGGAGAACAGGCTCGCCCCCCTCGCCGAGTGCTCGCTCGTCGTCGCCCCGTTCGCCGACGACGGCGCCGGCAGCGGGGCGATAGGTGTGCTCGGCCCGACGCGGATGGACTACCCACAGGCGCTCGCCGCGGTCGCGGTGGTCGGCCACCGGCTCTCGCGCCAGTTGCAAGAAGGTTGAGCACGGCAATGCCCCGGGACTACTACGAACTGCTCGGCGTGTCGAGGAACGCCACCGAGGACGAGCTGAAGCGCGCCTACCGCCGGCTCGCCCGTGAGCTGCACCCGGACACGAGCGGCGGCGACACCGAGTCCGAGGAGCGCTTCAAAGAGGTGACGCTCGCCTACGAGACGTTGCGCGACCCGGAGCGTCGCCGGCGCTACGACATGTTCGGTCCCGAAGCTGCCCGTGGCCAGGGCGCTGGAGCCGGAGGGATGGGCGACGCGTTCAACTTCGGCGGCAACATAGGTGACATCTTCGAGGCATTCTTCGGCGGGGCCGGGTCGAACGGCTTCGGCCAGCAGGCGCGCCCCGGTGCGAGGAGGGGTCGTGACGCCGAGATCCTCGTGGAGCTCACACTCGAGGAGGCGGCCTTCGGGATCGACCGCGAGGTGGCCCTGAAGCTGCCCGTCCCCTGCCCCACATGTTCCGGCTCGGGAGCAAGGAAGGGCACAACGCCGACGACGTGCCCGGAGTGCCGGGGGGCTGGCCAGGTGCAGCGCGTGCGCCAGTCGATCCTCGGGCAGATGGTCACGCAGTCGCCCTGCACCCGTTGCCAGGGGCTCGGCGAGGTGATCAGCTCGCCCTGCCAGCAGTGCCGCGGCGAGGGCAGGATCACGGAGGAGCGCACGCTCAACGTCGAGGTGCCCGCAGGCGTCGACGACGGCGCCACCCTCCGCGTGAGCGGTGCCGGCCCGGCGGCCGTCCGGGGCGGACAGAACGGCGACCTCTTCGTACACCTCCGCCTCAAGCCGCACGAGCGGTTCGAGCGGGCCGGCAACGACCTCCTCACGGAGGTTCACGTGTCGTTCGCCCAGGCGACCCTCGGCACGCAGCTCGACATCCACACGCTCGACGGAGCTGAGACGCTCGAGATCTCTCCCGGGACCCAGTCGGACAAGGTCGTGAAGCTCTCGGGGCGCGGTGTGCCGCGTCTCAGGGGCCGCGGCCGCGGCGATCTCCTCGTGCGCGTCGTGGTCGACACCCCGGCGAGGCTGTCGAAGGAGGAAGAGGAGCTGCTCAGGCGCTTTGCGGAGCTCCGCGGCGAGGCGGTGGCGGTGCACGAGCCCGGCCTGCTCTCGAAGATCCGCTCCTCCTTCCACTGACGCAGGCCGCGTGGCCCCCCTCGACGGCCTGCGGAAAGCGGCGGCCCTCGTCTACACCGACGCGCTCGGGTCGGCCGGGATCGAGCTCGGACCCACCGACGGCCGGCACTTGCGCAAGTCACTGCGCCTCCGCCCTGGCGACGTCGTGGCGGCGAGCGACGGTCGCGGACGTTTCCAGCTCTGCCGGCTGACCGGCTCGCGGGGGGCGCTCGCCGGCGACCAGCGGGCTGAGGCGCCGGCCGTCCTCGAGCCGCAGTCCGAGGTCGTGTGGGTGGACAGGGTCTACGAGGTGACGGTGGGCTTCTCCCTCGTAAAGGGTGAGCGGCCCGACTGGGCCGTCGCCAAGCTGACCGAGCTGGGCGTGGACAGGATGATCCCGCTCGTCTGCGAGCGGACGGTCGTTCGGCCGGACGGGCCGTCCGGGGACGCCCGCGCGGACCGCCTGGCCCGCGTGGCGCGAGAGGCCGGCATGCAGTCGAGACAGGTGTACCTCCCCCGCGTGGACGCGCCGAGGCCGTTCGGGGACGTAGTGGCCGAGCTCGCTCCGGCGGTTGCCCTGGCCGAGCCGGGAGGCGATCCGCCCGCGGCATCGCTGCGTGCCGTCCTCGTCGGCCCGGAGGGCGGCTTCACCGCCCGGGAGCTCGAGGCGGGCACCGCTACGGTCGCTCTCGGCGACGCCGTCCTGCGTACGGAGACGGCTGCAGTCGTCGCCGGCGCTCTGCTCACCGGGTTCCGCGCGGGAACCCTCCGCTGACGTGGCAGTCCGTTCGGGTCCGGCCGGCCATCTTCGGGCGACCCGTCAGGACGCAGTTCGTGGTTGTTCCTCTACGCACAGTGGTACTCTGGGGAGAGTGCCGACCCGGCCACTGCGGACAGCGGAGTCGTGAGAATGGTCGACCACGAAACCATGGATGCGGACGCAGCCCGCTACGCGAAGGTGGTGGGCCTGCGCCTGAGGGCCGTGAGACGGCAGAAGCGTATGTCCCTCCAGGCGGTCGAGAAGAGCTCCGGCGAGGAGTTCAAGGCGTCCGTGCTCGGTGCCTACGAGCGCGGAGAGAGAACCATCTCGGTGCCTCGCCTCCAGCGGCTGGCGCAGATCTACGACGTTCCCGTCGACCAGTTGCTCCCAGCCGACACGGCGAGCGCTCTCGGGAGGGCGTCGGGCGGCGGTACGAGCGGGAGGCTCAACGGTGAGAGGACCGGGCGCAAGGTGACCGTCGATCTCGTGCGGCTCAACAGCGCGAGAGGACCGGAGCGCGATCTGCTACGCCACTTCCTCGCATCGGTGCAGGTCCAGCGCCAGGACTTCAACGGCAAGGTGATCACGATCCGTGAGGACGACCTGAGGGTCATGGCGTCGATGTTCGGCCGTAACGTCGAGGCACTGGTGACGCGCCTCGAGGAACTGGGGCTCCTCGTAACAAGACCGAACGGGGCTTCCTGAACCGCTCCCTGTACCTCCACATACCGTTCTGCAGCTCCCGCTGCGACTACTGCGCCTTCGCGACCTGGACCGACAGGCACCATCTGCAGGCCGGCTACCTGCAGGCATGCGGCCGGCACCTAGCCGCCGCAGCGGCCGAGCCACTCGCAGAGGATGGCCTTTCGAGCTGCGAGACGGTCTTTCTCGGCGGAGGAACCCCCTCACTCGTGCCCGGTCGCGAACTCGCCTGCTTGATCCGGGACGTGCCGCTCGAGCCGGGGGCCGAGGTCACCGTCGAGGCGAACCCCGAGCACGTCACGCCGGAGTGGGCGCGCATGATGCGCAGCGCCGGGGTCAGCCGTGTCTCGATCGGCGTGCAGTCGTTCGATCCCGCCGTACTGCAGAGCCTCGGACGTGAGCACCCTGCGGAGGCGGTGCAGCCTGCGGTGGCGGCCGTCGCCGCCGCAGGCATACCTCGCTACAGCATCGACCTCATCTACGGCGCGGCAGGCGAGACCGACGAGAGCTTCAGAGCGTCGCTCGAGGCGGCGCTGTCCTTGGACCCGCCTCCGCAGCACGTGAGCGCGTACGCCCTCACGGTCGAGCCCGGCACTCCGCTCGCCGCCGACGTGCGCCGCCATCCGGACGACGACGTGCAGGCGGCTCGCTACGAGATCGCCGACGCCGTGCTGTCCGGCCACGGCCTCTTCTGGTACGAGATCTCGAACTGGGCAGTTCCCGGAGAGGAGTGCCGGCACAACCAGAACTACTGGCGCGGCGGGAACTACCTCGGGGTCGGATGCGCCGCCCACAGCCACAGTGACGGCACGCGCTGGTGGAACCTCCGCACGCCTGAGCGCTACCTGGCGGCCGTCGCCGAGGGCCGCTCTACCGTCGCCGTCCGCGAGGTGCTCTCGGCCGCCGAACGCACCTTCGAGCGGCTCGAGCTCGCGCTGCGCACGCCGGCGGGTGTGCCTGCCGACGCCTTCGGCGAAGGACTCGAAGAGCTCGTCGACGCCGGACTCGTGGACCTGGTCGACCGCGCCGGCAGCCCCGAGCCCCGGAAGGACGCGGTGCTGACCCTCGCCGGCCGGCTGCTCGCGAACGAGGTGGCCTGCCGCCTGCTGCCGGGCGAGGGACAGAACGGCGGGGCGCCGGCGGGCGTCAGTCGCCGCTCGGCGACCTACGTCGGCTCCGGCGACCACCAGATGCAGCGAAACTCACCGAGATCCGAACCGATCCCGCTATCCTCCCAGGCGTGAGCCAGCAAGGCCCGGATTGGATGAGCACGCCAGCCGTGGCGGAGTTCCTCGGTGTGAACCAGCGCACCGTCTACCGCCTGATCGACGAGGGAGACCTGCCCGCGTACAAGTTCGGGCGCGTCATCCGCCTACAGCGAGCGGACGTGCTTGCGTACATTGAACGAAGCCGCATCGCGCCGGGATCGCTCGAGCACCTCTACCCCGAGGCCGTCAGGGCAGCGGCGGATTCCGGCACCGCCGAGAGCCTGTGAACGACTGCCTCTTCTGCCGCATCGTGGCCGGCGAGCTGCCATCGACCCCTGTTCTCGGGACCGACACGACGTACGCCTTCCGAGACGTCAACCCCGGTGCGCCGATCCATGTCCTCGTCGTCCCCCGCGAGCACATCGCCGACGCCGCGGCGGTCACCCCGGACCACGGGAACGTGCTCGCGGAGATGTTCCAGACGGCGCAGCAGGTCGCTTCGGCCGAGGGCCTCTCCGAGCGGGGGTACCGCCTCGTCTTCAACGTCGGGCCGGACTCCGGCAACAGCGTCCCCCACCTCCACCTACACGTCATGGGCGGGCGCGTCATGGCCTGGCCCCCGGGTTGAGCGCGCCCGGCTCCGCAGTGCCGACTACGTCGGTGAGGGTCCTCGTACCCGGGAACGAGCTCATGGTCGGGCTCCTCGGTCAGCGCGACGAGCTGCTGCGCACCGTGGAGCAGGCGTTCGAGGGCACGGCGATACACGTGCGCGGAAACGAGATCTCG
>JAJYVX010000030.1:18972-22952 GCA_021791795.1 Actinomycetes bacterium | reverse complement strand
AGGTCACGGTCGGAAAGGGCCTGAACGGCCACGTCCACTGGGTCGTTCGGGGCGACAGGTGGCAGCTGACCTACAACGGGTGGCCCGTCTACACCTACGTCGGCGACAGCGGTGCCCATCAACACAATGGCGAGGGTCTCTACGCTTTCGGCGGAACGTGGTACCTCGTCTCGGCCGCGGCGACGTCAAGGGCCTCGACGCCTGACAAGGGATAGGTCTCGCGAGAGAGCGGGGTGAGCCTCGGGTTGGGCCTTCGCTGCCGGCACGGTCGTCTCGGACGGCGGCAACGGGAGAGTCCCCGGAGATGAAGCAGAAACTCCAACTACGCTCGGCGTCGTGCTGCGCCGGGTGGTCTCGTCGGCAGGGCTTGTCTGCCTTGTGGCCGGAGGATGCTCGTGACGGGGGGAACCCCTGCAGCTGGGGCAAGGGCGCGCAAACCCATGGGGTCAACGGCGCTCGTTGACCGAGCGCGTCCCGCTCGAAGGGGGCCGACCGGTTCGCCCGAACCCGTTCGCATCATCGGAGGCAGGCGGACGCGTCTCGGCTGCAACAGCCACGGCTGTCCGAACGTCGCCATCACCATAGGTACGGACGGTCTCTTGTATGCAGCCGTCAGCGGCGCTGGCCCGACGCGCATCGAGGTGTTCGGCCGTCCCGCGCACGGCGACGCGGCGCCGCTCAGGACGATCGCCGGCCTGAGGACCGGGCTGGCGTCGCCCAACGTCTTCGTCGTGTTCATGCGCTGAGAAGTCAGGGACCTCTCAGCGCGATGTTGCGAGCCGGGTTTGTCGGAGCGGGGTTGATCGCCTGGACGCATGCGATCGGCCTGCAGGCCATGATCGAGGCCGGCATCATCGACGCGGGAATAGCGGCTGTCCACGACGTCGATCCGAGCCGCGCCGCCGGCCTGGCCGGGGCGACCGGGGCGGCACCGGTCTCGAGCGTCGAGGAGGTCATGGAGCGGTGCGACGCCGTCTGGGTGTGCACGCCGACGGTGCACCACCGGGAGGCAGTCGAGGCGGCTGCCGCGCGAGGGCGGGCCGTGTTCTGCGAGAAGCCCCTCGCTACCGACCTCATCGGTGCACAGGCCCTCGCGTCGGCGGCGTCGAGGGGCGGCATAGCGGGACAGGTCGGACTGGTGCTGCGGTGGTCGCCCGTGTTTCGCCGCCTCAAGGCTCTCGTGGCATCGGCCGAGCTCGGTTGGCCGATGGCGGTCGTGTTCCGGGACGACCAGTACTTCCCGGTCCAGGGGCTCTACCGGTCAACGTGGCGCAGCGAGGCGGCCTTGACGGGCGGCGGGTGCCTGATCGAGCACTCGATCCACGACCTCGACATCCTCCGGTTCTGTCTCGGCGAGGTAGTCGAGGTGTCCGGCCGTACGGCTCGCCTCTCGGGTCGCGGGGACGTGGAGGACGTCGCGACGGTGACGCTCGGCTTCGCGTCGGGCGTCACTGCACAGCTCACGAGCGTGTGGCACGACATCTTGAGCCGCGGGTCGACCCGCCGTGTCGAGCTGTTCTTCCAGGAGGGCCTCGTCTTCCTGGAAGACGACTTCCGCGGTCCCATCCACCTCGAGACCTCTCACGGCTCGCAGGTGATCGACTGCCCGTCTCCTCAATGGGTCGACGACCTGCCGATTGAAAAGGGGACCCTCGGCCTCGCCGTCCGCCTGTACGTGGAGCAGAACCGGGCATTCGTCGAGGACGTCACCGCGGGCCAGACACCACGACCCGGCTTCGACGAGGCCGTTGCCGCACATCGGCTGGTCGACGCGGCCTACCGCTCGGCAGAACGAGGCGGCGCTCCGATCGTCCTCGGCATGCCTCGTCTCGAGGCGCCATAGGGACTTCGTCAAGGCGCGAGCGAGCCGTGATGGCCTGGCCGCGGCTTCGAGGCTGGACGCGACCGCTACCGGGCGCTTGATCGCGATCTCAGCTGCTCGAACATGGCCATGAGCTCGGGACCGTAGGTCGCCAGCTTGACGGGGCCGATGCCCGATATGGCAGCAAGGCCGGATTCGCTTATCGGAAGACGCGCCGCGAGCGCCCTCAGGGTCTTGTCGTCGAACACGGTGTAGGCAGGCTTTCCCGAGGAACGGGCGCGCTCCGTCCTCCAGGACCTCAGGAGTTCGGCGGCCTCGGCACAGGCCGGATGCCCGAGCACCACCGTCGAACCGAGGCGGTCGACGCTCGAGCCGAACTTCACGGTCGTCGTGGCATTGCTGCCGCTGATGACGGTCCTCACCCCATCGCCGGCAAGGCCGACGATCTCGTGCTCGTGCCCATGGAGTACGAAGCGAGACCCGACCGTCGCTGCCAGCATCTGCGCTGCCGGCACCCCTGCCCCTGCCCGTGCCCCTGCCCGTGCCCCTGCCCCTGCCCGTGCCCCTGCCCGTGCCCTTGCCCACGGCCCTGCCGCTACTCTTGCCGCCGCCGCCGGCGCCGCTGCCATCAGGCCGGCCATCTCCGCCACGAACGGCGAAACAGGCTCACCCGTCACGACGGTCACGCTCTCCACACAACGGGTGAGCCCTACGTGGAAGACCCGCCTCTCCTCCTCGACGTCCCACGCCAGGCGGTGCGGCACCAGCCCAGACGTCGCGTGATGCAGGACGACGTGCGGCCACTCGCGCCCCTTCACGGCGTGTATCGACGCCAGGGTCACACCGGACTCGTCTGGCTCCGCCCCGAGGATCTCGCGGAGCCATCCGCCGAAGCGCGAGGGATCGGGCTCGAGCTCGGCCAGCTCGCTCAACGCCGCCAAGTCGTCAGCATGGGCCGCTATCGATCCGTGGGTCCACCTGTCGAGGGCGTCCGCGCTGGCGTCGAGGCCTCCCTCGCCGATACGGGACCGCACGACGGCGACTACCGATGCCGTCGTGGCACCGGCCAGTCCCGCCGCCTGGCGGACGGTGGCGATGTCGGTCGCCAACTCGCGCACCTTCCCCGCCTCGCGAAGGTTTCCCTTTCCGTCGAGCCACTCGGCCAGCCCAGACAAGCCGTCTACCGACCGGCGCCGCGCGAGGAGCTCCAGCAGCGACTGGCTCATGCCCCGTTTGGGCCGGCGCGCCGCCTCCCGCATCGCCGATCCGAGAACCGATCCCGGCGGCGCCGTCGCGATCGACAACCAGGCGAGCGTCGCCCGCACGCCGCCTCGCTCGAGGAAGCGACGGTCGGCCGCCCGGTTAACAGGCACGCCGGCATGCCGCAGCAGGACGTGGACCGGGACGAGAGAGGCGTTGACCCTCGCCAGCACGGCGATGTCGTCCGGCTCGGCGCCCGCCTCGATCAGCTCGGCGACTCTCGTCGCCGCGGCCCCGGCGGGCCGCTCGCCTCCCGGGCGCACCTCGAGGAGGCCGTCGCCTCTCGCCTTGGCCGCGTGGATGGTCTTTCGCACGCGCAAGTTGTTGTGCGCGAGCAGCTTGCTCGCTGCCTCGACCACCGACGCCGGGCAGCGGTAGTTGACCTCGAGCGGATGGTCGGCCGAGCCGGGGAACCAGCTTTCGAAGTCGACCAGCCACCGTGGCGTGGCGCCGGCGTACCCATAGACCGTCTGGTCGTCGTCACCCACCGCGAACACCGCGCCTGCGGGCCCGGACAGCAGGCGGATCAGAAGCATGTGAGCAGGCGTGAGGTCCTGGAACTCGTCGACGAGCATCACCCGCGCGAAGCTCTGGCTCCGCCTGCGGAAGTCCGGGTCGGCGAGAAGGCGTTCGATCGCCGCGATCACCTGCTCGTCGAAGTCGGCCGCATCTCGTTCCTTCAGCCTCTCCCGGTACTCACGGGCCACGGGCTCGAGCCCGGAGACGTCGCCGACCTCTTCCTCGACCTCGTTCGGATCGGCGAGGCCGAGCCTCACCCGGCTCAACGCCTCGATCCAGGGCGCTGCCGGGTCGGTCTCAGCCCGGCGAGGGAGCTCGACGAGCTCGCCGAGCAGGTTCCGGACCTCCGGCTCCTCGATCGTGGCCGACCGGCCGCACA
>JAJYVX010000030.1:0-18962 GCA_021791795.1 Actinomycetes bacterium | reverse complement strand
CACAGCCTGAGGGAGAGGGCGTTGAGCGTCCGGATGCGCAGGGAGGGCAGTTCCCGCAACCGGGACCGCATCTCGCCAGCAGCCCGGACGTTGTAGGCCACCAGCACCATGGCCCCAGGCGGCACGCCCCATCCGCCATAGAGGAGGCGCGCCCGCTCGGTGAGCACCCGGGTCTTGCCCGACCCGGCCGGAGCGATCACACGGCACGCCGCCTTCGGTTCCGCGACCGCGGCAAGCTGGTCCGGCGCGAGAGGCACGCCCCGCGGCCGCGGGTCGCCGAGAGGGGTGAGGGATCGATGCTCCAGCCCGATGCGATGCACAGTGGCAACACCGACCCGGTCCGCAAGGGAGGCATCGAGCGGTCCGCCGTCACAGATCGCCGGTCGCCCGTCGAGAAGGACCACGTCGCCCGGACCCGATGCGTCGATCCGTGCGCCGAGAGCGACCGCCCGATCGGCCCACTGGTAGCGCGGCGCGCCGGCCCGGGCGTCCACCGAATTGGACCAGAGCCCGTGGTGCAGCCTCTCGCCGACGAGGTCGAGATCGACCTCCCACCTCCACGGGTCCAGGCCAGTGATGGACTCCCCTGGCGGTTCGCCAGGGGAGTCGAGCCCGAGACCCGGCGCCAGCTCGATGACGAGCGATTCCCGTGCCCGCCAGGCCCTCGAGACAGTGTCCGCCGTGGCGGCGTCGACCCTATCTATCCGGACGACCGTGCAGCCGCTCCATGCCGCCGGCGCCGGCCGGCCCGGGAGGAGGACGACGGAACGACCGACGAGCAGAGGATCGAGCACCACTCCATCTTGATCCGGGATGCCGTCGCCCCGGCGCGGGGCGCGGTCGGGGGCACATGTCGACCCGGCATCTGGTCGCTTGTTACCGTGTCTGCGGTGGCGGCGAGATCCGACTCAGCCTTCCTTCTCGAACATGGACCGGCAATCGAGCAGGCGAGTCGCCGCATTGAGGGACGAGTCGTACGCACGCCCTGCCTGGCGCCCGTCGAGATGCCAGGCGTCCTCGTCAAGGCTGAGTGCCTGCAACCGACCGGGTCCTTCAAGGCGCGGGGCGCCTTCAACGCCCTTCTCGCGTTGTTGGAGCATCGTCCCGATGTGCCCGGCGTCGTGACGGTGAGCTCCGGCAACCACGGGCAGGCACTCGCGCACGCCGCCCGCAGCCTCGGCCTGCCGGCGGTCGTCGTCATGCCGGAGAACGCCTCCTCCGTGAAGCGAGAAGCCGTGCTACGTCTCGGCGCCCGCGTCGTCTCGCAAGGCGTCACCACGGCGACGAGAGAGGAGAGGTTCGGTGAGGTGGCGGCGGAGACGGGTTTTGCTCCTGTACATCCCTTCGACAACTGGGACGTGATCCACGGGCAGGCGACGATCGGGCTCGAGCTCGCCGTGCAGGTGCCTGAGGCCGGCACGGTGGTGGTCCCCATCGGGGGAGGGGGACTCGTCTCGGGCATCGCCACGGCCCTCGCCTACCGGGCGAGTGGAGCAAGGGTCGTCGGCGTCGAGCCGGCCGCAGCCGACGACGCCCGGCGCTCGCTCGAGGCAGGAGCCGTCGTGTCCTTCGACGGCGGCGGCAGCATCGCCGACGGCGCGCTCGCCCACAGGATCGGCGCCCGCCCCGCCGCGGTGTTGCTCGGCGAGCGCCTCGTCGAAGAGATCGTGACGGTCACCGACGAGGAGCTGCTCGAGCACATGCCGAGTATCTGGGCACGATGCCGCCTGCTGGTCGAGCCGACCGGTGCGCTGGCGCTCACCGCCGTTCTCGCGGGTCGGGTGAGAGAGCGAGCCGATGGCCCGACGGTGGCGATCGTCTCCGGTGGGAACGTGGACCCACGCCTCTTGTGCCCTTGACCGTGCTCGAGGGTCCGGTCGGGCACGGCAAGACCCCGCCGGTGCGGCGGCGCACATCCGCCTACCGCTCTCTCCGGTGCCCGGTAGGAAGCCGGCCAGGGATCCGGCTTTAGCCTGAGCCGCGATGCATCGCTGGCGTCACGCGAGGTCGAGCGGGCACAAGCCCAACACGACTGGCTACCGGGCGGACGTGCGCTGTGTCCGCCACTCGGTCGACCTCGAGGCGCTGCGGCGCTACGCGGCCGACGGGCGGCCGGACGTCGACCGGCAGGCGAGGCTCCTCGTCGGACGGCGGCAGTGTCCGGCCTGCCGTCCGGAGTACGTCGGGGCCTATCCCGCAACCGTTCGGGACCGGGCGAGCGCGGCGGACGCCGAGACCTTCGCGTGCATCTGCTGCGGCTGTGCCTGGACGACGGAAGACGAGACGTGGGTGGCGTTCGTCGACGGGGGACTGCAGATGCGAGGTCCGGAGCAGGTCCCCCTCGGGGTGTCGATCGACGGCACCTGGTTCCGCGTCGTCGCCGTCGACCCGCTCGACTGCCTCGAGAGCATCCTGCGGCAAGGACTGGCCGAGCTCACGAAGAGGCTGCCTCTCCCGGGGGAGGGCACCCGGTTCGTGGATGACATCATCGACGGGGCGAGGAGTGCAGCATCCGGTGTGGCCGTTCTCGACACCGAGCTCGCCTGGGTGTTCACCGAACACGGGGTCGGAGACGACACCGCGTGGGCCTTGCAGAAGGAGGTCTTCGAGACGGTGGAACAGATACAGGATCTCCTCACCGGTGCGCCCCTGCCCTTGCACGTCCAGCTGGGCTCGCTCGACTACTCCGTGCGGCACGGGCCGTCGCGGGCAGGCGAGCGTGGCGATTCCAGACGGGGCTTGCCTCTCGGCAAAGAGGAGTGTCAGGCGATCGTCGACGAGGTCGTCGCGTCGCTCCCCGAGCCCTTCGCCACGCGCTTCGAGAACGTCGATGTCCGGCTCTCAGAAGAGGAGCCCGAGCAGGATCTGTGGGGCCTCTACACCGGCATCCCCACGACCCTTCGCGCCGGGGTCCCGTACAAGCAACCCGACCAGATTACCATCTACTGGCGTTCCATCGTCGGAGAGAGCGCAACCGCTGAAGAAGCGAGCGAGAACCTGAGGATGGTCGTGCTGCACGAGATCGGCCACTACTTCGGCATCGACGACGAACGGCTGCACGACCTCGGGTACTGAAGTGCCGGCTCTTCGCCTCGTCCTAGCCCGCTAGACGGCGGCGCTCTCCGGATGGAGCTCCACACCGTCGCGGACGAGGCGCTCGAGCTCCCTCGGAGGTACGGGCCTCGCGATGAGGAAGCCCTGCCCGTTCGTGCACGAGTCCTCGCGCAGCGCCGACAGCTGCGAGGTCTCCTCGATCCCTTCTGCGACCGTCTGCAGCCCGAGGTTGCGCCCGAGCCCGACGAGGGAGCGCACGATGGTCGAGGCCTCGCGGCTCTGGTCGAGGCCGGCGATGAACGAGCGGTCGATCTTCAATATGTCGATCGGGAACTGGCGGAGGTAGCTCATCGAGGAGTAGCCGGTGCCGAAGTCGTCGATGGCGATGCGCACCCCGAGCCTGTGGAAGTCGTGGAGCTCGCGGATGGTGGCGTCGGTGTTGTGCAAGAGGACGCTCTCGGTGACTTCGAGGACGAGCCTGCTCGGTT
Source organism: Actinomycetes bacterium (assembly GCA_021791795.1). Classification (GTDB taxonomy): domain Bacteria; phylum Actinomycetota; class Acidimicrobiia; order Acidimicrobiales; family Bog-793; genus JAKATT01. The sequence goes on along the minus strand of JAJYVX010000030.1, from coordinate 15,420 downwards.
CGAGCCCGGTGGCCTCGAGCGTGGAGCTGACCACGCGCAACAGGTCGTGCTGGAGCTGGCGCGGGGAGACGTTCACCGAGATCGAGAGATCCAGGCCTTTTTCGACCCACGCGGCGGCCTGGGCGCACGCCGTCCTCAGCACCCACGCACCGACGTCGATGATGAGCACCGAATCCTCCAGCAACGGGAGGAACTTGTCAGGCGTGAGCAGCCCGCGTGCCGGATGCTGCCAGCGCAGGAGCGCCTCGGTGCTCGTGACCTGGAGCGTTTCGAGGTCGACGATCGGCTGGTACACGAGGACGAACTCGTCGCGCGAAAGCGCCCCATGGAGGTCGGCCTCGAGAGCGAGGCGCTCCTCGAGCGCGGCGTACATCTCCGGGCGGAAGACCACGTAGCAGTTCTTCCCCCCTGCCTTGGCCTGGTAGAGAGCGACGTCAGCGTTGCGCATGAGCTCGTTGGCCGGCAGGGCTACCCCCTGGGCCACGCCGACGCTCGCCGACATCGTGAGCGACACGGGGCGTTCGCCGTCGAGGGAGAACGGCTCGGCGAGAAGGCTGAGGACGCGCTCGGCGAGCAGCTCCGGCTCGACGGGCATCGTGCTGTCCTCGGACAGGATGACGAACTCGTCGCCGCCGAGGCGCCCGACGGTGTCGCCCTTTCGCAGGGCTGCGACGAGACGCTCGGCGGTCAGCTTCAGCAGCTGGTCGCCCGCCTTGTGCCCGAGCGAGTCGTTGATGTTCTTGAAGCGGTCGAGGTCGACGTAGAGCACGGCCATCGAGGTGTGGGCGCGCTTCGAGCGGGCCACCATCTGCTCGAGCCGGTCCTCGATGAGGACTCGGTTGGCGAGGCCGGTGAGGGGGTCGTGCAACGCCTGCTCGCGCAGCTGCTCTTCGAGCTCCTTGCTCTCGCTGATGTCGTGCATCACGAGGACGATTCCCTCGACGGCCGCGTCGTCGAGCAGGCTCGTGGTGATCCCGATGCAGTGGTGGTAGCGATCGGAGGCGTCGTGGAGGCGAAGCTCGCAGCGGACAGGCTCGCCCGGAGAGGCGAGCGCCCGCTCGATCGCCGCGTCGAGCGTCTCGGCGTCGTCGGGGTGCACGAAGCTCCGCCGGTTCGCCTCGCCGTGCAGGTCTTCGAGCGAGTGCCCGAGCATCCCCAAAAGAGCAGGGCTCGCATAGCGCGGGCTTCCATCAGTCTCGAGCACGAGCAGGTAGTCGTTCACGCGCTCGACGAGCGCGCGGTAGTACCGCTCCCGCCTGTCGAGCTCGGCTCGGGCGCCCTCGAGCTTGAGGGACAGCTCGCGTTGGGAGCGCTCTGCGGAGCGCAACGCCGTGGCGCTGGCGGCGACGATCTCGCCGGCGACCACGGAGACCGGTATGGCGATGAACATGGAGATGACGTCGAATTGGTTCCTCGGTGCACCGTAGAACAGGGGCAGCACGTAGGCGAGTGCCGCGAGGAGCGACAACAGGAACACCGTGCCCTGCGGCAGCCACAGCCCGACGTAGACGGCGATGAGGAGGAACCATGCGCCGAGCATCACGGCAGGGATCAAGCCGAAGGCGTAGTTGATGCCGACCATCGCGAGCCCGCCGAGCGGCATCAGGAAGGCGCCGGGACCCTGCAGGAGAGTTGTCTGCCCGAGGACGAAGACGAGCAACCCAGCTGTGAGAGCGGCGGCGCTCAACACCACGCTCGACAAGCGGCCGTAGCCGGGTGAGTGGGGAAGGAAGTCGTTGGCGAGGCTGACCGCTCCGCAGAGCCCGAAGAGGAGCGCCGCCTCGCGGACGGCGTTCTTCGGCAGACGCCAGGACGCCCGCGTCCGCAGGTTGGTCCGGGCGACCGCCCGCGTCGGCCGACTCATCGGGCAAGGGCGCGCACGCGCAGGGTCACGCCTGATATATCGGCAGAAAGACGGCGCTTCCTTAGCTGCCGGGCACGTCGAGCCGGTGTCTCGGATCTCCGAGCGACAGGCCGGCGGCAGCCGGGGTCGAGGAGCTCAGCTGCTCACGCGGCCGTTGGCTCCCACCGCCGGAAGGGCTTCCTCGCCGTCGGGCGTCTCGGCGACCCGAGCCGGGACGACCTCGTCTCCGTAGTGGTACTTGCCGCCCCTCATCCACGACGCGCCGGCCGCGACGAGGCAGGCGACGAGAGCGAACGTGAACGCTTCGGCCAGCCCGTGGTGGAAGGCGCCCGCGATGAGCGTCGGGAAGAAGCGCCGGCCCGTGAGGACCTGGGCGTGCGCCGGCGACATGTGGCTGAGCGCAGGGCCGAGGAGGGTCTTCATCGGGTTGTAGCCGAGGAACGCTGCGAAGAGGCTCGCGACGGGTGGCAGCGCAGCCGCCCTTTGCGCCGCCGCCGCGGGTACGCCCTGAGCGAGGAGGCCGGACTGGAGCGTGTGCGGGAGCGTGCTCGCGAGCCCGAGGATGATGAGCGTGAAGAACACGCCGATCGAGAGCACCATCGACGAGTTCTGGAACGTGGTGAGCATCCCGGCGCCCTGCCCGCGCTGAGTCGGCGGAAGGCTGTTCATGACCCCCGCGAGGTTGGGCGAGGAGAAGATGCCCATGGCGAGCCCCATGAGGAGGAGCAGGAGGCCGAACAGGAGGTAGGAGAAGTCCACCGGTAGCAGTTCGAGCAGGCCGAAGGCGAGCGCCGAGAGCACCATCCCCGCCGTTGCGAACGGCCTGGCGCCGAAACGGTCGGAGAGGACTCCCGCAAGCGGCCCGGCGAGGAGGAAGCCGGCGGTGAGCGGGAGCATGTATATGCCGGCCCACAACGGTGTGACGGCGAAGCTGTAGCCGTGCTCGGGCAGCCAGATGCCCTGCAACCAGATGATGAGGATGAACATCAGGCCACCCCGCCCGATCGAGGCGAGGAGCGTCGCCACGTTCCCGAAGGCGAACGCCCGGATCCTGAAGAGCTTCAGGTTGAACATGGGGTTCGCCACCCGGCGCTCGATGGCGAGGAAGCCGAGGAGCAGCCCGACGCCGAGGGCGAGCTCCGCGACCACCGTCGGGTTCGTCCAGCCCATCGTGTGGTGGCCGTAGGGCAGGATGCCGTACGTGATGCCGACGAGGAGCGCGACGAGGCCCAGGGCGAAGGTGAGGTTGCCCCACCAGTCGATCTTCGTCACCCGCCGCTCGCTCGTCTCCCGCAGCCTCAGCCGTGCCCAGATCGTCCCCGCTACACCGACCGGTACGGAGACGAGGAAGACGAGATGCCACTCGACCGGCGCCAGCAAGCCGCCGAGCACGAGACCGATGAAGGAGCCGGCAATCGCGGCGACGCTGTTCACGCCCAGCGCGAGGCCCCGCTGGTGCGGTGGGAAGGCGTCGGTGAGGATCGGGGCGGCGTTGGCGAAGACCATCGCGCCGCCGATGCCCTGCCCGACTCGCATGAGGATGAGCCACATCGCTCCGCTCGAGCCGTGCATCCAGGTCACCGAGAGCAGGATCGAGAAGGCCGAGAAGACTGCGAAGCCGAGGGTGTACATCTTCACCCGCCCGTACATGTCGCCTATGCGCCCGAAGCTCACGAGCAGTACGGCTGTGCAGACCATGAAGCCCATGAGCATCCAGAGAAGGAAACTGGTGTTGCCCGGCGCGAGCGGGTTGAGCTTGATGCCACGGAAGATGTCGGGGAGGGCGATGAGGATGATCGACGAGTTGATGGTCGCCATGAGCATCCCGAGCGTCGTGTTCGAGAGGGCGATCCACTTGTAGCGGTCCGGGTGGTGGCGGGCGGCGCCGTTCAGCTCATGCGGCGCGTGACCCGGCCCGGCGCCGTTCGAGGAGGGCGCAGTCGTCCGTAGCGAGTCCTTCACTTAATGGGCTTCCTTATGGTCGAGCCCCGCGCCCTGCGCGAGGCGATTGGCGATCGGTCTGCTCGGCGCTCACGGCCGCCTTACGGGCGGCGCAACCTCGCTCGGTCGCGTAGCGGCGCATGGCTCTCGTTATCTGCGCCTTGGTCGGCGCGCGCGGCAGAGTCGGGCGATTGCGGGCGCAGAAGGCGTCGAGCATCAGGGCCACGTACCTGCGCCAGGCGTCCGGGGCGTCCTTGCCCGTGACGCGGACGATGGCGGCCTGCCCGAGCAGCATCAGCCGCAGATCCTCCGGGTCGAAGTCGGCACGGAGATCGCCTGAAGCTTTGGCACGCTCGATGAGCTCAGCCGTCCTCGCCTGTGCCCGGCGCCGCAGCCGCTCCACCTCCTCGGTGGCCGGCAGTGCCATGAAGAGGAGGTCGCTCAGGCCCCGGTCGTCAGCCTGCATGGCGCTCGCCCGCTCGACGAAAGAAGCGAAACCCCCCCACGCGTCCTCCGCCCCGAGCGCCTCCTCGGCGATCTCGGTGTACTGGACGACCCGGTCGCTCAGCGCGGCCACGACGAGATCCTGGCGGGTCGGGAAGCGGCGGTAGAGGGTGGCGATGCCGACCCCCGCCCTGGTGGCGACCTCCTCGAGGGGAGCCTCGAGCCCCTGCTCGCCGAAGAGCTCCCGCGCCGCGTCGAGCAGCGCCAACCGGTTCCGTTCCGCATCGGCCCGGAGTTGCGTGCCCCGGAGCGGGCTCGCCGTCGCTGCGATCACGGGCAGATCGTAGTGGCTATCCGGAGGCACCCCTCCACATACCTTTGCAACCCCTCGCCCGAACGCCGAAGAGCCGCTCGTCGGTCTCGATGGCGGCCGGGCGAGCTCGGCAGCTGGGCAGTCGACGGTGCCAGCGCGGGACATTCGGCCCTACCGCAAGGAGCCGCTGTTCCCGACAATCGGAGTGATGAGGCGACGCGTGCCGCTCCGGATCCTTGCCATCGCCGCTCTTCTCACCGTGGCGGGATGCTCCAACGTGAACTCTGGCGTCTCACGAAGTGGCGAGACATCCGGGGTCTTCTCGAACCGCATCGTCCTGGGCGCCCTCGTCTCGGAGACCGGACCCCTGCCGGCAGACTTCGCCCCGATCCTCGCGGGAGCGCAAGCGTATTTGGACACTGTCAACAGGGCGGGAGGCGTCGCCGGCAGGAAGATCGATCTCGCTTACAGCCTGGACGACCAGTCGAGCCCTTCGGTCAACGCCAGCCAGGCCCGGACGCTCGTCGACCAGGACCACGTCTTCGCCGTCGTCGCCGTGGCGACGCCGTCGTTCTCCGGTGCGAGCTACCTGGCGGCGAACAACGTTCCCACCTTCGGCCTCGCCGTCAACCCGCAGTGGGAGGCGGGCCCGAGCCTGTTCGGGAACAACGGGTCGTACATCGACTTCACCGCGCCCCGCCTGCAGGCCGTCTTCATCGCGGAACGCCAGCACATCCGTAGAGCTGCCGTCATCGCCTACAACGTCTCCCAGTCGCAGGAGGGGTGCAAGGGGGTGGTGACGGCGTTTCGCCAGTACCACGTCCCGCTCGTCTTCGAAGATCTTTCGGTACCCGCGCCGGCAGGGGACCTCCATGCCGACGTGACGCGCATGAAGGCGGCGCACGTCGACATGATCGTCTCGTGCATGGATCTGCTCGGCAACGTGCTGCTCTCGCAGACCATGCAGCAGGCCGGTCTCTCGAACGTGACACAGCTGTGGAGCGACGGCTACGACCGAGCCGCCCTCTCCAAGTACTCGTCGGCCATGCAGGGCGTCTTCTTCTCGGAGCCGAACGTCCCCTTCGAGGTGACGGCGCTCGATCCTGGCCGGTATCCCGGTATGGACGCCTTCGAGGCGGCGATGCGGAGGTACGAGCCCGGGACGCCGCTCTCGGCGGTGGCCCTTGCCGGGTGGACCGGAGCCGACCTGTTCGTGACCGGCCTGCGGGCGGTCGGCCGCGACCTCAGCCGCAGCCGCCTCGTCGCCGCTCTGAACCGCCTCACGTCCTTCACGGCTGACGGGATCCTCGCGCCGGTCGACTGGACGTCGGCCCATAGAGGTCCGGGGCCGATCAACTGCAACGCCTACGTCAAGGTGGAAGGGCGGCGTTTCGTGCCCGTCTACGGCACCGGCAAGAGCGTCTTCGTCTGCCTGCCGGTGCCGGCCCCGGCCGAGCCGCCGGTGCGGCCCGTCGTTCCACTTCCGCCGGGCGTCCCCTCCGGCTAGGAGCCGACAAGTGAGGGCACTCGGCGCGCGGTGCGGGCGAGGCTTCCTCGAACGCTCGGTCTCGGCATGACCGAATTTCTCTCGTACGCCCTTCCCGGGGTGCCCTACGGGTGCGCCTATGCGCTCATGGCGGGCGGTCTCGTGCTCACCTATCGCGCGTCGGGCGTCTTCAACCTCGCCTTCGGAGCGCAGGCCTACGTGTCCGCCGTCGTCTACGCGATCGCGGTCGCTGCCGGCTGGCCGGTGGGGTGGGCATTCGCCCTCGCCGTCGTCCTTCTCGGACCGGCGCTCGGGCTTGCGCTCTACGTGCTCGTCTTCCGTCACACCCGCACGGCGCCCCCGCTCGTGAAGCTCGTGCCGGCCCTCGGGCTCATGATCGCGATACCGGGCATCGTGCAGGTGCTGATCGGAACTTCCATACGGGTCCCGGCACCGTTCATCCTCCGGCCGAACCACGTCTACTTCGAGATCGCGGGCACTCCGGTGAGCGGCGAGGAGATCGGCACCACGGTCGTCGCGGTGCTCGTCATCGGTGCCCTGGCGCTCGTGCTGCGGTCACGCAGGGTCGGCCTCGCCATGCGTGCGGTTGTCGAGAGCCCGCGCATGGCGGAGTTGAACGGCGTCCGCTCCGAGTGGGTGAGCGCGTCGGCCTGGATCATCTCGAGCGCGTTCGCGGCTCTGGCCGGCGTCCTGCTGGCGCCCATCTACCCGGCGCTCGGCGCGTCCAACTTCACGGCGCTCCTCGTCGCAGCCATGGCAGCGGCGGCCGTCGGCGGTTTGCAGAGCCTGCCGCTCGCGCTTGCGGGCGGCGTCGGCCTCGGCGTGGCGCAGGAGGTCATCGGCGGCTACCTGCCGTCGGGGACCGTCCTCTCGTCGGGCCTGCGCCCGGCCTTCCCCTTCATCGTCCTCGCCCTGCTGCTCATCTCCCGACGAAGCCTCAGGCGTGACGACCGAACGGAGGACCCGCTTGCGGGATGTGACCCGCCGAGGGCGTCGTTTCGCCCACCGGCGCGCCTTGCCGGGGTTGCGGTCGGTGGGCGAGCCGTCGGTGCCATGATGGCGATCGGGCTCGTCGTCACCGCCGTCGCGCTGGTCCCCGGCAACTGGGAATTCACCTTCACGCAGGCGATGATCCTTTCGATCGTCTTGTTGTCGATCACCCTCCTCACAGGTCTTGGCGGGGAGATCTCCCTCGGTCAAGCCGCTTTCGCGGGCGCCGGAGCGTTCACGGTCGGCCAGCTCGCGTCGCACTTCGGGCTCCCGGTGCTTCTCGGGGTCCTCGCCGGAGGCGCCGTGGCCGGCGCGCTCGGGGCGGTGGTGTCGCTTCCCGCCGTGCGGCTCGGTGGCATCTCGGTCGGGCTCCTCACGCTCGCCTTCGCCCTTCTCGCCGACAACATGCTCTTCCTCTACCCGTGGTCCGGAAACGGCGCTTCGGGCCTCTCGGTGCCCCGTCCGCGCTTCGGCAGCGTGAGCTTCGCCGGCAACGGACCCTTCTTCTGGTTGTCGCTCGCGGTGCTGGTCGTCGTCGCCGGCGCTCTCTCGCTCCTCAAACGAGGAACCCTCGGCCAGCAGCTTGCCGCGCTGCGCGGATCGCCGACAGGGGCAGCCTCCATAGGTGTCGACGTGCGCCGCGTGAGGATCGTCGTGTTCACGCTCGCCGCCGTCATCGCCGGCGTGGGTGGCGGCCTCTACGCCTCCCTCCAACAGTCGGTGTCGCCCAACGACTTCAACTACCAGTTCTCGCTCATCTACGTCGTCGTCCTCGCCGCCGTCGGCATCTACACCGTGGCGGGCGCCATCGAGGCCGGCCTCGTGTACACGGTGGCGCTCCAGGCGGTCGGCGACCTCCCGAGCCGCTTCGGGTCTCTCCTCGCGCTCTTCTTCGGGCTCGTGGCACTCGGCTACGTCAGGCACCCGGAGGGCATGGCGGAATATGCCAAGTCCTTCCTGCTCGACCGTGTCGAGCAGCTGGTCCGGTTCGCGCAGGGGCGACGCAGCACCGAGACTGAGCAGGTCTGACGTGCCGCTCCTCGAGGTCGACGGCCTCACGAAGTCGTTCGGCGGCATCGTCGCCCTCTCAGATGTGTCCCTGTACGTCGAGCTGGGCGAGACGCTCGGCGTCGTCGGACCGAACGGCGCCGGCAAGACGACCTTCTTCGACTGCATCGCCGGGCGGCTGCGGCTAGAGAGAGGCACCATCGCGCTCGCCGGCGGGCGCATCGATCAGCTCTCCGCGTTCGAGAGGAGCCGGCTCGGCATCGCGAGCACCTTTCAGCGGCTCGAGGTCTTCACCGGCATGACACCTCGCGAGCACCTCCTCGTCACCGAGCGCGTGCTCGGCGGCACCGGGCGGCTGTGGCGGGACCTCGTCGGCCTCGGGCTGCCCACGCGGTCCGAGCGGCGCACCGCCGAGGAGATCCTCTCTCTGTTCGGTCTTCTCGACGTCGCCGACACGCCGGTCGAGGCGTTGAGCCTCGGCCGGGCGCGCCTCGTGGAACTTGCCCGGGCAGTGGCGGGCTCGCCTCGCCTGCTCCTGCTCGACGAGCCGTCTTCCGGCTTGGACGACCGGGAACGTGCCACGCTCAGCGCGGCGGTGGAACGTGCACGTGCCGAGTGGAAGACGGCGATCCTGCTGGTCGAGCACGATCTCTCTTTCGTCGAGGAGATGGTGTCCCGCCTCGCGGTGCTCGACTCCGGGCACATCATCGCCGACGGTCCCGTCGACGAGGTGCTCCGCAAGCCGGAAGTGCGCCGCGCCTATCTGGGTGCGCCGGCGTGACGGAGCCGATAGCCGCCGCACGGGCACCGCTGCTCGAGCTGGCGGGTGTCGAGCTCGCCTATGGCCCGTACCGAGCTCTCTTCGGCGTGTCGTTCGGTGTGCCGGAGCGTTGTGCCGTGGCACTCGTCGGACCGAACGGCGCGGGCAAGACGAGCATCGCCCGGGTCGTGTCCGGCCTGGTCCGAGCCCAGAGGGGCCGCGTCGAATTCGCCGGCCGCGACGTCACGCGCTGGCCCGCCTGGAGGGTCGCCCGAGCCGGCCTCGTGCAGGTGCCGGAGGGGAGGTCGGTGGTCGCCTCGCTCACCGTCGAAGAGAACCTCCACCTCGCTCTCGACCACCTCGGTGCCCGGGCGGGCAGGCGCGAGGCGCTGGAGCGCGCCTATGGGCTGTTCGGGCAGCTTGCCAAGCACCGCCGACAATTGGCGGGCACCCTGTCCGGTGGCGAGCAGCGCATGCTCGCGCTCGGACGGGCTGTGGCGGTCCCGCACCGCCTCTTGGTCGTGGACGAGCTCTCTCTCGGCCTTTCACCGGCCGTCGTCGACGAGCTCTTCGCCGCCCTCGGGCGGATACGCGACGAGGGGACGTCTCTCCTCGTCGTCGAGCAGCACCTCGAGCGATTGCTCGAGCTCGCGCAGCGCATGGTTGTCGTCGGACGGGGAACGGTCCTCGGCGAAGGCCCTACGTCCGAGGTCGTTCGTCTCGCCGCGGACCTGTTCGCGCGCGCGGCGTCGCCGAAGACGGCAGAGGCGAGACGACGCCGGTGACCTCGCCGTTCGCTGTCCGCTCTTGCATCGTTGGGCCGAAGGCGATGAGATGGTGGTCCTCGTTCCGTCTTCTGGCGGAATCGAATCCAGACTCTTTCCAGGGGTGTGACATGAGGAACGTCGCCGGCAAGAGCAACGTGGTACCGCTTCTATCGGGCAGTCAGGCCGAGGACGAGGCCATGAGGGCTGCGGAACAGGCCCGTGACGAAGCGCTGCGCGCAGCCGAGGAAGTGTCCGCGGCAGAGCTGGCCCGGTCCCAGCTCGTCCACAGGGCGACCGTCGCCCGCGCGGACATAATCCGGGCAGCATCTGTTGCTCGAGCCGAAGCCTTGAGGGATCTGACCCAGCGGCACGACGGGGAGCTCCGCGCGGCGGAGAAGGCGAGGTCCGACGCCTTCCGGCAGGCAGAGGAGCGCTATGGGGCCGCGCTGGAGCGAGCTGAGACGGTCGCCGCTCGAGCCGTCGAGCAGGCCTACCAAGAGGAGCTCGCCGCCGCCCAGCGAGCCCACGAGGAGGCTCTGCGCGCCGCCGAGGCGGCTGCTCGCAGCGCCGCCGAGCGCGCCAGGGCCATCAAGATGGCCGGCGCACTGAGGGCGGAGTCGATCTACCGCGCCGGGGTCGAGCGCGCGCAGAACCTGCGCGATGCCATCACGACGTACGAGAACGCCGTGACCAGTGCGTCGCACGACCGGGCGGAACAGCTGCAGACGGCTCTGCGCGAGCACGACGCCGCCATGGCGGAAGCGACGACTGCCTTCGAGGAGGCGTTCCAGCAGGGCGACGAGATCGTCGCCGGAGTGGGCGGCACGGGCGGCGACGGGGAGGAGGGCGAGGGGGAGTCCTTCGAGCAGGACGAGGACACGGACGGAAGCGAGTCGCTCGAGTCCGGGCCGGCCAGCAGCGCAAGCTGACCGTGCTTGCCGGGGCAGGTCGGCGAGCCTGCGAGAGCACCCGGACACGGTCGTGCACCTCGAGCGCGGCCGACCTCGCCGCCTTGCCGCCTTGCCGACGCCGAGGTCGACCGGCGGCGCCCCCGCCGCCTAAGGCGTTCGTGGCGACAGTCCGCCGGCCGCAGGCCTTCGTGGCGACGGTCCGCGGGCCGCAGGGGCGCCTACGGTTGGGCGATGCTCGACAGCAGGGATTCGAACGAAGCGGTCTGGAAGTCCGACGAGAGCGTGGCGCGCTGGGTTGCCACGACCGGTGAGCGGGAGCGGGGGAGGGCCTTCGCGCGACGGCTCCTCGCCGAGTTGCTCCCCTTCGCCGAGTCGGACGAGTTCACCTTCCTCGACATCGGCGCCGGCACCGGGGCTGCCGCCCGGGTGATCCTCGACAGCTATCCGGGCTCGACGGCCGTCCTGGGCGACTACTCGCCGCAGATGATGGCCGAGGGTCGTCGCGCTCTCGCTTCCTACGAGGGTCGCTACCGCTACGTCGAGATCGACCTCGCCGCAGGAAGGTGGCCGGATCTCGGCAGCCCGCCGCAAGCCGCCATCAGCTCACTGTGCGTCCACCACCTGCCCGACCACCGCAAGGCGGCTTTGTTCAGCGAGATCTGCGATCGGCTGGTGCCTGGCGGCTGGTACCTCAACTACGACCCGGTGTCTGCCGAGGACCCCGTCGTCGGGGAGGCGTGGCGGCGCGTGCAGGCCCTCCGGGATCCCGAGGCGGCGGCGAGGCGCGCCAGCCGCACCCCCGAGGAGCAGGCGCACTGGGAGAACCACGTGCGCCACATCATCCCGCTCGACCCTCAGCTCGGCTTCCTGCACGCTGCCGGTTTCGAGGCTGTCGACGTCTACTGGAAGGAGCTCGACCACGTGATCTTCGGCGGCCGGCGCCCGGTCGCCTGAAGGGCTACCCGAGGCAGGCCCGCCGGTAGCTTGCTGTCGTGGGTCTCTATCGCGAGCAGGTCCTTCCAAGGCTCGTCGATCGGGCTTGTTCGACGCCCGACATCAGCACCTGGCGTTCGGCGGTGACCGAAGGTTTGCGCGGCCGCGTCGTCGAGGTGGGCTTCGGTTCAGGTCTCAACCTCGAGCTGCTGCCGCCCGAAGTCGAGCTCCTGCTGGCGGTCGAGCCGGCTGCAGTGGCTCGCCGCCTCGCGGCACGGCGGGTCGCCGCGGTTCCCGTCCCCGTCGAATACGTCGGGGTCGACGGTGAGGAGCTACCGCTAGACGACGCGAGCTGCGATGCCGGGCTCTCCACGTTCACGTTGTGCACAATCCCGCGTCCCGACCGGGCGCTCACCGAGATCTACCGGGTCCTTCGACCGGGCGCGCGGTTCCACTTCCTCGAGCACGGACTCTCGCCGGATGCGCCGGTCGCACGCTGGCAGCGCCGGCTCGAACCGCTCCAGCGCTTTCTGGCCGACGGCTGCCACTTGACGCGGGACACCTCGGCCCTTGTCGGCGCGGCGGGTTTCGAGCTCGTGCGGATCGAGCAGCGATACGCGAAAGGCCCGAAGCCGTGGAGCTGGTTCACGCTCGGGGTTGCGCGCCGCCCGGCAGGATGACCTCTGCGGCCGGCGGCAGGCGCAGGACGGAGTCGGCAGCAGGACGGCGGGACGGCCGGACGGCCGGATCGGAGGACGGCAGGAGCCTGCGGCCGGCGGGCTCGTCGCAGCGGCCCCGAGGGCTGGGCGATCGTCGCTGGCGGAGCCTCGTCAGGAGTCGAAGCCGACGCCGAAGCGGTCGAGGCCGCGCAGCCAGAGGTTCCGGCGGCCCTCGTTCTCGTCTGCGCGGGCGAGCGACCACCTGGTGAGCTGCACCCCGAGGTAGGCGAGGGGTTCGGGCGGGAAGGGGAGCGCCTTGTTGCGAACCATCTCGAGCTCGGTGAGAGGGCTCGGACGCCCGTCGAGCAGGTCGAGCATCACCTTGGCGCCGAATCGGGAGGCCCCCACTCCGAGGCCGGTGTAGCCGAGGGCGTAGGCGACGCGATTCTGCCGTGCCGCGCCGAACATGGCACAGAAGCGGGTGCTCGTGTCGATCGCGCCGGCCCAGCGATGCGTGAAGGAGAGTTCCTCGAGTTGCGGGAAGGTCTCGAAGAACTGCCTGGCGAGCTTCGAGAAGGTGGCCTCCCTCTCCTCATAGGACGCTTCTACGCGGCGCCCGAAGTGGTAGACGGCGTCGTAGCCGCCCCAGAGGATCCGGTTGTCCGTTGTGAGCCTGTAGTAGTGGAACTGGTTGCCGAGGTCTGCCACTCCCTGGCGATGCCGCCAGCCCACAGCGTCCAGCTGGGACGGGCTGAGCGGCTCGGTGACGAGCACGTAGTCGTAGACCGGCACGATGTGCAGCCGGAGCCGGCGGAGGAGGGGGCGGAAGGCGCTCGTCGCAACGGCGACCTTGTCAGCCCGGACGGATCCCTGCGGCGCGTGGAGGACCACGCCGTCGCGCCCTGACTCGAGCGTCTTCACGGGGGTCTGCTCAAAGATACGGACGCCGACGGCCTCCGCCGCGGCTGCGAGCCCCCAGGCGAGCCGAGCGGGATCGAGCAGTACGGTTCCCTGCTCCCACAGCCCGGCGAGGTAGGTGGGAGAGTCGATCTCGGCGCGCACGGCGTCACGGTCGAGGAACCCTTCGTGGCCTGCCAGTTCGGGGACCTGATATGGCTCTGTCGCCACCGAGAGCTCACCGCTGCGCTCGAGGCTGCAGTCGATCCCGAGCCGCCGGACCGTCTCTTCGAGCTCGTCCAGGTTCTCGCGCCCCAGCCTCTCGAGCGTCTCGTACTCGTGCGGGAAGTGGGCGAGGCCGTTGGCGGATCCGTGGGTGATGCTCGCCGAGCAGAAGCCGCCGTTGCGCCCGCTCGCCGCCCAGCCGATCCGCTCGGCCTCGAGCAGCACGACGTCGAGCTCGGGCGAGCGCTCCTTCGCGATGAGAGCGGTCCACAGTCCGGAGAAGCCACCCCCCACCACCGTGAGGGCGGCCCTTGTGTGACCGGCGAGGGGGGAGCGGGCAGCGGGGCGATCGTCCCGGTCGAGCCAGAACGAGGCGCGCTTCGAGTCGCGGAGAGATGGGTGCGAGGACATGCTCAGAGGAACTGGCTCGTCACTCGTCCTCGGTCGGTGGGCTCACTATCCAGAGCACCTCGGCGAGGTCCTCACCGACGTTCACCGCCCGATGGGGGAGAGTGGTCGAGTACTCCATGCTGTCGCCGGCCGCAAGCGTGGCCGAAGAGTCGCCGATCTCGACGAGCACCGTGCCGGCGATGACGACGAAGAGCTCCTGTGAGTCACCGTGCACATAGGCGGCGCCTGTAGACGTCCCGGGCTGGAACTCGCCCACGTAGACCTCGATGTTGCGGAGCGGTTTGCGGGAGAGGAGGTACTTGCGGGTGCCCGGCTCGGTCTCGACCATCGGCCGGTCGCCCCGACGCAGCACCTGCATGGGGTTCGCCCCGTCCTCGTCGAAAAGCTCGGCGAGGGTGACGCCGAGGACGGCGCAGATCCGCCTGAGCGAGCTGATGCTCGGACTCGTCGAGCCACGTTCGAGCTGGCTGAGGAAGCTCGGGCTCGTCCCGGCGTGGCGGGCCACCGCCGAGAGGGAGAGCTGTCGCAGCTGACGCAGGCTGCGCAGCCTGCGTCCGAGCGCAACCCTGTGGTCCTCGTCGTCCACCGCGCCCGAGCTCTCCGTCCCCGGTTGCGCCGGCTGTGCCTGGACGGCCATCCGCGGCCCTCTTTCGTTCCCGTCAAACGCCTGTGAAGGTTCACGGCTGAATCGGTCCAGCCGCTCCCGGACTGTGAAGTATAGGTAAACGCAGCTTGAAGTGAAAGAGGCGAATCGACTATAAGTGCGTTACCGTCATGCGGCGACGTAGTCAGTCCCGCGTCGACTGAGGAGGTCCAATGGCCATCGGGTCGCACACTCTCGGCAACTCTCGGGGGTCCGGGGGAAGGTTCAGGCAGCACAGGAGAGGCGCGCTCGCAGGCGCTCTCATCTGCACGGCGAGCCTGGTCCTTGCCGCGTGCGCCAACGTGGGCAACAGCAGCCCCGGCGGCGCCGGGGGCGCCGGCTCGACGAGTGGCAAACCGCTCAAGGGAGGCAACGCCAGCCTCGCCATGGCCACCGGTGACGTCTTCAGCTGGATATTCCCGCTCGAGAACCAGGCGAACTACGAGCCTTACGACGAGTGGGTCGAGAACGAGATGTGGCGGCCCCTCTACTACACCGGAGGACCGGGGACTACCGGCATCAACTACGGGCTCTCGCTCGCGTCGGCGCCCGTCTACTCGGACAACAACTCGGCCGTCACGATCACGATGAAGCAGGGCTACAAGTGGTCGGACGGGACGCCCGTCACGGCTAGCGACGTCCAGTTCTTCTTCCAGCTCGAGGCGGCCGGTGCGAAGCTCGGCAAGTACGCGCCCTACCTGCCGGGCCTGCTCCCCGACGACGTCAAGAGCATCACCTACGACGGCGCGTACAAGTTCACGATGCACCTGGACCGCTCCTACAACCCGGTGTGGTTCACGGGCAACCAGCTCACGTGGCTCTACGCGCTGCCCAAGCAGTCGTGGGACCGGACGTGCGCCACCTGCGCAGCCGGGAACGCCGCGGCCACCCTCTCGGGCGCCAAGGCTGTCTACAATTTCCTCTACAGCCAGTCGGAGAAGCTCTCGACCTACGGGTCGAACCCGATATGGCAGGTGGTCGACGGCCCCTGGGTTATCTCCTCGTTCGACCCGACCACCTACAGGACCGTCCTCAACGCCAACAAGAAGTACACCGGGCCGGACAAGCCGCATCTCGACCAGCTCCAGATCTACTCGTTCAGCTCCGACACGGCCGAGCTCGACGCCGTCCGATCGGGCACGATCGA
>JAJYVX010000226.1 GCA_021791795.1 Actinomycetes bacterium | reverse complement strand
CTACGGCCCGAGCTATCTCCTCGAGACGCCGGAAGGACCGGTCGGGGTCGACGGGGTCGTCGTCGCCGTTCCCGGCTTTGCCGCCGCCGGGATGCTCGCCGGGCTCTCGCCGGAGGCGTCCAGCTGGCTCGGGAGCGTCGAGTACTCCTCGGTCGCCGTCGCCACCTTCGCCTACCGCCCGGGAGACCTCGCCCTGTCGGACCGCTGGACGGGCTTCCTCGTCCCCCGCGTCGAGGGCACGGTCATGACCGCGGCGACGTTTCTCAGCCAGAAGTGGCAGTGGATGAGCTCGGAGGAGGCCTGTTTCGTGCGGGTGTCGGCCGGCCGCTACGGCGACGAGCGCATCGCCGATCTCTCAGACGACGAGCTCGCCCGGCTGCTCGAGGACGAGCTCCGACAGATGGCCGGGATCGAGGCACACGCCTTCGAGTCGGCGGTGACCCGCTGGGAGCACGCCTTTCCCCAGTACCGCCCCGGCTTCCGGGCCGGCACGGCGCGACTCGAGCGGGCGCTCGGCCGGGTGCAAGGCGTCGAGCTCTGCGGAGCCGTCCTCGGCGGGATCGGCATCCCCGCCTGCATCCGGTCGGGTGAGGAGGCCGCCCGCCGGCTCCTCGCCGGGCTCGAGGTGGCGAGATGAGCCAGCCCACGCGTCGTCCCTGGCGCCGCGCCGCTCGGATCGCCCTGCCGCTTGCCGGCGGTGCCCTCGTCGGCCTCTCGCTCCCGCCGATCGGGTCGTGGCCCCTCGGCATCATCGGGGCCGGCGCCGTCGTCGCCGCGCTCGAGCACCGCAGCTGGCGCGGACGGCTCGGCGCCGGGGTGCTCGCCGGTCTCGGGCAGTTCTCGATCGGGCTCGCCTGGGCGATCCAGTTCAACAAGGCCGGATACGTCGCCCTCGTCATCGTCGAGACACTCATGATCGCGATCGCCGCCGTCCTCGTGCCACCCCGCGGGCCGCTGCGGATCCCGGCGGCGGCGGCCGCCCTCACCCTCGCCGAGTGGTTCCGCGACTCCTGGCCCTTTGGGGGCCTACCGCTCGGCTCGGCGGCGCTCGGCCAGGTCGGGGGACCTCTCCAGTTCACCGCCCGCCTCGGCGGCCCGCTCCTCGTCGTCTTCGCCATGGTGCTCGCCGGCGGCGCCGTCGCCGAGCTGGCGCGGGCCGCCTTCAACAGAGCCCGGCCCGTGCCGGCTGCCACCTGGTCGCTCATCGCGGTCGCCGCACTGGCGGGGGCCGGGAGCGTCGCCGCTCCCGCCTCGCTCACCCACGGCCGCAACGCCACGGTCAGCTTCGCCCTCGTCCAAGGTGGCGGCAAGCGCGGCCTCACCGCCCTTCAGGTGCCCCCTTCGCAGGTCTTCGACGCCGCGGTCCGGGAGACGGCGAAGGTGGCCGGCCACCCGGCGGTCATCTTGTGGCCGGAAGACGTCGTCGCGACCGGTACGGTCCCCTTCCCCCGCTCTCCGCAGCGCGCCGTCATCTCGGCGATCGCCCGGAGCCGGCACGCCACGATGATCGTCGGCGTCACAGAGGACGTCGGCGCGACCCGGTTCCGCAACGAGGTCGTGGCGATCTCGCCGACGGGCGCGATCGAGGCCTCCTTCGAAAAGGTCCACCGGGTGCCCTTCGGCGAGTACGTCCCGGACCGCTCCTTCTTCGAGCACTTCGCCAACCTCTCGGCCGTCCCCCGCGACGCCATCCCCGGGCACGGGAGCGGGATGATCTCGACCGGGCAGGGCCGCTACGCGATCCTCGTCTCTTACGAGGTCTTCTTCGCCGATCGGGGCCGTTCGGGCGTTCGGGCCGGCGGCAGCATCATCCTCGTGCCGACGAACACCTCGTCGTACAAGAACGACCAGGCGCCCTCCCAGGAGATCGCCGCCTCACGCCTGCAGGCCCTCGAGGAGGACCGCTACGTCCTGCAGTGCGCCCCGACCGGCTACAGCGCCGTCGTCAACCCGTCCGGTGTCGTTCTCGAAAAGACCGCGCTCGCACGCCCGGCGGTGATCGAGACGACGGTGCCCCACCTCTCTGGCACCACTCCCTACGCGGACGCCGGCGAGCTGCCGACGCTGATCGCCTGTCTCACGTTGCTCACGCTCGCGTGGATCCTCGGACGGCGGGAGCCCGGCGAGGAGGAGGAGCACGACGCCGACGGCGGTGAGAGAGTCGGCCTCACTCCTCCGTCGAAGCGGGCACGGCGGCGTCTCCAGACGTCGCCATCTCGCTGAGGAGCCTGGCGGCGGCCTGGACGATCGGCACCGCGAGACAGCCGCCGGTGCCCTCGCCGAGGCCGAGGCGCATGTCGAGCAGCGGCTCGAGACCGAGATGCTCCATCGCGGCCGTCGCGCCGGGCTCGACCGAGCGGTGCCCTGCCACGAGGTAGTCGGCGGCTGCCGGGGCGAGCTTGACCGCGACGAGCGCTCCGGCGAGCGAGCCGAGGCCGTCCACGACGACGGGCACCCGGCGGAGGGCGCCGCCGATCACGACGCCGGCGACCGCTCCGATCTCGAGCCCTCCGAGCTCGGACAACAGCACGTCGCCGTCGAGGCTCGAGAGCGCCGTCGTCGCGACCGAGTGAGCGGCCGCCACCCGCTCGAGGCCGGACTCGACGACGGCGATCTTCTTGTCGAGCATCTCGTCGGAGATGCCCGATCCGCGTCCGGTGACCGCCCGGGCCGGCCATCCGGTCACCGCCGCGACGATCGCCGCCGCCGGGGTCGTGTTCCCCGCTCCCATCTCCCCGGTCACGAGCAGGTCGGAGCCCTGGTCGACGAGGCGGTCGGCGATCGAGAGGCCGACTTGGATCGACCGGCGCGCCTCCTCGAGCGAGAGGGCCGGCTCTACGACGAGGTTCGCCGTCCCCGCCCGGACCTTGGCGGCCACGAGGCGACCCCGGCGTGTCTCGCCGTCCCCGTCGGTGGAAGCATCGCCCGGATCGGGCACCGTCGTCACCATCCCGGCGTCGACGACGACGACGGCGGCTCCCACCTGCCGGGCGATCACGTTGATGGCCGCTCCGCCCTTGAGGACGTTCGCCACCATCTCGGCGGTGGCCCCTTCGGGCCACGGTGAGACGCCCTCGGAGAAGACGCCGTGGTCACCGGCGAAGACCGCCACCACCGGGTGGGCCGGCACGGGCGGCGGGCAGCGGCCGGCGACCGCCGCGAGCCGGCTGCCGAGGGCCTCGAGCGCCCCGAGCGAGCCGTCCGGCTTCGTGAACGACGCCTGCCGGTGCGCGGCCGCCTCGGCCGCGTCGGCGTCGACGGGCTCGAGCCGCGAGAGGGCGTCGTCGAGGCTGGCCATGGCGAGCGGTCCTCTATGGGCCGGCGCTCAGGCCCGCCTCAACGGGAGGCCGCCTGGATACCGGGGCCGGAGGCGCTCCCGTCGCCGTTCTCGCCCTGGTCGACGGGCAGCGGCACCGGTGCCGCCTCGGCGAGCCCGTTCCCGTCGGCGTGGCCCCCGGCAAAGTGGATCGCCTCCGGCGCGGCGACGATGCGCTGGTCACCGCGCAAGGTGCCCTCGCCGAAGAGGAACTTGTTGAAGACCGTGTAGCGGCCGACCCAGATGAGGCCGTAGGTGAAGAGGTTGGCGAACTGGACAAAGAGCGTCCGCACGACGTGCAGGTGCGAGATCTGGTCGGCGTTGTGGGCGGCGATGCCGACCGCAACGGTCGAGAGGACGAGGCCCACGAAAGAGATGATCCAGAACGGAGCGATCTCGCGGAGGGCACTCGACTTGCCCCTCTTTCCCCAGGTCCAGGTCCGGTTCAGCCAGTACGCAGGCACCGTCGCGACCGAGGTCGCGATGACGTTGCAGACCATGGCCGACGAGAGGGTGATCACGTCGTAGGTGAGAAAGAGCACCGTCTGCGTCACGACGGTCGAGATGACCGAGACGGCAGCGAACTTCATGAGGCGCTTTGTGTGAGGGCGGTTTCGCAGATCGGAGACGCGACTCGTCAACCCGGGCATGGCCGAAGTCTATCTTCTGATCTGTGACTGAAGCCCTCCAAGGCCTACTCGATCTCCTCGACATCGAACCGATCGAGGTGAACATCTTCCGCGGGGCCAACACCGACGAGGATCGCCAGCGGGTCTTCGGCGGTCAGGTCGCCGCCCAAGCCCTGGTGGCGGCCGGGCGAACGGTCGACCGGGGCCAGGTCCACTCGCTCCACAGCTACTTCCTCCGCCCGGGCGACCCCGCCGCCCCGATCCTCTACGAGGTGGACCGGATCCGCGACGGGCGATCGTTTCTTACCCGGAGGGTGGTGGCGATCCAGCATGGGCGCGCCATCTTCAACCTGCAGTGCTCCTTTCACCTCGAAGAGGAGAGCATCGAGCAC
>JAJYVX010000225.1 GCA_021791795.1 Actinomycetes bacterium | reverse complement strand
TGCTGAGCCGAGCGGGTCATGTAGCCCTGATCGTGCCGAACTACGCGGAGGGCGAGGTTGCGAGCCAGGAAGTCGGGGTCCACCACTATCAGGGTACCGATGGTTGGCGGAGCTACCACGGCCGACTGGCGGCCAGGTACTTATACATCGGGCGGTGGGCATGACGGCCTGGAGCGCTCGTACGATGAGTCGGACCACGAAGCTCCTCATCGACAGCGGACGCGCCAAGTCGTTCGCGGAAGCTAACGATTTCTTGGATCGGCTCGTCCTCCAGGTGTGGGTTGGCCCGGGGGTCGAGTGCAACCCGAGTGCGTCCGCCGCGCTGCTGACGGTTATCAATGCAGGGATCCGAGCGTTTCGGGGCGGCGTGCATGTCCGGCTCAGTGGCGATCCGATGCTTGCGCAGTCATGGGGAGGGGGGTCTCGTGTCTCGGCGGCCGTGCGTTCGTTCGGCGGCACCGTGGTCACAACGCTCCCGGTGTTTCGGCCGACGATCGTGATCGGAGATGTTCAGGGGCCTGTGGGAGGTACGCCGGTCCTTCATGCGACGTGGTCTGGATGGAGTGGCGGGGTGGTCGGCTCACCAGATGAGCGACTGGACGACGCAGGAGTGATGCCCCTCGCCGGAGCCCTGGCTGGTTCGATCGCTGTCTCGGAGTGCTTCCAGCGAGCCATCGGCAACGAACTCGCCGGTCGCCGATCGGCGGGAATCGCGCTGTGGAGGCCGGGGTCGGATTGGAAGGAGGCTGAATCGAGCGGACCACCCTTGAGCCGTCTGCCGCGATCGCTGTGGTTGCTCGGGCTCGGGCATCTTGGTCAGGCCTACTGCTGGCTACTCGGGTTCCTTCCGTATCCAGCGGGTGACGCTGCCCATGTCGTCCTCCAGGACGTCGATCGACTCGACGAGTCGAACCTTTCCACCTCGTTGTTGGCTCGTCCCGAAGACATTGACGAGCGTAAGACTCGGCGTTGTGCCGCCGCGCTCGACGCTCTCGGTTTCTCGACGGCCATCATCGAGAAGCGGTTCGATAAGATGATCCACCGCTCGTCATCGGATCCGGCGACGGCGCGCTCGGGATTTGACAACCACGAGTCGAGGCGGCTCCTCGACGGTGCAGGGTTTCGCAACGTCGTTGACGTCGGTCTGGGTTCGGGCGACCCCGGATTTCTGGATATCTTGCTCCACTCGTTTCCAAGTGTCCGTCGGAGCGATGAGGTGTTCCTCACGACGGGCCGCCAATCGCCCGAGGGTCTCGCCCGACCATACGAGGAGGAGGTACGCCGCCAAGTGACCGACGAAGGCCGTACGGAGGGGGACGCACGATGCGGTGTTGTCGAGATCGCCGGAAAGTCTGCTGGCACAGCGTTCGTCGGTGCAAGTGCCGGGGCGTTAGCTCTTTCGGAGATCCTGAGGCCACTTCACGGCGGCACGGCTAGCGCGACCTTGAGTATGAACCTTTCTGATCCGGGCGTCATTTTGACTTCGTCAGATGGGTCGGTGCCGATAATCCAGGACGTGATTTACATCTGACTGAGAGCTGGTGCGGCCAGCCCGTTGATTAACAAGAATGATCTTTTGTTCCAGATTGGTTGCTCTGCTCGCGGGTGTCAGAGGATCTGGAGGATCTCGATGCTGGGGTCAATCTCCTGGGCCATGTCGGTGATGACCTGACGGTGGCATTGTTGCGCGCCGCGTTCGACGCACAACACGACGATCCGCTGCTCGCGTGCCTCGTCCACGAGACGTTGCAGGGCCGCCCCGGAGCCATTGTCGAGGATCTCGCGCATCCGTCGACGACCCTCCTCGCCATCCCCTCGGCGGAACGAGTCACGATTATCGGGGGGATTGCCGAGCGCCGCCTCGTGTCGGTACTCGATGCCCGCGGCTTCTAATTCGGCCTTCAGCGCCTTCTTTGACCAGCCGGGTTTCCGACTAACGGGGTTGAGCCGCACATCGACGAGCAGGGAGACCCCGGCTGAGGACAGGCTGTCGATGAGGCCGCGCACCTCCAAGCCCTCGTAGCCGACGCTGTAGATCCGACTTGGCACCTGACGATGGTTGCCGAGGACGGCTAGAAGGACAAGTCGGCCGGTCAAAGGTCAAATACCCTCTGTACGGCGCCCTCGGGGGGCCAGAACACGCCAAGGACGAGGAAGTTCCAGGGGTACTGCTCCATGTTCCCCACGAAGAGCACGGAGTCGCGCCCCTGCCACATCTGGTGCTCGAACTTCTGGACCATGGCGTCGCGCCAATCCGCTCGTCGTCGGACATGCCGCCACAGCGGGGCCGCCCCCCAGTCGACGATCGTTTGTTCATGTCCGGAGCACTGCCCCTCCTGGCAGCGGTAGCGATAGCTGAACCGCCAGGGGATCACTTCGAAGGGTGGCTTCGGCTTGTCGGGGTCGTCGAAGAGGCTGGGTCTGCCTGCCGCCGCCGTCGCCCGGTCCTGCCACTTCTTAACCTGCTCGGGGTCCCGCTCGGCGATGACAAGCTTCGGAGGATCGAGTGGCCGCACGACGGAGAGTGACAGTACGCCCGGCCCGGAGCCACCTCGGTTGCGTTCGACGAGCTCACACATGGTCTGCTCTCCGAGGGCATCGATGAACGGACGCCTGGCGGCCCACCGACGGTCCGAGCTGATCGATTCGCCGCGCACGATCGTGCCGTGCACGGGGGTCCAGGTCTCCGGACGTCTATCGGTGTGGTGGCGGATGACCCGCACCTTGACCACCTGGTACTTGGCGAACTTGCTATCGTCGGCCAGGTCGCGAAACGGAACCGGGTGCAGACGGATCCACTCTCGGGCGTCCCCATCGACGCGGACGCCAGCCACACACATGGTCTCGTCGAGGTTCTGGGTCATCACCGGTGCCGCCTTGACAAGGACCAGTACCTCGATCGTCTGAGCCTCCGGCAACCTGCCCCTCCTAAGCGCCACCTCCACATCATCATCGCGGATTACCAATCGTTGCCGGGGGACCAGCAGTGGATGACCTACGGGACCCGTACCTCAACGTCACGGTCGAGCTCCCGAGCTCTAAGGACTGCGACAACTCCCCAGTGGCGTGAGCTGCGCCGACACACTTGTGAGGAGTGAGATTCTCACTGGCGGTAGGATCTCCACGTCGTAGGTGGCATCATGAGTGAGAATCAACCTGCGACGAGTTGGATTGTCGGCTGACTCGCCCCCTTCCCTCTGCGTACCTCGAAAGAGTCTGGCATACCTCTGTGACCAGGACGAGGCATCCCCGGCGTCGGCGAAACTCCGATCCTACGATGGACTCGTGATTGAGCCCTCGGCAGGCGAGAAGGCGGCGCTGACTCAGCAGCTAAGCGAGCTCGTGAAGAAAGTGCAAGAGGAGGAAAGACAGCAAGGGAAGGCAACGCACCGCCTCGGTCGTCTGGGCGGGCGTCTCGCAGTTGCCGCCGCGATCGGCTCGGCCGCCGCCGGCCTGGTGACCGCACTCTCGCAATCGCTTCACGGTGTGGCTCGCCTGATCGTCATCATCGTCGCCTTTGGAGGCGCCGCCACCAGTGGGACGGCAGCCGCGCTTCGCGCCCCCGAGCGTGCGCACGGCGCCCAGGGCCGATGGCTCGAACTCAGGTCACTGGCGCGCCGGCTCGAGGCAATCACGGCTACGGGATTGGACGACCGGACCGCAGATGAGCTCAAGGTTCTGATCGACGAGGTGCTCGACCGGCTCGACCAGATCCAGGGTGCCCGAGACAGCCAAGGCATCCGGGTGTCTCGGGCGGGTCAAGGCGACCCAGCATTGCCAATGCACGCCGCCGATTATCGACAACGGTAAACCCGTGGCCCAGCTTGAGTAGGGCAGCGCCATGGCGGCTGCATAATGCAGGCTCGCCGACCACGGCTTTCGCGTGAGCTGAGGTGCGGACATCCGCGAACGAAGGATGTCACCTCGGCGTCCTGTGAATGAGCGGCTTCGCCGTTGCGGACGCGACGAAGTTGCTGGTCTCCGGCCTGAGCCGACTCGGGTCCTTCGTCGATTGTCGGTGCGATGGCCGCGACGGCGATCACCCTCGCCGTATGCAGGTCAACCCCGTGCCGTATGCAGTGGGGTCGACTGCCTTACGCAGCATAGGTGCGTCGAAGTCCTGATGGCCATCGTGCGTGCCGACTGGCGAACGATGACCTGCGGCTCGTGTCCGGCGCGAAGAGCGAATGCCTTCGTCGGCGCCGCGGGAACACTGCCGAGCTGAGGGTTGCTCGGAGGGCAAGCTTCAGAGGTTCGCGTCGCCTGGTGCACTTGGCGTGTTCGACGCTGGTTTTCGAGTGCATCCAGCCGTCGTGGTTTCGTCGTTCACCAACGTCGTGCGTCGAGGAGCTTCAT
>JAJYVX010000224.1 GCA_021791795.1 Actinomycetes bacterium | reverse complement strand
CGGCCGACCAGCTCGCCGACATGCCTCCGCTCGACGTCACCGCCAAGCGACTGCTCGAGTGCGAGGCGGACATACGCAAGGCCGCCAACGCCTTCTCCGGTTACAGGACCCGGCTCGGGCAGAGGCAGGACCTAAAGCGACAGATGGACGGCTTGGCGGAGCGCATCACCCACGCGCTCGGATCGCTCTGGCCGGAGGCCACCGCCGAGCAGGCGCTCGCCGTCAGGCACGACATGGCGATGCGCGACACCCTGAACCAGCTGGCGAGCTCGCATCGCTCGCTCGGGGCGCGTCTCGGCGATGCCCGGCCCGCAGCCGCTTCGGCTGCGACGGAAGCCGCGCGCGCCGCGGCCAACCTGGCCGAGCTGGAAGCACGGGCAGGCATCGTCCCGCCGCCGGCAGACGAGCTTGATGCCCGGCTCTCCGCCCTGCGCGAGCTCCGGCGGCGTCTCGCCGACTCCCAGAGCATCCGCTCGCTCGCACAGCTCGAGGAACAGCGGGCGGCCAGTCTCCCCGGGCGGACCTCCGCCGCGCCCGGAATCGCGCTTGTGGCGCTCGGAATCCTCGTACTTCTGGTCGCTGCGATCGCAGGAGCGGCACGCCTCCCCGTCGGTCTCTGCGCAGGCCTCGCCGGTCTCGGCGCGTTCGTCGCCGTCGCCGGCGCCGTCGTGGCATTCCGGCGCTCCCTCCCGGCGTCGGCCGGTGAGAGGCCGCCGGCGGGGACCTCTGGCCGTGCCGGGACCGACCCGGCTTCGGCCCGTAACTCGGCGGGTGCGCCCGGTCGCGGAGACGAGCCCGGTCGCGAAGACTCAGGCAGTGGGCCCGATTCGACCGTCTCACCCGACCGCCCCGACTCATCGCGCCCGGGCGCCGAGCGCTACTGGGCTCAGCTGGAACAGCTGGACACGCGTGTCGCCGAGCTCTCGGTGTCGCTTGGTCTACCTCGCCATCCGACCCCGAGCGACGTCGAGATCGAGGTCGATCGGACCGAGCGGGACCATGCCCGCCGCCTCGAGCTCGACGATGCGGCCCGCAGCCATGCCGAGGCCACTCGACGGGCGCGCTCAACGAGCGATTTCGTCCACGAGATCGAGGAGGAGCTGCTCGGCGTCGAGCGTCGATTCCGCCTCTGGAAACAAGAGGCGGCCATCCCGCCGGCCAGCAGTTTCGAGGTGGCCGCTTCGGCTCTCGAAGGGGCCTCGGCCGTGCGGAAGGACCTCTCCGCCAACCAGCGCGTCGAACGAGCTCTCGAGGACGTCGGTGCGGAGCTCGCCGCCTTCGAGACGATCCTCGGTCAGCTGGCGAACGACCTCGAGGAAGATCTGCCCTCCTCGACCGACGACCGGCAGGCTTGGCTGGAGGACCTCGATCGGCGTCTCGCCGAGTACCGGAGCAGGCGGCAGCGGCGAGAGGACCTGGAGGCGACGGTCACGAGGACGCAGGCCGATGTCGAGCGCTCGCTCGGCGCGGGATCACGCTCGGAGGCTCTACGACGGCGGCTCGCGGAGGGAGCCGTCCTCGAGTGGGAGGCTCGCCTCCGGCGCATCAGCGAGCAGCTCGCCGCACTGCGCGATGGCGAGGAGGACGTCGTCCGCCGCCACGAGGCTCTCCGCCGGCGGCGCGAGGAGCTCCTTCAGTCCGACCGTATCGCCGAGCTCGAGAGTGAGGAGGCGAGGCTCGAGCACGAGCTGGACGCCGCCTTGAGCGAGTACATGACCATCGGGCTCGCTCGACACCTCATCACCTCGACGCTCGAACGCCACGAGTCGGAGCGCCAGCCGGAGGTGATACGCAGAGCGAGCGAGCACTTCGCCCGCATCACCAGTGGCCGTTACGCGAGAGTGAGCCTCGACCCGACAGACTCGAGCCGTCCGTCGATGCGGGTCCGGAGCGCGTCCGGTGAGACCGTGGAAGCCACAGACCTGAGCCGTGGCACCGTCGAGCAGCTCTACCTGAGCTTGCGCCTCGGTCTCGCCGAGGAGTTCGCCGAACGCTCCGCCGCCCTTCCCGTCGTCCTCGACGACGTGCTCGTCAACTTCGACCGCGAGCGGACCGAGGCGGTCATAGGAGACCTGGTGGTCACGGCTGCCCGCCACCAGGTGATCGTCTTCACGTGCCACGAGCACTTGGCGGAGATGATCAAAGACCTACACGCCCAAGCTCAGTCGATACGCCTCGCGCGAGCCTGAGCCCTCGTCAGCCGCAAGCCTCTCAGAACTGCGACGAACAGAACGGCTTCTCGCGGGTACGGAACATCCGCTCCGCCCGCACGAGGGAGCGCTCGGAGCTGGCGCGGATCCTTCCTGCTCGTGCCAGGGCAGACACCGGGAGGCCGCCGAGGTAGATGCTCGCAAGGCTCTCGACGTCGAGCCTGACATCGGGCACGGCGCGGCCCAGGGCCACCTCGTCGAGACGTTCCACGGAGGCGGCGAATCCGTCGGCTCCTCCCGCGAGCACTGCCCCGTCAGGCGAGCTCGCCGGCTCGCCTCCCGCCGGGAGATCCTGTATCGCCTCGAGACGATAGAGCCCGGTGTTCCAAGGGCAGAAGGCGTCCTCCACCTCGAGTAGGAGCGATCCCTCGTCGTCGTAGCGCCGGGAAGCCAGGCAGGCGCCGACGTCGACGAGGCGCAGCCACGTCTTCTCGCCGTAGGCCACCACCCTCATCTGACGATGATCCTCGAGCATGAAGCGGACGGGTTCGTCTAGGGGTAGGCGCTGGGTCCTTATCTCCTCCACGAGGTCGATCCCGAGTACGAAACGCCAGAGCGCCCCGTACGAGGGGTCTGAGAGCGTCACGAGGCGCTCTACGAAGACCGCGCGGGGCGGCCAAGGCTCGCCCTTGTCCGTCGGGCCGACCCGGTAGGACAGCGCGCCGTCGATCCTGCCCTCCTCTTCGTAGACGGCGAAGAAGCGCTGCTGCGCGTCCACCTCGTTCCCGGTGCCCTCGATGTCCATCCACTCGTTGGGCAGGGCATCCACTTCGCCCGCCCGCCTCTGCACGAGTTCGGCCAGGAGAGCCGGGAAGGCCTCGCGGGCCAGCTCGACCCCCACCATCCGGACCGACCCGTTGAAGGCTCGGTCGCCGAGAGGTTCGCGAATGCGCACGCCGCGTCGGGCTATCCGATAGCGGGCGCCGAAGGTCGCCGGTCCGTAACCGAAGCGCCCGTAGATCGAGGCCTCGCTTGCATACAGCGTCGCAAGGTGGTCGCCCCGCGCGTGGAGGTCGCCGAGCTGGTAGCTCATCATCGCGCGCAGGTGACCGCGGCGACGATGCGTGGGGACGACCGCCACTCCGACGATCGCCGCTGTCGGCAGCCGGCAACCGCCCGGCACGGTCATGTTCGTGGGGATCGAGATCGCCGATCCCACGATCTCGCCGGTGTCGTCCCGAGAGACGACGATCCGGTCGAGGATGGTCGACTGCCGCCAGCAATCGACGACGGCATCGGGCTCGCGATGGCCGAACGCGCGGGCGCCTACGTCGAAGACCTCGTCGAGCTCGTGCTCCGACGGCGTGCCCACACTCCCGCCGGGCATCTGCACCTGGCTCATCAGCCGAGTCTGACAGAGCCTCGGCACCCAGCCGGCAGGACGACCGCGGCCGGATGCCGCCCGCAGCCGGGAGGGGCTCCGCCAGTAGTCTGTCCGCATGGCTCGACCAGCGATTTCTACCGCACAGCGCCGGCGGACCCGCCAGATCATGGTTGGCAACATCGCTGTCGGCGGCGACGCA
The DNA here is from genome assembly GCA_021791795.1 of Actinomycetes bacterium. Lineage (GTDB taxonomy): Bacteria > Actinomycetota > Acidimicrobiia > Acidimicrobiales > Bog-793 > JAKATT01. Next base: position 633 of record JAJYVX010000224.1, on the reverse strand, counting down.
CCCGTGAGCGTCCAGTCCATGACCGTCACGAAGACGGCCGACGCCGAGGCGACGCTCACCCAGATATACGCCCTCGCGGCGGCCGGTGCCGACATCGTCCGCTGCACCTGCAACGAGCAGGCGGCCGCAGAGGGCCTCGCCCGGATCGTCCCGCGCTCGCCTGTCCCGATCGTCGCGGACGTGCACTTCCACCACGAGATGGCCCTCGCAGCCCTCGAGGCCGGCGTGCACGGTCTCCGGCTCAATCCCGGCAACCTGCGCAAGCCCGAGGAGATCAAGCTCGTGGCGTCCGAGGCGCGCGATCGCGGGGTCCCCATCCGGATCGGCGTCAATGCGGGCTCCCTGCACCCCGACCTCTACAAGCGCTTCGGTGGGGCCACGCCCGAGGCTCTCGTCGAGAGCGCCCGAATGGAGCTCGCCTACTTCGACGAGGTCGGCTTCGAGGACGTGAAGATCTCCGTCAAGGCGTCGAACGTCCCCCTCATGATCGAGGCCTACAGGCTCGCCTCCGAGACCTTCGACCACCCGCTCCACCTCGGTGTCACCGAAGCAGGCCCGCCGCCGGGCGGCCTGCTCAAGGCGACCGCCGGCATCGCCACCCTCTTGGCGGAAGGGATCGGCGACACGATCCGC